>JAFUPK010000092.1 GCA_017481265.1 Clostridia bacterium
GAGGGAGCTCCCGCGAAGCGGGTGAAGGAGAGTGCGTAAGCAGTAAAATAAACTAAGCTTTTAGTTGCGCAGGCTCCTTCCACCACTTACGTGGTCCCCCTCCCTCTCGGAGGGAGGCTTTGTTATTTTGCCTTTTTGTTTAATTTGCCAACTGTATTTCAAATTAATTACTTTGTCAGCGGCCTGAGGTTCGGCAAGACCGATCCTTTGATTTTAATTTAATTCTTTTCCGCCCACCGGAAATGTACCTTAATATATTCTTTTCCAAAGAAAAGAATATATTTCACATTCGGCAGAGCCGAATATTTCACACGCGGAAGCGTATTTCACATTTGCCGAAGGCAAATATTTCATTCGCTGACACCGGTCAGCGAAGCGTCGCCGCCATTACAGCCTTGATGGTGTGCATACGGTTCTCAGCTTCGTCAAATACGATGGAGCGGTCGCTTTCGAATACCTCGTCTGTGACCTCCATGCAGTCGATGCCGAACTTCTTGTATACGTTATATCCCGTAGTGGTACGGAGATCGTGGAAAGCGGGCAGGCAGTGCATAAAGCGGCAAGCCTCTCCTGCGTTATTCATAATATCCATAGTCACTCTGTAGGGAGTGAGGTCACGGATCCTCTCCTGCCATACGCTGTCGGGCTCACCCATAGATACCCACACGTCGGTGTAGATAACGTCGGCACCCTTTGTGGCAGTCATGGGATCCTCGATGAACTCAAGTGTTGCGCCTGTTTCCTTTGCGATCTCACGGCAGGTCTCAACAAGCTCAGCATTTGGGAAATACTTTGCGGGAGCGCAGGCTACGAAATGCATACCCATCTTGGCACAGCCCACCATAAGTGAGTTGCCCATGTTGTATCTCGCATCTCCCATATAAACGAGCTTCTTGCCTTCAATTCCGCCGCAGTGCTCTCTTATGGTAAGGAAGTCTGCAAGGATCTGTGTGGGATGGAACTCGTTTGTAAGTCCGTTCCATACGGGAACGCCTGCAAAGCGTGCGAGATCCTCAACGATCTGCTGGCCGAATCCGCGGTACTCGATGCCGTCAAACATACGTCCGAGAACTCGCGCTGTGTCAGCAATGCTCTCCTTCTTACCGATCTGGGATCCCGAGGGATCAAGATATACGGGGTGCATACCGAGATCAGCCGCCGCTACCTCAAAGGCACAGCGTGTACGGGTGCTTGTCTTTTCAAAAATCAGTGCGATGCTCTTGCCTTCGCAATATCTGTGGGGTACTCCCGCCTTTTTGAGCGCTTTAAGCTCAGCAGCGTAATGGATAAGATCCCCTATATCGTCGGGGGTATAGTCAAGAAGCTTCAAAAAGCTTCTGCCCTTGAATTCAGACATATCTACCATGGTTTCAGTTCTCCTTATGGATTTAATTAGAATGAAAGCTTTCGCGCCTTGAGAGGCGCGACCAAGGGACTTCGCCCCTTTGGATACCCCTTTTGACGCATTGGGGGACTTTCGCCGACTGCGGTCGGCGACCGGAGACTCTGTCTCCGGACTCTGCGCCCTTTTGAAAAAGGTCGATCAAAACTTTTATAAACGGGTGCTTCAGATATGTTAATCTCCATTCATCCTACGGCTGCACAAAAAAATATGAAACAAACACGTGTCTGCGTAGCAGACAAAAATCGGACTATTGATTTTTAGTGTTTGTTTGCGCGTGAAATCGCTGTAGTTTCGGTTAAAACTATTTGAACTTTCACGCTGGTTAGCTTGGAATTTGCGCTTTTGCGGCTTCAAGAATGACACCAAGTGCCTCAAGAAGCACGTCCTCGGGGATGTTCAGTGCAGGAAGAAGTCTTACCTTATCCTTGGCGGTAAGGCAGAGAACGCCCTTTGCCATGCACTCGGCAACGACATCCTTTGCGGGACGGGTGGTCTTGATGCCAATCATAAGTCCTGCGCCCGTTACGCCCTCGATGCCCTCTTTACCCTCAAGAGTGTGGAAAACGAGGCGGCTCTTTGCCTTTACCGAAGCAAGGAACACTTCGTCAAGCCTCGAAATAACGCTGACAGCACCTGCACAGCAAACGGGGTTTCCGCCGTAGGTTGAGCCATGGTCGCCGGGCTTCAAGGTATCACAAACCCTCTCGCCGAGAAGGCAGGCGCCTATGGGAAGTCCTCCGCCAAGTCCCTTTGCGGTTGATACCACGTCGGGAGTGATGCCGTAATTCATGTAAGCGTAAAGCTCACCTGTGCGTCCGTTACCGGTCTGCACCTCATCAACGATGAGGAGGATGCCGTGCTTCTTTGCAAGGGCATCAAGTCCGCGGACGAAATCTGCGGAAAGGGGAATTACTCCGCCCTCTCCCTGTATGCACTCGAACATAACGGCGCACGCCTTATGCTCCACAATAAGCTTCTCAACGCCGTCAAGGTCCTCGATATCCCCATGAACGAAGCCTTCGGTCATAGGTCCGAAATGCTCATGATAGTGATCCTGTCCGGTTGCCGCAAGAGTTGTAACGGTTCTGCCGTGGAAGCTGTTCTTCATCGTGACGATAGTGTAGTGATCGGCACCGAGATTCTCTTCTCCCCATTTGCGGGCAACCTTGATGGCGCACTCATTAGCCTCAGCTCCCGAGTTTCCGAAAAACACCTTTCTCATCCCCGTTTTCTCGCAGAGAAGCTCAGCAAGCTCCGCACAGGGATCGGTGAAGTAAAGATTTGAGGTATGCTGAACGCGGGTAAGCTGGGATGTGACCGCAGATACCCATTCGTCGTCGGCAATACCGAATGCAGTAACACCGATTCCGCTGCCCATGTCGATGTAGCGCTTGCCGTCGGTATCGTAAAGGATGCTTCCCTTACCGTTTTTTATCTCAACGGGGAATCTTGCGTATGTCCCCGCTACGTATTTTGCGTCTTTTTCTTTTAAGTTAGTCATGTGAATCTCCATTCAGCCTTTGTCTACACCAAATGATATGAAACAAACGCGTGTCTGCGAAGCAGACAAAAATCGGACTTTTGATTTTTAGTGTTTGTTTGCGCGTGAAACAGCTGCAGCTTCGGTTAAAACTGTTTGCACTTTCACGCTATCCACCTTTAATGCTCTCTCTTGCCCGAGACCATAGTACCTGCGCCCTCGTCGGTAAGAATCTCCATAAGGATGGAGTGAGGAACGCGTCCGTCCATAATGGTGACGTTTTTAACACCCTTGTTGATTGCATCAACACAGCAGTTGATCTTTGGGATCATGCCGCCCGAGATGATCTCGCTTTCCGCAAGCATCTCTGCCTCGTCGACGGTGAGCTCCGTGATAAGCGTTGACGGATCGTCCTTATCGCGGAGGATTCCCGCGATGTCAGTCATCATGATAAGTCTCTCAGCACCGATGGCACCTGCGATGTAAGCTGCCGCCGTGTCGCCGTTGATATTGTAGCTGTTTCCGTGACGGTCGCAGGCAACGGTGGAGATCACGGGAATGTATCCCTTTTCAAGAAGATCTGTTACGGTAGCGATGTTGACCTTTGTGATCTTTCCAACGTATCCGAGAGCTTCATCCTTGGGCACAGCCTCGATAAGACGTCCGTCCATACCGGAGATGCCCATAGCCTTACCGCCGTTCATCTCAATGAGATTTACAAGTGTCTTGTTCACCTTACCCGCAAGAACCATCTGCACAATGTCCATAGTCTCGCGGTCGGTTACGCGGAGTCCGCCCACGAACTCGGGCTTTTTGCCGAAGCGGTCCATGACCTCATTGATCTCGGGACCGCCGCCGTGAACGAGAACGACCTTAACGCCGACAAGCCACAGAAGGACGATGTCCTCCATGACCTGTGCTTTAAGATGCTCGTCTATCATGGCGTTTCCGCCGTACTTGACAACGACAACCTTGCCGTTGAAGCGCTGTATATAGGGGAGAGCCTGAGTCAGCACCTCAGCTCTCTGCATATTAGAAAAATGATTATCTTCGTGCATCATACTTCTGCCTCTTTTACCTATCAGGTGCGGTAATCTCCGTTGATCTTTACGTAATCGTAGGTAAGATCACATCCCCAAGCTGTAGCGCTCATGTGACCTTCGCCGAGATCAACGAGGATCTCGATCTCATCGCGGAGAAGGATCTCCTTCGCCTTTTCCTCGGAGAAGTCAACGCCCGCGCCGTTCTTACACACAAGGATCTCTCCCGCCTCGGAACGGAATGATACGTCGATAGCATCCGTGTCAACAGGAGCGCCGCTGTAGCCGATGGCACAGAGGACCCGTCCCCAGTTAGCATCAGCACCGAACATAGCCGCCTTGAGAAGGCTTGAGCAGATAACGCTCTTTGCCACGGTCTTTGCAACAGACTCGGAGACAGCTCCGCTTACACGGCACTCAAGAAGCTTGGTAGCACCCTCGCCGTCTCCTGCGATCATACGGCAAAGCTGAACGGTAACTGTGTTGAGAGCCTTCATAAAGACCGCAAAGTCATCATTTGCCTCAGTGATCTCGCAGTTTCCGGCAGCACCGTTTGCAAGTACAGTCACCATATCGTTTGTTGATGTGTCGCCGTCCACAGATACCATGTTGAAGGTGTCGGCAACGTCACTCTTCAGCGCACGGCGGAGCATTTCGGGAGAAACAGCACAGTCCGTGGTGATGAATACGAGCATTGTCGCCATGTTGGGATGGATCATTCCGCTTCCCTTTGCGATACCGCCGAGACGGCAGGTCTTGCCGCCTACGGTAAACTCAACGGCAACCTCCTTCTTTCTTGTATCGGTGGTCATGATCGCCTCAGCCGCATCTGCGCCTCCGTTTTCGCTAAGCGAGGAAACGAGACGCGCCATGCCGTTTGCGATTGGCTCTGTGGAAAGTCTCTGACCGATAACTCCCGTTGAAGCAACGATAACGTCTCTCGCGCTGATTCCTGTCGCCTCTGCCACAAGGTCTGACATCTTTTCTGCGATCTCGATACCGTCGGCGTTGCAGGTGTTGGCGTTACCGCTGTTGCAGATAACGGACTGAGCGTATCCGTCGGAAATGTGATCCTTTGTTACCGTAAGGGGCGCGCCCTTAACGAGGTTTGTTGTATAAACCGCCGCGGCTGCTGCCTTTCTGTCGCTGACGATAAGTGCAAGGTCATTCTTGGTGCGGTTCTTGCGTATACCGCAATGGATACCGCTTGCCTTGAAGCCTGCAGCGGCACAAACACCGCCTGTGATAAGCTTTATTTCATTCATATTCATACTCCGTTTTTATTCGTTCAGAGGACAAGTCCGAGCTCTTCGTCTGTCCCCATGGAAATGTTCATGTTCTGTATTGCGGCTCCCGATGCGCCCTTACCGAGGTTGTCAAAAAGAGCCGTAACCGTAGTCTGGGTCTCATGTCCGCAGACTATAAGCCTCATGCTGTCGCGTCCTGCATAGGTGGAAGCATAGATTATACTCTCGTCGCCTCCGAGGGGAGCCACGGTCACAAGCTTGCTTTCTGCGTAGTGAGCTGCAAGGCACTCTTGGATTTCCTTTGCCGTATATCCCGTAAGCATGACCGTAGTTGCCATGCCTGCGTAGAAGTCTCCGAGAATGGGAGAGAAAAGCGGAGCCTTTTCAAGTCCGCACACAGCCTTCATCTCGGGAAGATGCTTGTGAGTAAGTGTCGTGCCGTAGATACGGTGGCTTTCGTGGCGAATGTCGCGGTCTGCATCCTCATATTCCGCAATAAGGCTCTTTCCGCCGCCGCTGTAGCCTGTGAGAGAGTAGGCAGTCAAGGGAAAGTCACTTGGAATGATGCCCGCACTGACGAGAGGATACACGCCTGCAATAAATCCGCTTGCGTGGCAACCGGGATTTGCGATACACTTTGCAGTTTTCAGCGCCTCTCTGTGACCGCACGACAGCTCCGCAAAGCCATACGCCCAGCCGTCAGCGGTACGGTGAGCCGTGGATGTGTCTATCACCACGGTGCTGTCATTTTCGATCATGGAAACAGCTTCGATCGCCGCCGCATCGGGAAGGCAAAGGAATGCAATATCCGCAGAGTTAAGAGCTTCGCGCCTTGCCTCCGGATCCTTTCGTCTGTCGCCTGTCAGAGTGAATACCTCGATATCGCGTCTGTCTGCAAGACGTTCGTGGATGCGAAGTCCCGTTGTACCGGCGGAACCGTCGATAAATACCTTAGTCATTTGCAAGAACCTCCCGAACGTACGCGATCTGCTTTTCCACGGAAGCGACAGAGGTGCCGCCTTCGCTTATTCTCTTCTCAACGCAGGTAAGAAGGTCGATCTCATTGTAAAGATCCTCTTCAAAGAGCTCGGACATTTCCTTATACTCTTCAAGAGTAAGCTCTTCAAGGACTCGATCCTCGGCAATGCACTTGGCAACGAGCTGACCTGATATCTTGTATGCACTTCTGAAAGGAAGACCGTGCTTTACAAGGTAATCGGCAAGGTCGGTGGCATTGATAAAGCCCTTCTGAGCCGCGCGGAGCATATTCTCGCGCATAGCGGTCATGGTGTCAATCATGGGAATAAAGACCCTCAGGCACATTTCCGCAGTTTCAAGTGCATCGAAAATGCTCTCCTTATCCTCCTGCATATCCTTGTTGTATGCCAGAGGAAGTCCCTTGAGTGCGGTAAGGAGCGCCATGAGGTCTCCGTACACACGTCCCGTCTTACCGCGGACGAGCTCTGCCATATCGGGGTTCTTTTTCTGGGGCATGATGGACGAGCCTGTTGTGTAGGAGTCGGAAAGCTTCACAAAGCGGAACTCCCAGCTTGACCAAAGGATAATTTCCTCGGAGAAGCGCGAAAGATGCATCATGAGGATAGAAAGTGCACTCGCAAGCTCAAGGCAGAAGTCGCGGTCGGAAACGCCGTCGATGCTGTTCATCGCAATGGAATCAAAGCCGAGCTTTTCTGCTTCGAAATATCTGTCTGTGTCATATGTGGTACCCGCAAGCGCACAGCATCCGATAGGGGAAACGTTCATTCTCGCTCTGCAGTCGGAAAGTCTGCCGAGGTCGCGAAGGAGCATCATAGCGTACGCCATAAGATGATGTCCGAAGGTAATGGGCTGTGCACGCTGGAGATGTGTGTATCCGGGCATGATGGCATCGCGGTACTCCTCTGCCTTATCGGTGACAACGGAAACAAGCTCGCGCACAAGAGAGGTGATGCCGTCGATGCCGTCACGCAGATACATACGGAGGTCGAGAGCAACCTGATCGTTACGGCTTCTTGCTGTGTGAAGCTTCTTGCCAAGGTCTCCGAGACGTTCCGTAAGGACCTGCTCCACGAACATATGGATATCCTCTGCCTTCATATCGAACTGAAGTGCTCCGCTGTCGATGTCACGAAGTATTCCTTCAAGACCGTCGATAAGCTTATCGGCTTCGTCCTTTGTGATTATGCCTCTCTCACCGAGCATGGCGGCGTGTGCCATACTTCCCGTGATGTCCTGTCTGTACATTTTCGAATCAAAGCGGATAGATGAGTTGAAATCGTCCGCTATACTGTCCGTAATTCCGGCGGTAACTCCCGCCCACATCTTTGCCATTTATATAGGTACCTTTCGAATATTTATTCATTTTTCCGCTTTCATAAAAAGCGGAAATGAGTGCTCACGGGGAAGGCGCAGAATACGTCTCCCCCGTAACGGTCATTACCATATTATTACTTGCCGCAGTTCTTGTCTACCTGAGCCTGAACCTTGATGGGAAGTCCGAAGAGGTTAATAAATCCTGCGGAATCCTTCTGATCGTAGTCACTCTCGCCGAAGGTTGCGATCTCCTCGCTGTAGAGGGAGTTCTCGCTCCAGATACCTGCGGGAATCATGTTACCCTTGTAGAGCTTCAGTCTGATCTTACCGTTTACTCTCTCCTGAGTCTTGTCAACGAATGCGGAAAGCGCCTCTCTGAGAGGTGTGAACCACTGACCATTGTAAACGAGCTCAGCGAAGGTAATGGAAAGTCTCTGCTTCTCGTGCATTGTGTACTTGTCAAGGCAAACGGACTCAAGAAGGCTGTGAGCCTTGTAAAGGATAGTTCCGCCGGGAGTCTCGTAAACGCCGCGGCACTTCATACCTACAAGACGGTTCTCAACGATGTCGATGATACCGATTCCGTTTGCGCCGCCGATCTCGTTAAGCTTGAGGATTATCTCCTTTGCGGTCATCTTCTCGCCGTTGAGAGCTACGGGAGTACCCTCAACGAAATCAAGCTCGATATAGGTGGGAACGTCGGGAGCCTGTATGGGAGAAACGCCCATTTCAAGGAAGCCGGGCTTCTCATACATAGGCTCATTACCTGTGTCCTCAAGGTCCATGCCCTCGTGGGACAGGTGCCAGAGGTTCTTATCCTTGGAATAGTTGGTCTCGCGGTTTATCTTGAGGGGGATGTTATGCGCCTCGGCGTACTCGATCTCCTCTTCTCTTGACTTGATGTCCCACTCTCTCCAGGGAGCAATGATCGGAATATCGGGGCAGAAATGCTTGAGAGCAAGCTCAAAGCGGACCTGGTCGTTACCCTTACCTGTGCAGCCGTGAACGATGGCGTCAGCGCCTTCCTTGATGGCTACCTCTGCAAGACCCTTTGCGATGCAGGGACGCGCGTGGCTTGTACCGAGGAGGTATTCCTCATAGACTGCGCCTGCCTTCATTGTGGGGATGATGTACTCGTCAACGTACTCCTCTGTGAGGTCGAGAACGTAAAGCTTGGATGCACCTGTGGCGATAGCCTTTTCCTCAAGGCCCTCAAGCTCGTCAGCCTGTCCGACGTTACCGGAAACGGCAACTACCTCGCAGTTGTTGTAGTTTTCCTTGAGCCACGGAATGATGATGGAGGTATCAAGACCGCCTGAGTACGCAAGAACTACCTTTTTTATGTTTTCTTTATTCATTTTTATGCACCTCTGTGTATATTTATTCTGTCATTTGACTAAGTATGCACCTATTATACATACTTCGTCTCGGTTTGTCAAGAAGTTTTTGCGAATAAATATTCAGTTTACATTTTGTTCACACCTATCCTTCTCTTCTTGGCAAAACATCATATAAAAGTGGATTTTTTCGTCCTTTTCACAGCAAAAACCATATTGACACGGAAGCTTATCGAGGGTATAATTAAAAAAAGGCGTTCTTTCTGCCGAAAAACGCCCAAAATCAAACAAATATCACCGTCCGGAAGGAGACACACCATGCTGCTTACAGTAAAAAACGGATACCTCATCATTACAGACCGTGAGGGGAAAACGATCATTGATAATATCACCTGCGGAGTCCGCGGCGACAGCGGAGCCTTCCTTTTGAAAAACGCATGGGTCATAGGAGAGGACAGCTACGGCACCTATGCCGAAAACGGGGCATCCCGCCTCCGCTTTGACAGCAAAGACGGCGAGCTGAAGCTGAGCCTTCGATATGTTCATGAGGACGAGGACATCGCCTTCTCCGACGAGCTTCTCATCCTGTCAGGCAAGCTCACCGAAACTGATATAAGCGTATACGGAAGTGCCGTGGGAAACTACGAGGGAGTCCGCGTAAACGAGATGCTCACAGACCTTGACACCCACGTGCTGAGTGAGAGGGGGAAGGCAGAGTGCGGCGACTATGCCATAGTAAACGGACCTGATGGATCATTCTTCGCAGGATGCGTGACCTCAAATGAGTATTTCGGAGGCTTCTTCGTTTCCGAGGACGGGACATTTGAGGCTCGTCAGTACACAGAGGGACGAGAGATAAAGCGTGGAGACGTGCTGACAAGCGACGTTGTCATGCTGATGCCCTCCGCAGACCCCGAAGACTCTCTCATACACTACTGCGACACTGTAGCCGCCCTTTCCGATACACCTCCGAGAAAGAAATTCGACGTACCCAGCGGATACTGCACATGGTATTACTATTTCAACGGAATAAACGATACCATAATCGACCGAACCATAACAGAGATCGCCGAGGAAAAGGAACGCCTTCCGGTAAGATACGTACAGATCGACGACGGCTGGCAGGTATGCTACGGTCAGTGGGAGGAAAACGAAAAGTTTGCCAAAGGCATGAAGGCTCACGCAGAGCGCATCAAAGCTGAGGGCTTCACTCCCGGACTTTGGTTTGCTCCCCTGTGGGCGAAGCTTGCAAAGATCAGGACTGAGCACCCCGAATACTTTGCTGTTGACAGAAGAAACGGAGAGGTCACAAAAACTCTCGATCTGTCCGTCCCCGAGGTTAAAGCCTTTATAAGCGAAATATTCCGCCGTGCCACATACGATTGGGGTTACCGCTATCTGAAGCTCGACCTCATCACTGCCTGCTTCGGCGCGTACCGCTTCCGCGATCCCTCCTTTAACTCAATGAAGAACTACAAGGAATGTCTGCACACCATTATCGCGTCCATTCCCGAGGATACCTTTATTCTCGGCTGCACAAGTCCCTTTGCCCCCGTGGTCGGTCTCGTGGACGGTATCAGAACGAGCTGTGATATCGGCGGAGACTGGGACTCTGTAAGGCAGGTATTCAACCGCGTGCTGAACAGACTTTTCTATCACAAGAGACTGTTCATATGCGATGCCGACTGCCTCATTATCAGAAAGCCGGAAAACGAGGACAGCGAATGCCGCAGGAACTGCACGAGAACGGACGAGGAGATCAAGTCTTACATCTCAGCCACAGCGGCGTCGGGCGGAATACTCATGCTTTCGGACAAGCTTTCCCTTCTCAATGACGAGCAGAAAAAAATGATATCCTATGTTTTCCCGCAAAACAAGGATGCCGCAAAGCCCCTCGACTTCACCGAGGATTATATCCCCGGAGTTCTCGACTGCGGAAAGAGAGGCTCTGTGCGCACGGTAATGCTCATAAACTGGAACGACGAAGAAAGAGTCATGGGCGTTGACACCGAAGCTGCCCATGTGTTTGAGTTCTGGAGCCGCAGCTACAGGGGACGCGTCTCGGGCAGATACGAAAGCGTCATCAAGCCCCATTCGGTCGAGGTGCTTTTCCTAACGGAATGCGAAGAACCCGCAGTTATCGGAACGGACAGCGTGCTGATACCCAAAATAGACCAAAGCTTTGCAGACGGCAAGCTCAAGGTAAGCTTCGCCAAGAACGGCGAGAGCCTATATGTCATCGCCGATGAGCTTTCCGCAGACGGTTGTTCTGTGGAGAAGCTTGAAAACGGACTTTACAAGGTCACAAACACAGAAAACGTCAAAACAGTTACACTTAATACAAAATGATATACACCTTACCATCCCCGTGCCGCGGCACGGGGATCGTTCAGCTTGCTGACAAACCCTGTGCCAAAGCACAGGGTTTGTCAAATTAAAAAAGAATAAATCAAAAGTTAAAGGAATGCGCGACCTGCGGGTCGCTTTTTGGACGAATAAGGGGGATTTCGCACTCTGCGGAGTGCGACTCGGGACTCTGTCCCAAGACCCTGCGCCCTTTTAAAAAAGGTCGATCAAAACTTTTGTGCATTTTGTCAGCGCAAGACCTTTGTCAGCGGCCTGTACGCTCCCCGTGCCGCGGCACGGGGAGGGTTTTAATTGTGTCAAGAACGAATATTTTCATGTCAATTTGCCCATTATTTCTTCGTAAGTCAAAGTTATTTTATATTATCTTCTATGTTGACAAAAATGCGTCCGTGTGATAAAATATAGGGTAAGATATAAGCAGAAACGTATAAGGAGACAGGCAATGACGAAACAGATTCTTACAAATATAATTAAGACCCCCGAACTCTGCGAGATAGATACCGTTTTTTCAGCCCTTCTGTCCGGCTCCGCTATGACAGATCTTCTTGGCGTTTGCAATTCTGCGGAATATACTGTTTTTCCCGGTTTTTGCGATGTGCATGTGCATTTTCGTGAGCCGGGCTTTTCTTATAAAGAGACCATTAAAACAGGCTCTCTTTCTGCGGCAAGAGGCGGCTACACCGATGTGTGTACAATGCCGAATCTCTCCCCTGTCCCCGACAGCGCGGAGAACATCAAGGCTCAGCTTGACATAATTGAGCGCGACGCTGTCATCGGCGTGCATCCTTACGCTTCCATCACAAAGGCCGAACACGGACGGGAGCTTTCAGACATGGATGATCTTGCCCCTCTCGCCATCGCATTCTCCGACGACGGACGGGGAGTTCAGGACGAAGGCATGATGAGAGCCGCCATGGAAAAGGCAAAATCTCTCGGAAAGATGATCGTAGCGCACTGCGAGGTCAACGATCTGCTTTTCAAGGGCTACATCCACGACGGAGAGTACGCAAAGGTCCACGGACATCGCGGCATCTGCTCCGAAAGCGAATGGAGACAGATCGAGCGCGACATCCGTCTTGCTGACGAAACGGGTTGTCCTTACCATGTGTGCCACATCTCTGCTAAAGAAAGTGTTGAGCTCATACGCGATGCCAAAAAAAGCGGCGTAGACATCACATGCGAGACAGGTCCCCATTACCTTGTCATGGATGACAGCAACCTCCTTGAGCACGGACGCTTTAAGATGAATCCCCCTCTCAGAAGCCGTGCAGACCGCGAGGCTTTGGTGGAAGGGATCCTTGACGGCACCATCGACATGATCGCAACGGATCATGCGCCTCATTCAGCCGATGAAAAATCCCGCGGACTTGAGAAAAGCGCCTTCGGCATCGTCGGACTTGAAACTGCGATCCCCGTTATGTACACGCATCTCGTAAAAACAGGCATTCTAAGCCTCGAAAAGCTGGCTATCCTTCTTTCGGACAATCCCAGAAGAAGATTCGCCCTGCCCGCTTCCCGCGACTTTTCGGTATGGCGTCTTGACGAGGAGTTCACCGTTGACCCCGATGAGTTTCTATCAATGGGACGTGCTACTCCCTTTGAGGGAGACAGATTATTCGGCAGATGCTATCTGACCGTGAAAGACGGCAAGGTCGTGTACAGCGCTCTTTGAGAGCATAAAGTTAGTTAATTTTAAGATATAGATATACAGAGGAGGCCAAGTATGGCAAAGAGAACAGATTTAAAGAAGATACTGATCATCGGTTCAGGTCCTATCGTCATCGGTCAGGCGGCAGAGTTTGACTATGCGGGAACCCAGGCGTGTCTTGCACTCAAGGAGGAGGGCTATGAGGTAGTCCTCTGCAACTCCAACCCCGCTACCATCATGACCGACACCACCATTGCGGACAAGGTCTACATGGAGCCCTTGACACTTGAATATATCGCAAAGATCCTCCGCTACGAGCGTCCCGACGCTATCGTTCCCGGTATCGGCGGACAGACAGGACTTAACCTTGCCATGCAGCTTGAGAAGAAGGGCGTGCTCAAGGAGTGCGGCGTAGAGCTTCTCGGTACAAGCAGCGAAAGCATTGAGAGAGCCGAAGACCGCGAGCTCTTCAAGGAGCTTTGCCAGTCCATCGGCGAGCCCGTTATCCCCTCTGAGATCACCTACTCCATCGAGGAAGCAAAGAAGGCTGCCGCAGAGATCGGCTATCCTGTAGTTCTCCGCCCCGCATTCACTCTCGGCGGCACAGGCGGCGGCTTTGCAAACAACGAGGAGGAGCTTGTTGAGATCGGTCTCAACGCCTTCAAGCTCTCCCCCGTTCATCAGGTTCTTGTTGAGAAGAGCGTAAAGGGATATAAGGAGATCGAATTTGAGGTAATGCGTGACTCCAATGACCACGCCATCACCATCTGCGGAATGGAGAACATCGACCCCGTCGGCGTTCACACAGGCGACTCTATCGTCGTAGCTCCCATCCTCACCCTCAGTGACCATGACATGAAGATGCTCAACGACAGCGCCATCAAGATCATCCGTGAGCTGAAGATCGAGGGCGGCTGTAACGTACAGTTCGCACTGAACCCCACCACAAGCGAGTACTACCTCATCGAGGTAAACCCCCGCGTTTCCCGTTCCTCCGCACTTGCATCCAAGGCATCCGGCTACCCCATTGCAAAGGTAACCGCAAAGATCGCCGTAGGCATGGCGCTTGAGGATATTGCAATTGCCAACACCAACGCCGCATTCGAGCCTCAGCTTGACTACGTTATCGCAAAGCTCCCCCGTTTCCCCTTCGACAAATTCACAAGTGCATCCAACTCCCTCGGTACACAGATGAAGGCTACGGGCGAGGTAATGGGCATCGGCTCCAATCTCGAAGAAGCACTTCTCAAAGGCTTCCGTTCACTTGAGATCGGCGTAAACCATATTTATCACGCTAAGTTTGACAATATGTCAAATGAAGCTATCCTTGACTATATCAAGGAGTTCCGCGATGACAACATCTTCGCTATCGCAGAGCTTCTTGCCCGCGGCGTGACCGTTGAGGAGATCCACAGTATTACAATGATCACCTCCTACTTCCTTGAAGCCATCAAGAAGATCGTTGAAATGGAGGAAACTCTCAAGGCACATCCCTTTGACCTCGACACCCTCCGCGATGCAAAGAAGATGGGCTTCTCTGACAAGTACGTTGCAAGAATGTGGCGCTGCACCGAGATCGAAGTGTTCAACTACAGAAAAGAGAAGAATCTCTTCCCCGTGTTCCGTATGGTAGATACCTGCCACACAGGTGCATACATCCCCTACTTCTACTCCTCCTACACCGGAGAAAATACCTCAATTCTCACCGATAAGAAGAAGCTCGTGGTTCTCGGAGCAGGTCCTATCCGTATCGGTCAGGGCGTTGAGTTCGACTACTCCACAGTTCACGCAGTACAGACCATCAAAAATGCAGGCTACGAAGCAATAATCATAAACAACAACCCCGAGACCGTCTCCACAGACTACACCACAGCGGACAAGCTCTACTTTGAGCCTCTCACTCCCGAGGATGTTATGAACATCATTGAGTTTGAGCGTCCCGAGGGCGTTATCGCCTCTCTCGGAGGTCAGACTGCCATCAATCTTGCTCAGCCTCTCACCGACCGCGGTGTAGAGATCATCGGTACCGACTGTGCCGCTATTGACAGAGCTGAAAACCGCGACGCATTTGAAAAGCTTCTCTCTGAGCTTGGTATTCCTCAGCCCAAGGGACGTGCCGTTACAAAGATCGAGGACGGTATCGCAGCGGCTTCCTCCATTGGATACCCCGTGCTCGTCCGCCCCAGCTTCGTTCTCGGCGGACGTGCCATGCAGATCGTTGCCAACGAGGAACAGCTCCGCCACTACCTCAAGACTGCCGTTGAGATCGACGAGGACAAGCCCGTTCTCGTTGACAAGTATATCGAAGGAAAGGAAGTTGAGGTTGACGCTATCTGCGACGGCCGCAACGTATTCGTTCCCGGTATTATGGAGCTCGTTGAGCGTACAGGAGTACACAGCGGTGACTCTATCAGTGTTTATCCCGCATTCAGCATCTCCGATAAGGTAAAGGGCACCATCCTTACCTATGCCAAGAAGCTCGGTCTCGGTATCGGCATCGTGGGTCTTTACAATATCCAGTTCATCGTCGACAAAAACGAAAACGTATTCATCATCGAAGTAAATCCCCGTTCTTCAAGAACAGTTCCCTTCCTCTCAAAGGCTACAGGCTACAGCCTCGCAGACATCGCAACAGAGGTCATCATGGGCAAGAGCCTGAAGGAGCAGGGCATATTCGACATCTACCCCGAGGAGAAGGATCGCTGGTACGTAAAGGTTCCCGTGTTCTCCTTCAACAAGCTCCGCGGACTCGATGCTTACCTCTCTCCCGAGATGAAGTCTACCGGTGAAGCTATCGGATACGATGACAAGATGAACCGCGCCTTCTACAAGGCTCTTCAGGCGTCGGGAACACACCTCCAGAACTACGGCACGGTATTTGCTACCATCGCTGACCGCGATAAGGAGGAAGCGCTTCCCCTTATCCGCCGCTTCTATAACCTCGGATTCAACATTCAGGCTACCGAGGGAACAGGAAGCTTCCTGAAGGCAAACGGAATCCGTACCCACGTTCTTGACAAGATCAGCGCAGGCAGTGATGAGATTCCCGACGCTCTCCGTCAGGGACACATCGCTTACGTTATCAACACCCGTGACATCAACTCTGCCGATCCCATCGCCGACGGTTATGAGATCCGCCGCCTTGCTACGGAAAACAACGTAACTATGTTCACATCTCTCGATACAGTCCGCGTTCTCCTCGACGTGCTTGAGGAAACCACGCTTACAATCTCCACGATTGACGCTTAACCTATAGGTGCTGATATGAAGCAGAGCTTATTTGAAATAATCGAAAACATCCCCCTCACGGCTGACGTCATGAAGATGCGCCTGAAGGGAGACACCTCCGAGATCACAGCCCCCGGTACATTTGTCAATGTAAAGCTTGACGGTCTCTTTCTCCGCCGCCCCATCTCCGTATGCGATGTTGAGGGTGATGTGCTGACTATCATCTACAAGGTAGTCGGACGCGGCACCGAGCAGATGCGCGAGATGCAAAACGGCACTCTCGACGTGCTCACGGGACTCGGAAACGGATATGACACGTCAAAATCAGGCGCAAGCCCGCTCCTTCTCGGAGGAGGAGTGGGAGTTCCGCCTATGTATATGCTTGCAAAGCGGCTTATTGCAGAGGGCAAAAAGGTCTCCGTGATCCTCGGCTTCAACAAGGAAAGCGAGATCTTCTGCGAGGATGACTTCAAGGCTCTCGGCTGCGATGTCACCGTAACCACCGTTGACGGAAGCTATGGTGTAAAAGGATTCGTCACCGACGCTATGAAGAATATCGACTATACATACTTCTACACCTGCGGTCCCGAGCCTATGCTGAAGGCTATCTACAAGGCATCGGCAACAAGCGGTCAGTTCAGCTTTGAAGAGCGCATGGGATGCGGCTTCGGTGCTTGTATGGGTTGCTCCTGCAAGACAGTTACAGGCTACAAGAGAATCTGCAAGGACGGTCCCGTTCTTGAAAAGGAGGAGATACTGTGGGAAAATTAAGCGTTGATCTCTGCGGTATAGAGCTTGATAATCCGATCATCCCCGCAAGCGGTACCTTCGGATACGGTTATGAATTCGCAGAGCTCTATGATATAAACGTGCTCGGCACGTTCTCCTTCAAGGGAACCACAAAGGATCCCCGCTTCGGAAACCCCACTCCCCGTATCGCCGAATGCTATGCGGGAATGATCAACGCCGTCGGACTTCAGAATCCCGGAGTTGAAAAGGTTATCTCCGAAGAGCTTCCGAAAATGAGAAAATGCTTTAATAAAAAGGTTATGGCAAACGTCAGCGGCTTTGCAGTCGAGGATTACGCCTACACCTGTGAAAAGCTTGATAAATGCGAAGAGGTGGGCTGGCTTGAGGTAAACGTAAGCTGTCCCAATGTCCACGGCGGCGGTATGAGCTTCGGAACTTCTCCTGAGGCTGCCGCAGAGGTAACAAAAGCAGTAAAAAAGGTGACGACGAAGCCCGTCATTATCAAGCTTTCGCCTAACGTAACGGATATCGTCTCCATTGCCAAAGCCTGTGAAGAAGCAGGTGCCGACGGCATCAGCCTTATAAACACTATGCTCGGTATGAGAATTGACCTCAAAACAAAGAAGCCCGTTATTGCAAACAAGATGGGCGGCTTCTCCGGACCCGCCATCTTCCCTGTAGCGGTAAGAATGGTATATCAGGTCTCCCACGCGGTAAGCATCCCCGTTGTGGGTATGGGTGGAGTATCAAGTGCTGAGGATGTTATCGAAATGATGCTTGCAGGAGCTACCGCAGTTGAGGTGGGTGCAGCTAACCTTATTGATCCCTTCGCCTGCCGCGACATCATAGCAAAGCTACCCGAGGTAATGGCTAAATACGGAATAGATAATTTAAAAGATATAATAGGAGTAGCATAATGGGAAAAGACGTAATCGTAGCTTGCGACTTTGCAAGCGCAGAAGCAGTATTTGAATTTCTTGATAAGTTCGAGGGCAAAAAGCCCTTCGTTAAGATCGGCATGGAGCTCTTTTATGCCGCAGGTCCCGAGATCGTCCGCGAGATAAAGAGACGCGGTCACAAGATCTTCCTTGACCTGAAGCTCCACGACATCCCCAACACAGTAAAAAAGTCCATGGCAGTCCTCTCGGGACTTGACGTGGATATGACAAACCTTCACGCAAGCGGTACTGTCCGCATGATGGAAGCGGCTCTCGAGGGTCTCACACGTCCCGACGGAACACGCCCCATTCTTATCGCAGTAACACAGCTCACCTCTACCGATCAGGAAAGTATGGAAAATGACCTTCTCATAAAGGAGCCCATCGACAAGGTGGTCATGCACTACGCGGCTAATGCTAAGCGTGCAGGTCTTGACGGTGTGGTTTGCTCTCCCCTTGAGGCAGGCACGGTACACGACACCTGCGGAGCGGATTTCGTTACCGTAACTCCCGGTGTACGCTTTGCAGACGGTGACATCGGCGACCAAAAGCGTGTTATGACTCCCGCAGAGGCAAAAAAGATCGGATCCGACTACATCGTTGTCGGACGTCCCATCACAGCAGCCGCAGATCCCGTAGCCGCTTACGAGCGTTGCGTTGCGGAATTCGTGGGCTGATAAAAGCGTATTTTAAACAGAGGAGGTGTCCGCTTGAAGTATTCGTATATCGACAAAAAATTGGAGTTTTCCGCGGAAAGCGCGAAGCTTCACGAAGCACTGAATCGCAGAATGCACGGCTGGGATGACCGAGAAGAGACTTGGACAGGTCCCATGTTTGACGGAAAGACACCTTTCCTTGACGTTTTCGAGGAGATGCCCGATTCTCCCTACGTCATCACTCTCGCACACGCAATCGTCAGAAGCTGGCTCACGTCCGAGATCACCATACTCCCCTATGAGGTCGTCGTTGGAAATAACCGTCCCGTAAGACGTCTCATGGAGCACTTTTCCTGGGGGATCACCGATTATGAGGATCCGCTGGTTTACGGAGACCACGATTACAGCGCTGAAGCTCTTGAATCGGCAAACCGTCGCATTGAAGCTCTCCGCGACAGGCTTTGGCCTGCTACCCGTCAGCTCATCTACGATGAAGCCGACAGACTTCTCGGCAAGGACGTGTATAAAAAAGGCTGGTGTGCGGGACTTGGCGACGCAGGCGGTTATCAGGGACATACGGTTCCAAGCTACCCTTCTCTTCTGAAGCTCGGCTTTGACAAGACCATCGAAAAGATAGACCTTTACGATGCAAACACAAACGACAGCGAGAAGCACGAGCTCTACGAGGCAATGCGCGTCATCGTACGCGGACTTTCCGCCTTTGCCGAGCTTCACGCCGACAAGGCAGCCTCTCTCGCCGAAAGCGAAACGGACGAGGTGCTGAAATCACGCTACCTTCTTGTGTCAAAGACCTGCCGAAAGATCGCCCATGAAAAGCCCGAAAGCTTCATTGAAGCTGTACAGCTCATGTGGTTCTACAGCCTTTGGGACTGGGTCGACTGTCTCGGACGTATCGACCAGACGCTTCATCCCTTCTATTCCCGTTCAGATGACTCAGAGGTCAGCCGCGAGGACGTCGCAGTAGGGCTTCTTCTGAAGCTCCGCGAGCACGGAAGCCACAACATCACCCTTGGCGGAGTTCTTCCCGAAAACGGAAAGGATGCCGCAAACGAGCTGACTTACCTCTTTTTACAGATACTCCGCACCTTCCACGGCGTCCATCCGAGATGCTCACTGAGGCTCCACAAGGACACTCCCGACGAGCTTATGGACCTTCTTGTGAAGATGTGGTCCGAGGGAATGAGCGACCCCACCATTGTCAGCGACACCCTTGCTATTGACGCACTACGTGCTTACGGAGTCACTACCGAGGATGCGCGTGACTACTCAATGCTCGGCTGTCAGGAGATCGAGATCCCCGGAAAAAGCAACTTCGGCTGTGAGGACGGCGTTATCAACCTGGCAAAAATACTTGAATATACCTTAAACGACGGATATGACAAAAAGCTCGGTATCCGCGTGGGTCTTCCAAACGGCAAGCTTACCGATTACAAATCCATTGAGGAAATTTGGGAAGCTTTCGAAAAGCAGACCAAGGAAATAAACAAAAGCTTCGTCAAGATCTGCGATGCAGGTCAGACCATACGTGCGAAAAATTTTGCAAAGCTCGTCAAGAGTGTCTACACTGACGACTGTATTATGAAGGGCAAAAGCCTTGATGACGGCGGTGCAGTATACAACTACGGTGTAGTTGAAACCGCAGGACTTGCCGTTACCGCAGACGCTTTTGCGGCTCTTGAAACTGTTGTGTTCGGCGAAGGAAAAGTAACTCTTCAAGAACTCTCCGATGCCCTTGACGCAAACTTTGAGGGGTACGACGAGATCCGCGCTGTAATGCTGTCAGCTCCAAAGTTCGGAAACGACGATGACAGAGTTGACAAATGGGCAGCGCGTATCCTTGAGATGTTCTGGGGAGACCTCGGAAACTACCGCTCCATCCGCGGAGGCGCTTATATGGGTGCTTGCTCACTGCAGGGCGGAGGACGCGGCTTCGGTTACGAAACATGGGCGCTTCCCGACGGTCACAGACGCGGAGACCCTATGGGTAACACTATAGGTCCACGTCCCGGAGCCGACAAAAAGGGACTTACCGCAATGCTTAAGTCCGTAATGAAGCTTCCTCTCCGCCTCGGCGTTGGAGGAACCACGGTCAACACCTGCATCCCCGTAAACACAAACTCCTCCGACGAGCAGAGAGATAAAATAAAGAGCATCATCCGCGCATATGTCGCAGGCGGTGGACTTCAGGCTCAGATCACCACCGCAACTCTTGAGGATCTCCTTGATGCAAAGGTAAATCCCGAAGCACACCGGGATCTTATCGTCAGAGTCGGCGGCTTCAGCCAGCAGTTTATCTACCTTGTCCCCGAATCTCAGGATGAGATGATAAGCCGTTATTACAATACTTGATTTCAAAGAAAAGGATATAAGGATATGGAAAGCTACAAGAGAGAATTTATACAATTTCTTGAAGGTGCCGGCGTTTTGAAGTTCGGCGATTTTACCGCAAAAAGCGGCAGAAAGATCCCCTACTTCATCAATGCGGGCGACATCAAAACAGGCGATCAGATAGCAAAGCTCGGAGAGTTCTACGCAAAGAGCTACCTTGAGAAGGTAGGCAACAAGAGATGCGTTCTCTACGGCCCCGCTTACAAGGGTATCTCCATCGCAGTTGCCGCTTCCATCGGACTTTCAAAGTGCGGGCTCGACGTTCCCTTCTTCTTCAACAGAAAGGAAGAAATGGACCACGGCGAGGGCGGTGTTTTCGTAGGATATTTGCCCAATGAGGGCGAAGAGATCGTCATAGTCGAGGACGTTATCACCGCAGGAACCGCTATCCGAGAAAGTATGGCTACACTTTCTTCACTTAAGGGAACAAAAGTTGCCGCTACATTTGTAATGGTAGACCGCAAGGAAAAGGGCAAGACAGACAAGTCCGCTATGGCTGAGGTAGGCGAGGAATTCGGCTTCCCCGTATATTCCGTAGTTGACGTTTATGACATCATAGAATATCTTGAGGAAGACCCCAAAAATGCCGAGAACGTAGAACGTATCAAGAAGTATCTTGAAGTAAACGGCGCAAAGGCTTAACCCAAACAAATCAACGAAAGGTATGTTCATATAAATGAGAAGTCTCATTGATATACTTGATCTCACCACAGAGGAAATAGACGAGCTTATAGCTACAGCCGAGGACATTATTGCAAATCCCGCTGACTATGCGGACTGTTGCCGCGGCAAAAAGCTTGCAACTCTCTTTTATGAGCCCTCAACCCGTACCCGTCTCAGCTTTGAGGCGGCTATGATAGAGCTTGGCGGAAGTGTCATCGGCTTCTCCGAAGCGCAGAGCTCATCCGCCGCTAAGGGCGAAAGTATCGCTGACACTGCACGCACAATAAGCTGCTATGCAGACATCATCGCCATGCGCCACCCCAAGGAGGGCGCCCCCTATGTCGCTTCGCTCAATGCATCTATCCCCGTTATCAACGCAGGCGACGGCGGTCACAATCATCCAACCCAGACACTCACCGACCTTCTCACCATCAAGCGCGAAAAAGGTGCATTCGGCGGTATCACCGTAGGTCTCTGCGGAGACCTGAAGTTCGGACGTACCGTTCATTCCCTTATCTCCGCTATGTCCCGCTACGACGGCGTAAGATTCGTGCTCATCTCTCCCGAGGAGCTCGCCCTCCCAAGCTACATCAAGCGCGATGTTCTTGAGAAAAAGGGTATCCCCTATAAGCAGACCTCAAGTCTTGAAGAGGCTATGCCCGAGCTTGACATCCTCTACATGACCCGTGTACAGAGAGAACGTTTCTTCAACGAGGAGGATTATCTCCGCCTTAAGGACAGCTACATTCTCGACACCAAAAAGCTTGAGGGAGCTAAGGCAGATCTTTGCATCATGCATCCCCTGCCAAGAGTAAACGAGATCGCTGTATCCGTAGACCGTGATCCCAGAGCCTGCTATTTCAAGCAGGTGCTCAACGGAAAGTACATCAGAATGGCACTTATCCGCAAGCTCTTAAAGGAGGCAGGCACCATATGAACATAGATTCCATCAGAAACGGTATCGTTATCGACCACATCACCAAGGGACGCGGCATGGAGCTTTACTACCTTCTCGGTCTTGATGCTCTTGAGTGCTCCGTAGCTCTTATCAGAAACGTGGGAAGCTCTAAAATGGGCAAGAAGGACATCATCAAAATTGATGCCGATATTCCCGTAAGCTTCGACGTCATCGGCTACGTTGATCCCGGAATCACAGTAAACATTATCAAAGACGGAGTGATAGCTGATAAAAAAACCATCGCTCCTCCCGAAACTCTCACAAACGTTATCAAATGTAAGAATCCCCGCTGTATTACCTCTGTGGAGCAGGAGCTTGACCACGTGTTCAAGCTCGTAGACCGCGAAAACACCGTCTACCGCTGCATCTACTGCGAAGCCAAAGCAAAATAATCAAGGAAAGGAAATAAATCAAATGGCAATTTTTATTAACGAGCCTTCTCATACCTTTAACGAATACCTTCTTATCCCCGGATACTCCTCCAGCGAGTGTGTCCCTGCAAACGTAAGCCTCAAAACTCCCCTCGTCAAGTACAAAAAGGGTGAAGAACCGGCTATTTCCATGAACATCCCCATGGTATCCGCCATCATGCAGTCCGTTTCCGGTGACAGACTCGCAGTAGCTCTCGCAACAGAGGGCGGCGTTTCCTTCATCTACGGTTCACAGACCATCGAGGATGAGGCGGCTATGGTCAAGCGTGCAAAGACCTACAAGGCAGGCTTTGTAAAAAGCGGCTCTAACGTAACTCCCGATGCAACTCTTGCCGATATCGTTGCACTCAAAGAACAGAACGGTTACTCAACCGTTGCAGTTACCTCCGACGGAAGCGCTAACGGCAAGCTTCTCGGTATCGTAACGGGACGCGACTACAGAGTAAGCCGTATGGATCCTGCAACAAAGGTTGCTGATTTCATGACTCCCCTTGAAAAGCTTGTTACAGCTCCCGAAGGCACGACTCTCAAGATTGCCAACGATATCATCTGGGACAATAAGCTCAATTCCCTTCCTATAGTAGATAAGGACGGCAATCTCTGCTACTTCGTATTCCGTAAGGACTACGACACTCACAAGCAGAACCCGAACGAGCTCCTTGATGCAAACAAGAGATACGTTGTAGGCGCAGGTATCAATACACGTGACTACGCAGAGCGTGTTCCCGCTCTCGTTGAAGCAGGCGCTGACGTGCTTTGCATCGACTCCTCCGAGGGATTTTCTGAATGGCAGAAGCTTACAATTGATTGGATCCGCGCACACTACGGTGACAGTGTTAAGGTTGGAGCCGGTAACGTAGTTGATGCTGACGGCTTCCGTTTCCTTGCTGACTGCGGTGCTGACTTCATCAAGGTCGGTATCGGCGGCGGCTCAATCTGTATCACACGTGAGACAAAGGGTATCGGACGCGGACAGGCTACAGCTCTCATAGAGGTATGCAAGGCTCGCGACGAATACTTCGAGGAAACAGGCGTATACGTTCCCGTATGCTCCGACGGCGGTATCGTTTACGACCACCACATCACTCTCGCTCTCGCTATGGGTGCTGACTTCGTAATGCTTGGCAGATACTTTGCAAGATTCGACGAAAGCCCCACAAACAAGGTCAACATCGGCGGCACTTACTACAAGGAATACTGGGGCGAGGGCTCCAGCCGTGCCCGCAACTGGATGAGATATGACCTTGGCGGCGACAAGAAGCTCTCCTTTGAGGAAGGCGTTGATTCTTACGTTCCTTACGCCGGAACTCTCAAGGTAAATGTAGCACTTTCTTTAAGCAAGGTAAAGTCCACCATGTGCAACTGCGGCGCTCTTACTATCCCTGAGCTCCAGAAGAAAGCAAAGCTGACTCTCGTTTCCGCTACAAGTATCGTTGAGGGCGGTGCTCACGACGTTATCCAGAAGGAAAAGACTGCAGCTATTAAGTAAGATATATGCTATAATATTTACAATTAACGTTACGTATATTTATGTACAGCACTATACAAAGGAGAACGAAAATGAAAAGATTTTTAAGCATCTCCCTTGTTCTCGCTATGCTTATGAGCACGTTTATGCTCACAGCTACGGCAAATGCTGAGGGATCTGCACTTCCCTTCACAGACGTGAAGGCTTCAAAATGGTATTACGATGCTGTGAAGACAGTTTGGGAAGAAGGCGTTATGGAGGGTAAAGCTGATGGTGTGTTCGCACCTAACGAGCCTATGACCCGCGCGCAGATCGTTACGATATTCTACCGTCTTGCAGACCGCTTTGAGACGGGTCTCGGCAAAAGTCTAAACTTTACTGACACAAAGAAGAATGCCTGGTACGCCGATTATCTCGGCTGGGCAGTAACTGAAGAGCTTGTAGGCGGTTATCCCGAGGGCGACTTCCGTCCCAACAACGCTATCACCCGCCAGGAACTTGCAAAGCTCATTGTTGAGTTTCTGAAGTACGTCATCGCGAAGGTCGAGTCCGAGTCTCTCGTTGAAAGTTTCGCTGATGAGAAGAAGTTCCCCGCTTGGTCTAAGGAATACATCGAAGCTCTCCGCGAAACGGGACTTATGGGTGGAGACGACAGCGGTAACTTTAACCCCAAGAAGACCGCTACCCGCGCAGAGGTAGCAACCGTTATCGTAAGAATGCTTCCCTTCGTTAAGGAAGCCATAACCCCCAAGGCTCCCCCTATGGGTTGGCAGTCATATATGGCTTACCATTGGGCAGTCAACGAAGAGGCAGTGCTATCTCAGATGGACGCTATGATCGATACGGGTCTTTACGACGCAGGATATGAATACATCAATATCGATGACTGGTGGTACACCACACGTAATGAGGAGACAGGCAGAGTCGATACTTGGGAGGATCACTTCCCCAACGGAATGAAGTACATTGCAGACGAGGCTCACAAGAGAGGACTCAAGGCAGGTATCTATACCGACCTCGGGTATAACAGCTGCGGATCGGGAAACGCCGACCTTCCTTTAGCTTCCGGAATTAACGTAGGTCTTCAGGCAGGAAACTACGCAGATGACCTTTGGAGGTATCTCGGCACGGGTACCTATACGGACGATTATGCGAAGCAGACCGGCACAGACCCTATCGAGTGCTGGGGCTTTGACTATCTCAAGGTAGACTCCAACGGAACCAAAGAAGGAGTTGAAGCGCAAAGCGTTCTTCAGCAGTATGCTGATGTCATCGACGATATTGAACGTGAAACAGGCAGATACGTCCACTTTAATATGTGCCGCTGGTATTACGAAGGTCCCTACCAGCTTGTAAGCGGTGATTCATGGAGAGTAGGAACCGACAGCTATGCATCCTTTGAATACACCAAAGCTACAATCGACAAAATGAAGCGTGCATCAAGCTACACTGTTCCGGGGCACTATGCAGATCTCGATATGTTCGTGTTCACGGGCAACTACATTGAGGACAGAACAAATTTCGCTATGTGGTGTATGTTCTCATCTCCCCTTATGATCAGTCAGGATATCCGAACTCTTACCGAGGAGTATCTCAGCTTCCTTAAGGATACAGAGCTTATCGCTCTTGATCAGGATCCCCTTGCCTATGCCGCGGCATACATTGAAAAGCTCGGTGACACAACAGAGCTTTGGTTCAAAAAGACAGGCTCCTACGAAAGCGGTACAGGTGCTATAGCTATCTACAATCCCGGTGATGCGGCCGAGACCGTTACTTTAAAGCTTTCCGACATCTGCAAGAGCGGCAAGGCTGAAGTTCGCGACGTATTCGCAAAAAGCGACCTCGGTGAGCTCTCAGAGATCACGGTGACAGTAGAGCCTCACGGTGTTTATATCTACACGATCGATACTGATGAAGGTTACACCAGCGACGATATCGGCGACTACAGAGTATATGGTGTTGTAAATACTGAATATGACGAAGCCTTTACAAACGGAACAGTAGATACATTTCCCATCGTTACCTTGGACGAGCTACCTAATTTGCTGAAAATGCCGGAGAAATTCAGACCGATCGTTATCGACGTAAGAAGTCCTGAGGAATACGAAAAAGGGCATCTTGACGGAGCATTAAATATTCCGTATATGGACGTTCGCAACGCCATTACTCAGCTAAAGCTACCTTTGGGTGTAAAGGCAGTAGAGGGTAACGGATCGACCAGAGATCTTATACTCTATGCAGGGGATGAAGAAACGTTATATAACGCCTGCCGTGAATTTGAAAAATTCAGATACACCGTAAAATCTCTTGGAGTATTGACCGAATTTGAATAATGGCTGATAATATAGTAAAAGGAGAACCGACAATGAAAAAATTTTTAAGCATCCTCCTTGCAGCTGTAATGCTTATGGGTACTTTTGTGTTCACGGGCTCGGTAAATGCAGAGGAAACGGGACTTCCCTTTTCGGATGTCAAAGCATCAAAATGGTATTACGATGCTGTGAAGACAGTTTGGGAAGAAGGCGTTATGGAGGGTAAAGCTGATGGTGTGTTCGCACCTAACGAGCCTATGACCCGCGCGCAGATCGTAACGATCTTCTACCGTCTTGCAGACCGCTTTGAGACGGGTCTCGGCTCGACTCTCAAGTTCACGGATACAAAGAAGAACGCCTGGTACGCCGATTATCTCGGCTGGGCTGTTACGGAAGAGCTCGTTGGCGGTTATCCCGAGGGCGACTTCCGTCCCAACAACGCTATCACCCGTCAGGAACTTGCAAAGCTCATTGTTGAGTTTCTTAAGTACATCATCGCAAAGGTTGAGTCCGAATCTCTCGTCGAGAGCTTTACGGATGAAAAGAAGTTCCCCGGCTGGTCACGTGAGTACATAGAGGCTCTACGCGAAACGGGACTTATGGGCGGTGACGAGAGCGGTAATTTTAACCCTAAGAAGACCGCTACACGTGCTGAAGTAGCCACAGTTATCGTGAGAATGCTTCCCTTCGTCAAGGAGGCTATCGCCCCCAAGGCTCCCCCCATGGGTTGGAACTCATATATGGCACAGGCTTGGTTCGTTGACGAGGCGCAGCTCATCGAGCAGATGGATGCTATGATCGACACGGGTCTTTACGATGCAGGCTATGAGTACATCAACATTGATGACTGGTGGTACACAGACCGAGATGAAGAAACAAAGCGCGTAAACGTGTGGGAAGAAAAATTCCCGAACGGAATGAAGTACATAGCCGACGAGGCTCACAAGCGCGGCCTCAAGGCAGGAATCTATACCGATCTCGGCTACGACAGCTGCGGTTCAGGCGAATCAGATCTTCCCCGTCCGTCCGGAATAAACGTCGGGCTTAAGGGAGGAAACTACGTTGACGACCTCTGGAGATATCTCGGTACGGGCACCTATATGGATGACTATGCAAAGAAGACCGGTACAGATCCCATTGAGTGCTGGGGATTTGATTATATCAAGGTAGACTCCAACGGAACCAAGGATGGTGTAGCAGCGCAGGATGTTCATCCTCTGTATGCCGGCGTTATCGATGATATCGAGCGCGAAACAGGCAGATACGTTCACTTCAATATGTGCCGTTGGTTCTATGAGGGACCCTACCAGCTTGTCTACGGTGACTCATGGAGAAACGGAACAGACAGCAACGACACGTTTGAGTATACACAGATGGTCGTTGACAAGATGAAGCGTGGATCCAGCTACACGGTTCCGGGTCACTATGCGGATCTTGATATGCTCGCCTTCAACGGAAATCTTACAGAGGACAGAACGAAGTTCGCTATGTGGTGTATGTTCTCATCCCCTCTTATGCTCAGTCTTAATATGAAAGCCCTCACTGAAGAACAGCTCGCCTTCCTTACCGATTCAGAGCTTATTGCACTTGATCAGGATCCCCTCGCGTATTCCGCGGCTTATATCAAAGATCTCGGCGAGACAACCGAGCTTTGGTTCAAAAAGACCGAGTCCTACGAAAACGGCGCAGGTGCCATTGCAGTTTATAATCCCGGTGATACTGCTGAAACCGTTACTGTAAAGCTTTCCGACATCTGCAAGAGCGGAAAGGCTGACGTACGCGATGTATTTGCAAAGAGTGACATCGGAGAGCTTTCCGAGATCACAGTAACGGTGGAGCCGCACGGTGTGTACATCTACACCATTGATACCGACAGCGGTTACACCAGCGACGATATCGGAGACTACAGAGTATACGGCGTTGTTAATACTGAATATGATCAGACCTTTATTGAAAACAGTGTCTCAAAAGAACTCCGTACCGTTTCTATGGACGAGATGTCTACCCTTATGAAGTACCCCGAAAAGCTTCGCCCGGTGCTTGTAGATGTAAGAAGTGCGGAGGAATATGCCGCAGGACATCTTGACGGTGCAATCAATGTACCGTATATGGAAGTCAGAGAGGCAATTACAACCTTGAAGCTCCCATTGAATGTAAAGCAGTGGGATATAGATCCTATGAATTTCTTAATCGTCTATGCAAGCGACGAAAAGACCTTAGAGCTTGCATACCGAGAATTTGAAAAATTCTGCTTCACTGTTAAAACCATCGGCGTGATCACAGAATTCGATTAAACTTTAAATATACCGCTTATCCCTTCGATAAGCGGTATTTTTAGCCGTGCCTCAGGAGGACTATATGCCCACACAGAATCACCTTATAAAAGCTCCCTTTGACCCGTCGCCCTATGCGGACATGGTTGAAGAATTACTTAATAAAATGACCGTTGCCGAAAAGGTAGGTCAGATAAACCTTGAGTGTGTCGACGATTTCGAAGGTTTGACCGAGTGGAATCTCGGCTCTCCCGCCGAAGAAGGCTCCATCATGGACAAATTACGCCGCGGATGCGTCGGTGCCGTGATCTGCCGCGGTTTCGAAAAGAACACGAAGCTCCAGCAGATAGCCGTCAAGGAGTCCCGCCTCGGCATTCCTCTTCTCTTCGGCTACGACGTGATCCACGGACACCGCACCATATTCCCGATACCTCTCGGCACTGCGTCAACGTGGGACCCTTCCATTCTTGAGAAAACAGAAGAATTCGCCGCCAAGGAGGCGTATTCCGATGGTATCAACTGGGTATTCGCTCCCATGATAGACCTTTGCCGCGATCCCCGCTGGGGCAGAGTTGCAGAGGGTGCAGGAGAGGATCCCCTTCTCGCTTCCCTTATAGCTCAGGCAAAGGTAAAGGGCTTCCAAACGGTAAACCCCGACACGGGATACCCGTACGTCGCCGCAGGATTCAAGCATTACTGCGGTTACGGTCTGTCGGAGGGCGGCAGAGACTACGATGCGTGCAGCATCAACGAGCAAACTCTTATGATGGACTACATGAAGCCTTACGCCGCCGCTGTGGACGCAGGCGCCATGAACGCCATGAGCTCCTTCAACGTGCTGAACGGCGAGGTCGTCACCGCAAGCAGGTACTATCTGACGGAAATTCTCAGAGAAAAATTTGGATTCGGCGGATTCGTGGTGTCGGATTACGGCTCCGTCGCCGAGCTCATTGAGCACAGAGTTGCCGGTGACCTGAAGGACGCCGCATCCATTGCGATAACGGCAGGTGTTGATATGGACATGGCTTCAGGTACCTATCTCGACCACTGCGAAGCACTCTATAAGGATGACAGCCGCTTTGCCGAAGCCATCGACGAGGCAGTACGCAGAATACTCAGCGTGAAATTCGCCCTCGGTCTGTTTGAGCATCCGTACAATGAGGAGCATCCCGAATTTACGGCTTCCTCCGAGAGTATTGAGCTTGCACGTGAGGTCGCAAGAAAGAGCGCCGTGCTTCTCGAAAACAAAAACGGCACCCTTCCCCTTGACAAAAGCAAAAAATACCTCCTTCTCGGTCAACTTGCCGACAGTCTTCGTAATATGATCGGCACTTGGGCACTCTGCTCACCCGAGCTTCCCCACCATACGGTCAAGGGTGCCATGGAGGAAGGAAATTATAGCTTCGTTTACCACGTCGGATACCCCATGGATGAAAGCGAATGGGATGCTGACCTGCGTGCATCTCAATTTGACGAAGTGCTAAGCCTTGCCGATGAATGCGACGGCGTTATTTTCGTCTGCGGCGAGCCTGAGAGCTGGTCGGGAGAGTGCTCGGGCAGTGCTACTCTTGAGATCCCAGGTATCCAGACGGAGCTTCTCCGAAAGCTGAAGGAAAAGGGACACAGGGTAACATCCGTCCTCATGTGCGGACGTGCTGTAGCCTGCCGTGAGATATCCGAGCTGTCCGACGCTCTTCTCCTTGCTTGGCACAACGGAAGTGAGGGAGGTGCGGCTGTCTGCGACTGCATATTCGGTGACTGCAACCCTTCGGGACGTCTGCCCATAACCTTCCCCTACCACGTTGGTCAGATACCGATCCATCACGCGCTGTTGTCAAGCGGCAGACCGCGCGAGAGATACGGCAGATACCGCAACTGTACTGCTGAGCCTCTATACCCATTCGGATATGGGCTTTCGTATTCGGAGATCCGATACAACGGTGCAGTTATCGATAATCCCACACTTTCCGCAGATGACACCCTCCGCGTCCGCGTAGAGATAGAAAATCTCTCGGACATTCCCGTTTGTGAGACCGTGCAGGCGTATTTTAAAGATAATGTAAGCTCTGTGCCCACTCCGGAGAGAAAGCTTTGCGGATTTGCAAAGGCTGAGCTTGCGCCTCACTCAAAAGTTGAGGTGGCACTGCTAATTCCCGCTTCACGCTTTGCTCTCATGACAAGAGACCTTCGTGAGATCGTTGAAAGCGGAGAGTTCACATTATTCATAGGTCACGACAGCACTTGCAAGTTGTCACTCCCATTCACTATCGAATAAAGCAAAAACAGGATGCAATGGCCATGGTCAAAGTGCTGTGTACAAGAGCTCAAATCCCTCTTCAAATAGGCATTTGACCGAAGAAAAAATCCCCCCAAATCCTTGACACAAAGGGCGCTTTATGGTATACTTAATACGATAGTTTTTTACATTCTTTGCGACTGACGGATATGTGGAGCACCACAGCGGAACAAAGAATGTGCCGGGATAATTTCCGGCTTTTGCCGACCGTCTGGGCACATTTACTCCCAAGTGGAGCGAGTGTGCCTTTTTGTATTTTCTAAAGCAATTCTACCGAAAGGAAAAATATAAACCATGAAAAAAGTTGGGATCGTCATGGGCAGTGACAGCGATCTGCCTATTCTCCAAAAGTCAATTGAGACCTTGAAGGGGCTCGGTATCCCCTGTGAGGTACACGTGTATTCGGCTCATCGCACCCCCGATGAGGCACGTGACTTCGCACGAAACGCAAGAGCAAACGGCTTCGGTGTTATCATAGCCGCCGCAGGCATGGCAGCTCACCTTGCGGGAGCTGTTGCCGCAAACACCACGCTCCCCGTCATCGGAATCCCATGCAAGAGCACAAACCTCGACGGTCTCGACGCCCTCCTGTCCACCGTGCAGATGCCCTCGGGCATTCCCGTGGCAACCGTGGCAATTAACGGTGGAGCGAATGCGGCACTTCTTGCAGCTCAGATGCTCGCTATAGAAGACGCAGAGCTTGCCGCAAAGCTTGATGCAAAGAGGAGCTCCGATGCCGAGGCGGTTCTCAAAAAGGATGCCGCTATCAGCGCACAGTTCAACGACTGATTTTTAGGAAAGGAGAACTACTATGGGAGGTTTTTTCGGAGCAGCTTGTAATCACGATGCCATTGAGGATGTATTTTTCGGAACAGACTATCATTCTCACCTCGGAACACGCAGAGGCGGTATGGCTTCATTTGATCCCGTACGCGGTCTGCAAAGAGATATTCACAACATCGAAAACTCACCGTTCAGAACGAAGTTTTCAAATATATTCGACGAGATGACCGGCACATCCGCTATCGGATGTATCAGCGACAACGATCCACAGCCCCTGATAATTCGTTCTGCTCTTGGAAGATTTGCAATATGTACCGTCGGTGCTATCAATAATGCAGATGAGCTTATTGACAGATACTTTTCTGCAAGCAGCGGTCACTTCAATGCTATGACAGGCGGTGCGGTCAATGCTACCGATCTTACAGCGGCGCTGATCAGCCGCAAGCCAAGCTTTGTTGAAGGAATCAAATTTGTTCAGGATCTTATAGTCGGAAGTCTTTCGCTTCTTATCCTTTGCGACGATGGGTCTATCATCGCCGCAAGAGACAAATTCGGTAGAACTCCCGTCCTTGTGGGAAAGAATGAAAACGGATACTGTGTTTCATTTGAGTCCTTTGCTTATCAGAAGCTTGATTATCTTGACGAGCACGAGCTCGGTCCCGGAGAGATCGTCCGTATTACCAAGGATTCTATGGAAATCCTCGCAGAACCCGGCGAAAAAATGTGTATATGCGCTTTCCTCTGGACTTATTACGGTTATTCCTCATCCAAGTATGAGGGAGTAAACGTCGAAGCAATGCGTTATCGCGACGGCGGTATTCTTGCTGAAACCGATAAGAAAAACGGATTTATCCAAAATATCGACTACGTAGGAGGCTTCCCCGATTCGGGAACGCCTCACGCTATCGGATATGCCAACGCAAGCGGAATCCCCTTTGCAAGACCTTATATTAAATATACACCTACCTGGTCCAGAAGCTTCACTCCTGCAAAGCAGGTTGACAGAAACCGGGTTGCAAAGATGAAGCAGATCCCCATTAAGGAGTTTATCAAGGGAAAGAGACTTCTCTTCGTCGATGACTCCATTGTCCGCGGCACACAGCTTAAGGAGACCGTGGAGTTTCTCTATGAGAACGGTGCAAAGGAAGTCCACATGAGAAGCGCCTGCCCTCCGATCATGTACAGCTGTAAGTACCTTAACTTTTCACGAAGCAACAGTGACATGGATCTTATAACACGACGCGTTATCATGGAGCTTGAGGGCAAGGAAGGCTTCAATCATATTGATGAGTACAGCGACGGTACCACAGAACGCGGTAAAAGAATGCGCGAGGCTCTCTGCCATAAGTTCCGCTTTGATTCTCTTGAGTTTCAGACTCTTGACGGCATAATCAATGCTATCGGCGTAGACCGAGACAAGCTTTGCACCTACTGCTGGACGGGAAAAGAATAAACCGCAAATTATTTGAAGGAGTATATAGATATGCATAACAATTCAAGAAGTGAAAGCTACGCTGCAGCCGGCGTTGATATTACCGCAGGCTACAAGGCAGTTGAGCTTATGAAGAAGCACATCGCAAGAACTAAAAACGAGGGTTGTCTCGATGACGTCGGAGGATTTGGCGGTTGCTTCGGTCTTCCTGTTGCGGGAATGGAAGAGCCCGTTCTCGTTTCCGGTACCGACGGTTGCGGAACCAAGGTCAAAATGGCGATCCTCATGGACAAGCATGACACCATCGGCATTGACGCCGTTGCAATGTGTGTGAACGACATTATCTGTTGCGGCGCACGTCCCCTTTTCTTCCTTGACTACATCGCTTGCGGCAAGAACATCCCCGAGAAGATCGCCGCTATCGTCGGCGGCGTTGCTGAGGGATGCGTTCAGTCAGGCGCGGCTCTTATCGGCGGTGAGACTGCTGAGCACCCCGGCATGATGCCCACAGAGGAATATGACCTTGCAGGCTTCGCTGTAGGTATCGTTGATAAGAAGAAGATCCTTGACAACACCAGAATGGCTGAAGGTGACGTTGTTATCGCTCTCGCATCTACAGGCGTTCACTCCAACGGCTTCTCTCTCTGCCGTAAGGTATTCGACATCGACAACAATCCCGATACACTTTACGTTCCCTGCGAGAAGCTCGGCGGAAAGAGCATTGCCGAGACACTTCTTACTCCCACAAAGATCTACGTGAAGAGCATACTTGCTCTTCTTGAGAAGGTCGACGTTAAGGGCATCTCCCACATCACAGGCGGCGGCTTCTACGAGAACATTCCGAGAAGCATCCCCGACGGACTCTGTGCCGAGATCGACAAGGCAGCCGTTAAGGTTCTCCCCATTTTCGATCTCATTATGGAAACGGGCAACATCCCCGAGCGCGATATGTACAACACCTACAACATGGGCGTGGGTATGAGCGTGGTCGTTCCTGCAGGAGAGGTTGAGACAGCACTTGAGATCCTCCGTGCAAACGGTGAGGATGCTTATGTTATCGGTAAGATCACAAAGGGCGACGAGAAGATCATCCTTGAGTGATTTTGGGTGGCAAGATGAGTAACGTGAAAAAGATAGCCGTCCTCGTTTCGGGCGGCGGAACGAATTTGCAGGCTCTCATTGATGCTGAAAAGCGCGGAGAGCTGGGACAGGGCAAAATATCCCTCGTCATCGCTTCAAAGCCCGGAGTCTTTGCCCTTGAAAGAGCGGCAAACGCAGGGATAGAGTCAAAGGTCCTCGCGCGTAAGGATTACGAAAGCATCGCGGATTATTCAAAGGCACTTGCCGATACACTTGAAGCGGCAGGCGTTGACCTTGTAGTCCTCGCAGGCTTCCTTACAATCATCGACGAGCAGGTATACGAAAAATTCCCGAACAGGATCCTCAACGTACATCCTGCGCTTATCCCATCCTTCTGCGGAAAGGGCTTCTACGGACTTTATGTCCACGAGGCGGCTCTTGAAAAGGGAGTAAAGGTGTCGGGTGCCACGGTACACATCGTAACTCCCGAGTGTGATGCGGGCCCCATCGTTCTTCAAAAGGCTGTTGAAGTAAAGGAAGACGATACACCGGAAACTCTACAAAGAAGGATCATGGAGGAGGCTGAGTGGAAGATACTTCCCGAAGCCGTAAAGCTGTTCTGCGACGGCAGGATCACTGTTGAAAACAATAAGGTTTACGTAAAAGGAGAAAAAGTTTGAAAATAAAGCACGCGTAAAGCGTACGTCAGCTTTTTCAAACCCATTTGTGTCTTGCCGCCAAAAGGCGGGCGGCATTTTTCTCAGCCTCAAGGCTGAGAAAAAACGTCACAAATCAAAGAAAGGAATGGTCATAATTATGAAAATAAATACCATTGCTACTGAGCTTAACTCCCTCGCTTATCACGGCAGAGGTATCATCATTGGAAAGTCACAGGACGGCAAGAAGGCAGTAACTGCATATTTCATCATGGGCAGAAGCGTTAACAGCCGCAACAGAGTATTCGTCGCTGAGGGTGACGCAATGCGCACCAAGGCATTTGACGAATCCAAGATGGTAGACCCCCATCTTATTATCTACTACCCTGTAAGAGTCCTCGGAAACAAGACCATCGTTACAAACGGCGACCAGACTGATACAATTTACGAGCTCATGGACCGTCAGATGACCTTTGAACAGGCTCTCCGTACACGTGAGTTTGAGGACGACAAGCCCAACTTCACTCCCCGCATCTCCGGTATCATTCACCGCGAAAACGGCGACATGAACTTTGCAATGTCCATCCTCAAGAGCGCTGAAGGCGACGACAGCTCCTGCGAGAGATTCACATACGCTTATTCAAACCCCATCGCAGGAAGAGCAAAGTTTATCCACACCTACGCCTGCGACGGCAATCCCCTTCCTTCATTTGAGGGCGAGCCTAAGACCCTTGAGCTTCCCGATGCTTCCATCGACGAGCTTACCAATCTTATCTGGACTAACCTCAATGAGGACAACAAGGTGTCTCTCTTTGTACGTTACATCGACATCGAGAGCGGCGAGACCGAAACAAGAATCGTAAACAAAAATGTGTGAAATATAGGAGATAGAAAATGAAAGAATTCGAACTGAAATACGGCTGTAACCCCAACCAGAAGCCCTCCAAGATCTACATGAACGACGGCAGCGAGCTTCCCATCAAGATCCTCTGCGGCAGACCCGGCTATATCAACTTCCTCGACGCATTCAACTCATGGCAGCTCGTCCGTGAGCTCAAGGCGGCTCTCGGTCTTCCCGCAGTTACTTCCTTCAAGCACGTAAGCCCCACAAGCGCGGCTGTAGGTATTCCCCTTCCCGAGAAGCTCAAGAAGGCTTGCTTTGTTGATGATATCGAGGGACTTGATGAGTCTCCCCTTGCCTGCGCTTATGCAAGAGCAAGAGGAACTGACAGAATGTGTTCCTTCGGTGACTGGGTCGCACTCTCCGACGTTTGCGACGTTACCACAGCTCTCATGATCAAGCGTGAGGTCTCCGACGGTGTTATCGCTCCCGGATATGAGCCCGAGGCACTTGAGATCCTCAAGTCAAAGAGAAAGGGTAACTACAATATCGTTGAGATCGACCCCGACTACGTTCCCGAACTCAAGGAGACAAAGCAGGTATTCGGCATCACCTTTGAGCAGGGAAGAAACAACTTCGAGATCAACCGTGAGCTTCTTCAGAATGTCGTTACCGCTAACAAGGATATGCCCGAGAGCGCTGTACGCGATCTTATCATTTCTCTCATCACCCTCAAGTACACACAGTCCAACTCCGTTTGCTTCGCAGTTGACGGTCAGGCTATCGGTGTAGGTGCAGGTCAGCAGTCAAGAGTACACTGCACAAGACTTGCAGGCGGTAAGGCTGACACATGGTTCCTCCGTCAGCATGACAAGGTACTTAACCTTCCCTTCCTCCCTACAATCGGCAGACCCGACCGTGACAACGTTATCGACGGCTACATCAATCAGAACGAAGAGGATGTTTGCGCTGACGGTAACTGGCAGAAGTATTTCACCGAGCAGCCCGAGCACTTCACCCGTGAGGAGCAGAGAGCATATCTCGACACTATCGACGGCGTTGCCCTCGGTTCTGATGCATTCTTCCCCTTCAGCGATAACATTGAGCGTGCTAAGAAATCCGGCGTAAAGTACATCGCAGAGCCCGGCGGATCTATCAGAGACGACATCGTTATCGAGTGCGCTGACAAGTACGGCATGGCTATGGCATTCACAGGAATGCGCCTCTTCCACCATTAAGATTTTCCATTCTGAGTCTGCTTCGGCAGACTCAGACCGGAAAGTGAAATATTTCGCTTTGCGAAATGTGAAATACCGCTTCGCGGTGTGAAATCCATCCGAAGGATGGATGAAATATTCACCGGGGGCGGAATGTGAATAAAACTGTATGGAGTATAACCACATGAAAATAATGGTTGTAGGTGGTGGCGGACGTGAGCACGCCATCATCAAAAAAATAAAGGAAAACAAAGACGTCACCGAGGTATTTGCCCTCCCCGGCAACGGCGGTATTGCCGCTGATGCGACCTGTGTGCCTATCAAGGCAGTTGACGTAGACAGTATCGTAGATTTTGCCCGCGATAACGCCATTGACTATGCGGTAGTCGCTCCCGACGATCCGCTGGTTCTCGGTTGCGTAGATGCTCTTGAGGAGGCTGGCGTCCCCTGCTTCGGTCCGAGAGCAAATGCCGCTATCATCGAGGGAAGCAAGGTATTCTCCAAGCACCTTATGAAAAAATACGGTATTCCCACAGCGGCTTGCGAGATCTTTGACGATATGGACGCGGCGCTCAAGTATCTTGAGACAGCTCCCATCCCCACAGTTATCAAGGCTGACGGACTTGCTCTCGGCAAGGGAGTTATCATTGCTCAGACGAGAGATGAGGCGCGTGACGCGGTTCTCGCAATGATGCGCGACAAGACCTTCGGCAAGAGCGGTGAGCGAATCGTTATCGAGGAGTTCCTCACAGGGCCTGAGGTATCCGTTCTTTCCTTCACAGATGGTAAGACCGTGGTTCCCATGGTGTCCTCTATGGATCACAAGCGCGTAGGAGATAACGACACAGGACTCAATACCGGCGGTATGGGTACCGTTGCTCCCAACCCCTACTACACCGAAGCTGTTGCCGCAGAGTGTATGGAGAAGATCTTCCTTCCCACCGTAAATGCTATGAACGCTGAAGGACGCACCTTCAAGGGATGTCTCTACTTCGGGCTTATGCTTACCGCTGACGGCCCCAAGGTCATCGAGTACAACTGCCGTTTCGGAGATCCCGAGACTCAGGTAGTGCTTCCTCTCCTTGAAAGCGATCTTCTCACAGTAATGAAAGCTACGACAAACGGCACTCTTGCTGAGACAGAGGTAAAGTTTGCTGACAAGAACGCTTGTTGTGTCATTATGGCATCAGGCGGTTATCCCTCATCCTACCCCAAGGGATTTGAGATCACGATCCCTGCGGATATAGAGGATAAAGTATACGTTGCAGGAGCAGAGCTGAAGGACGGAAAGCTTGTTACAAGCGGCGGACGCGTTCTCGGCGCTGTTGACATTGCCGATACTCTCGGCGAGGCTATCGACAACGCATACGCTCTCGTAGACAAGATCAGCTTTGAAGGCGCATACTTCCGTCACGACATCGGCCGCAGAGCTATGGCGGCTTTGGAGGAAAACTGATGGTATACAGAATATTTGTTGAAAAGAAAAAAGAGCTTGCAGGCGAGGCAAGAGGTCTCCTTTCCGATGCTACGGGTCTTCTCGGCATCACATCTCTCACCGATGTGCGCATTATCAACCGCTACGATGCCGATAATATTACATCCGAGCTCTTCGATTATGCGGTGAACACCGTATTTTCCGAGCCTCAGCTCGATATAGCTACCAAAGAGGTAGATCTCGAAGGTGCTGTAGTGTTCGCAGTCGAGTTCCTTCCCGGTCAGTACGATCAGAGAGCCGATTCTGCTGCTCAGTGTATCCAGATCATCTCTCAGGGCGAGCGTCCCACCATCCGTACAGCTAAGGTGTACGCTCTCTACGGCGACCTTTCCGAAAAGGACGTCGCTGAGATCAAAAAGTACGTTATCAACCCCGTTGAGTCCCGTGAGGCGGCTCTTGAGAAGCCCGAGACTCTTGCGGTAAATTATGATATTCCCACAGAGGTCAAGACTCTTGACGGATTTATCTCCCTCGACCGCGCCGGTCTTGAGAAATTCGTGAAGGATTACGGTCTTGCAATGGATGCGGACGATATCGCCTTCTGCCAGGAGTATTTCAAGACTGAACAGCGCGACCCCACCATCACCGAGATCAGAATGATCGATACATACTGGTCCGACCATTGCCGTCACACCACCTTCCTTACGGTTATCGACGACGTGAAGTTCGAGGATGCCCTTCTCCAGAAGACATACGACGAGTACATCGAGACCCGCCGTGAGCTCGGCAGAACAAAGCCCGTTTGCCTTATGGATATCGCAACTCTCGCAGTTCGTTATCTTAAGAAGAACGGAAAGCTTGATAAGCTTGACGAATCCGAGGAGATCAACGCTTGTACTGTTAAGATCGACATTGAGACCGAGGAAGGAAAAGAGAAGTGGCTTCTGCTCTTTAAGAACGAGACCCACAATCACCCCACCGAGATCGAACCCTTCGGCGGTGCCGCTACCTGTATCGGCGGTGCTATCCGTGACCCGCTTTCGGGAAGATCCTACGTATACGGCGCTATGCGCGTAACAGGTGCGGCTGATCCCACTGTTCCCGTTTCCGAGACTATCCCCGGTAAGCTTCCTCAGCGTAAGATCGTCACAACTGCCGCTGCAGGATATTCCTCCTACGGTAACCAGATCGGTCTTGCTACCGGTATCGTAGATGAAATCTACCATCCCGGCTACGCCGCAAAGCGTATGGAGATCGGTGCTGTCGTTGCCGCAGCTCCCGCAGAAAACGTAAGGCGTGAGAGACCTGAGGCAGGGGACGTTGTTATCCTTCTCGGCGGTGCTACCGGACGTGACGGATGCGGCGGCGCTACAGGATCCTCCAAGTCCCACACTGCACAGTCTCTTGAGACCTGCGGTGCTGAGGTACAGAAGGGTAACGCTCCCGAGGAAAGAAAGCTCCAGCGTCTCTTCAGAAATCGCGAGGCTTGCCGTATGATCAAGCGCTGTAACGACTTCGGCGCAGGCGGTGTTTCCGTTGCTATCGGTGAGCTTGCAGACGGTCTTACCATCGATCTCAACGCAGTTCCGAAGAAGTACGACGGACTTGACGGAACTGAGCTTGCTATCAGTGAGTCTCAGGAGAGAATGGCTGTCGTTATCGAAAAGGAAAATATTGATCGTTTCCTTGCTCTGGCAGACAGTGAAAACCTTATGGCAACTCCCGTTGCTACAGTTACCGATGAAGCTCGCCTCGTAATGCACTGGAACGGCAAGAAGATCGTCGATCTCAGCCGCGAGTTCCTTAACTCCAACGGTGCAGACAAGCACATCACTGCAGCCTGCGCGGCTCCCGCTCTCGTAAAGAAGGAGATCACAGGTACGTTTACAGATAATATTAAGTCTCTTGCTTCCGACCTTAACGTCTGCTCCAAGAGAGGACTTTCCGAAAGATTCGACTCCACCATCGGTGCAGGCACAGTCCTTATGCCCTTCGGCGGTAAGAATCAGCTCACTCCCATTCAGGCGATGGTTCAGAAGGTATCCGTTGAGAAGAAGCATACCAATGACTGCTCCTTCATGTCCTTTGGATATAACCCCTTCATCACCGAGCAGAGCCCCTACCACGGTGCTTACCTTGCAGTAATCGAGTCCGTTTGTAAGCTTATTGCAACGGGCGCAGATTTCAAGGATGTTTACCTTACATTCCAGGAGTATTTCGAAAAGCTCGGACAGGATCCGGCTCGCTGGGGCAAGCCTCTCTCCGCTCTTCTCGGTGCATTCAAGGCACAGATGGAGCTTGAGATCGGCTCTATCGGCGGTAAGGACTCTATGAGTGGCTCATTTGAGTCTCTCGACGTTCCTCCTACACTTGTTTCCTTCGCCGTAACCACAGGAAAGACCGACGACGTCGTATCTCCCGAGTTCAAGGCGACAGGTCATAAGGTTTACGTTCTCGCACCGAAGTATGACGAGAACGGTCTGCCGAACACCAAGTCCCTCCTTGAGGTATTTGACCGTGTAACAGCTCTCCAGAGAAGCGGCAAGGTAGTCGCAATCTATA
>JAFUPK010000093.1 GCA_017481265.1 Clostridia bacterium
CTGACAAAATGCACAAAAGTTTTGATCGACCTTTTTTAAAAGGGCGCAGGGTCTTGGGGCAGCGCCCCGAGTCGCACTCCGCAGAGTGCGAAATTCCCCTTATTCGTCCAAAAAGCGACCCGCAGGTCGCGCATTCCTTTTACTTTTGATTTAGTCTTTGTTTAATTTGACAACCCCTGTGCTTTGGCACAGGGTTTGTCAGCAAGCTGAGCTCCCCTTCATTTACATGAAGGAGAGCAGATTTTAGTCTAAGTATGTTATCAGGGATTGCACATCTTTGCGCTTCTTCTCTCTGAGAACATCGCCTTCGGCAGGATAGCCTATAGTGATGACGAGCCTGACAGTGCCGTTGACAGAACAGATCTTTTGAATCTTTTCAGAGTCAAACCAGCCGAGGATACAGCTTCCGAGTCCAAGCTCAGTCGCCGCAGATGTAATATACGCACTTGCAATGCCGATGTCCATTGATCGGTAGTCGTTCTTTTTGAGCTTCGCTCCGAGAGCTGCCGTGGCAACGTAAGATTCCTCGGAAATGACTATCATAACGGGCGCTTTTGCGGCAAATCTGTTCATGCCGGGACCTGTGACGCTTTCGGCGATACGTTTTGCCGTATTACCGGTGCAAACGGTAAAATGATAAGGCTGACCGTTGCAGGCAGACGGCGCAAGATGTGCACATTCGAGGATACGCGCGAGCTTTTCGGGCTCAACAGCTCGGCTTTCGTCATAATTTCTGCATGACTGACGAGTTTTGCAGTTTTCGAAAAAATCCATGAATTCCTCCGTTATATATCAAGCTCAATGCCGACCGGGCAGTGATCACTTCCCATAACGTCTGTAAGAATAAAGCTGTCGCGTACCTTTGTGAAAAGTCTGTCTGATACTACGAAATAGTCGATACGCCAGCCAACGTTCTTTTCGCGTGCCTTCATCATGTAGCTCCACCATGAATACTCGATCTTCCCGGGATAGAGCTTACGGAAGGTGTCGGTAAAGCCTTCGTTCAGAAGCTCGGTGAATTTTCCGCGTTCTTCATCGGAAAAGCCTGCACTCTTGTGGTTGGTTTTTGGGTTTTTCAGGTCTATTTCCTCGTGAGCCACGTTGAGGTCTCCGCAGTACACCACGGGCTTTACCGAGTCAAGAGCTTTTATGTAACCTCTAAGCGCATCCTCCCACTCCATACGGTAGTCGAGCCTTGCAAGCTCACGCTGAGCGTTTGGAGTATATACGCAAAGGAGGTAGAAGTCTTTATATTCAAGAGTAATGGCGCGTCCTTCGGTGTCGTGGTGCGGAATACCGAGACCGTACCTTACGGAGATTGGCTCACGCTTTGTGAAAACGGCAGTTCCCGAGTAACCCTTCTTTTCGGCGCTGTACCAATATTCGAAATAACCCTCGGGATGAAAGTCAGCCTGTCCGGGCTTCATTTTTGTTTCCTGAAGGCAGAAAAAATCTGCATCTGCACTTTTAAAAAAATCTTCAAATCCCTTGCCGAGGCAGGCTCGGAATCCGTTTACGTTCCATGATATGAATTTCATTTTTATCTCCATTCAGCCTTTGACTGCACAATTTTTAATGAAACAGCAGATCGTTACAGGATAGTTTTTTATCCCGTTCACGCTAAGCTCCCTTTTCAATGAAAGATCTCTGTTGCAAGGAATGCGAAAACATCATCCCAGACCTCGTCGTCCTGACAAGTCATGCGCATCCAGTCGAAAGATGCGATAAACTCTGCCTTTGCCGCCTCACTGTCGAGAAGTCCCTTCTTTTTTCGCTTTTTCAGCTCCCCTGTGAATTCGCCGAGATACCTTACCGCATCCTCTGTATAGTTAGGATTATGTCCCTTACCGACTTCGAGGATAAAACCGACGTTTTCATTTGCTTCTGCCGCCTTGACCAAAGCATCGAAATGTACCTTCTTTTTGACCATAGGATCATTAGCAGAATAAACGAGAAGCATATTTGCTTTTGCGGAAGCTACCGTATTTAGTCCGTCAATTTCGCAGTATCGTGGATTAACTGAGCACTCATAGTCAAAAACAGCCTTTCTGTACGGTGATAGCAGGCCGCTGAAGAAGCTGTTTGCCATCCTTTTTACGGAGGAGAAGCCTGAGAATACAACACAGTGAGTGATCTCCGGATGGAGTGCGGAGATGTTGAGAGTTGAAAATCCGCCCCAGCTGTGTCCGATGACTGAGAAAGTCATACCTTTGTATTTTTCATCTGCTTTTAGCGCTTTGATACAGTCATCAAGATCGGCAAGAGACTGTGAAAGTCCGACGGTGCCGTCGCCGCCTGATTCCATGCAGCCGGTATGGTCGTAGGAAAACACAAGATATCCATGACGGCATAGAAGCTCGATCTCCCGCATATAGGCGCGGTGGCCTCCGCCAAATCCGTGATCGAATATTACAAGGCGTCCTTCGATAACCGGCTCATAGCTGTAGAAATACCCGCGAAGCTCATGACCACGCGATGAGGTAAAGCAGTACGGCTCAGCAGCAAGTCCGTCGAAGTCGGAGTGTGAAAAATAGAATACGCTTCCGTCTGCGTCACAGCGGCAAGTAAATGTCTTTTTGTAAATATCGAGAACTTGTTTTTCGAAGATCATAATGCTACCATCCGTAATAAGTTAAAGACTAAAGCTCTGCTTTAATATATTATAGCATCACAAAATAACGAGGTCAACAGGATATGATCTTATTTATTCGATTTTTCTCACGGTCTCAGTGCTCCAAGTCTTGTAATGTGCGAATAGCAAACTGCGCATACATAGCAGCTCCCATGGAACAGGCTTCTTCATTAAATTTTACCCGCGGATCATGCGCAACGTATTTTCCGTCATCACCGTCAAATCCCGCAGACAGATACATATATACAGACGGGAGTCTTTCTGCAATGCGGGCGAAATCCTCAGAAGCCGCGGCGGTTATATCCTCAACGAACGTAAGACCCGGGATTCCAAGCTCCGTAAAGTATTTTGCCGCACATAATGTGAGATCGCTGTTGCATACCAGCGGGGGGACAGACGCATCAAACACAAGCTCGGCACTGCAGGCTGAAAGCTCTGCAATAAGCAGAATAGCCTCTTCCATGCGAAGCTTGAGGTGCTCTCGGTTTTTTCCTCCGTCTGTGCGCAGGGAGCCTTTGATAAGTGCAGTTTCGGGGATAACATTTCCCGCACTTCCGCTGTGAAAATAACCGATGGAAATTGAAGCGCGGCATACCGGATCGCCTTCCGAGGCAGTAAGGGTGCTGAGAAAATCGTATATTCTTACGGCAGCCCTGACAGGGTCTGCGGTAAGTCCGGCATATGCACCGTGTCCGCCTTTTCCTTTAATATTTACAGTAAAGTTGTCTGCCGAAAACATCATTACACCGCCTGCATTGTACATGACCGTTCCTATAGGCACTTGTCCTGCTGCTGTGTGAAGTGCAAAAGCCGCTGCCACATCTCCCTTGAGTAGTCCGCTGTCCATCATGTCGAGACATCCCGAAAGAAGCTCTTCTCCCGGTTCGAACATCAGCCTTGCCGTGCCGCAAAGCTCGTGCTCTGCCTGTGACAACAGACGTGAAGCTCCGAGAAGCATTGCCGCGTGCATATCGTGTCCGCAAGTGTGGGCGGCACTGTCCGAACCGCTTGCAAAGGCTTCGCCGCTAAGCTCCTTCATGGGCAGGGCATCCATGTCAGCACGGAGCAGAACGACAGGTGATCCGTGCCCTATCTCTGCCACGATACCGTGTCCGCATTTGCTGTACCGTATGCCGTAATCAGTGAGCACCTTTTTTATATATTCAACTGTTAAAGGCAGATTAAGCCCTGCCTCGGCGTTCTTATGAAGATATCTTCGATGTGCGATGATCTCATCTTTTATCTCGCACGCACTTTTGTAAAGATCCATTCCGTTCTCCGAATTGTATTGATTTTCTATAAATTATACGCAAAAAAACAGATAATAAACGGGGAATTTTAAGAAACAAGCTTTGTTGACATATCAACTAAATTGTAGTATAATTATGCTGAAGTATGATTTGTACTCTTGAAAGTTGAGGTGTCATCCATGGTTGAGCGTTTTGAAAGATTTTCCTATGTAATTTCGGAAATATCGAAATATTGGCATAAGATAGCCGCGGATGAAATGGAAAAATACGGGCTCAAAGGAACTCACGCAGTTTATTTGATAACCATGTATCAATATGATGAGGGTATTCACGCCGCAAGGCTTTGTGAGCTGTGCGGAAAAGATAAGTCGGATGTCTCAAGAATGATGTCCATAATGGAAAAGAAGGGGCTTATCACCAAAACGGGCGGCAGCTCCTACAGAGCTCTTCTGAAGCTTACGGACGAGGGCAGAAGTGCCGCAGAGCACGTGCGAGACCGTGCAAAGCTTGCAGTTGATCTTACAGGCGGTGATATTACCGATGAGCATAGGCGGATTCTTTATGAAACACTTGAGCTTATTGCCGACAATCTCCGTGTGTTAAGCGAATCCGGACTTCCGAAATAATATTTGTAAATAAACTACTTTGTCCCATTGAGAGGTTGGTTTCAATATGCCACTGACAGCTAAAACCGTAAGGTCTCAGCTTATATTGCTTAAACCCATAATAAACGGCTGTTCTCTGAAAACAATAAGAAGGGGACAAAATAAGCTTGGCGAGATCATGGAGTCCCGTCACAGAGACGGTGTTATAGTAAAAAAAGAGTCTGCCTGCGGAATGGATGTTGCATGGGCAATACCCAAGGACAGACGCCGCGAGGGCGTTATACTGTATCTTCACGGCGGCGGATATACCTGCGGAGACATTGAATACGCGCTTGGATTTGCTTCAATGCTGTCATCCCGGTGCGGTACTCTGGTGTTCTGTCCCGCGTACAGGCTTGCGCCTGAAAACAAATTTCCGGCGGCAGTTGAGGATGCGCTTTCTGCATATGAGCATCTTCTCAGCATTGGATATACGGCTGATCACATCACTCTTTGCGGAGAGAGCGCGGGAGGCGGTCTTTGCTATTCGCTGTGCCTTAAGCTGAGGGAGCTTCATCTGCCTATGCCTGCGGGGATCATAGCTTTGTCACCGTGGACCGATCTTACGGCTTCGGGTGAATCCTACGAAGCAAACAAAGACGCAGATCCGACGATGACCAAAGAGCTTCTCAGCTTTTATGCCGATTCCTACACGGATGACAGGGAGAATGTGCTTGTATCTCCTCTTTTCGCTGATCTGTCAGCGATGCCTCCGTCACTAATATTTGTCGGTGCTGATGAGATCATGCTCAGCGATTCCTCAGAAATGCATGATCGCCTGCGCCTTGCAGGTGCAAACAGCAAGCTTATCATTAAGGACGGACGCTGGCACGGTTATCTTCTTTACGGCCTTTCTGAGGATCGCGGAGATTTTGCCGTGATCGATCGCTTCTTGAGCAACCATATGCTGAAGGCAAAAAAGCTCCGCTGGATGCGCCTTGACAATGCGGCCAAGATATATCCTGCGGCAAGACGTGCAAGCTGGAGCAATGTATTCCGTCTTTCCGCAACTCTTAAGGAGGACGTGGATCGCGATGCACTTGCTGTAGCTCTTGATATTACGGTGAGACGCTTTCCATCCATGGCGTCAAGACTTCGCCGCGGTGCATTTTGGTACTATCTTGAGCAGCTGTCCGCACCGCCTGAAATACTTGACGATTACAGTTATCCCTTGACCCGTATGTCCGGTAAGGAGACCTCCAAGTGCGCTGTCAGGGTTTTGATCTACGGTAAGCGAATAGCGGTAGAGGTGTTCCATTCCCTTACAGACGGAACAGGTGCGCTCATATTTTTAAAGAGTCTTGTTGCTGAGTATATTCAGCAGAAATATTCAGTTTCCGTAAGCAGCACCTGCGGTGTCCTTTCAAGACTTGAGGATCCAAAGGAAAGTGAGCTTGAGGACAGCTTCCAAAAGTACGCAGGACCCATAGCGGCAAGCCGCAAGGAAAGAACGGCATTCCGCGTTTCGGGGACCCCTGAGACCGGCGGTTATCTGAATGTAACGAGCTTTACAATGGACAGCCGCGAGGTGTTATCTAAAGCTCATGAAAGAGGTGTAACTGCTACCGCATATCTTGCGGCAGTTATGATGATGGCGCTGACACGTCTCCAGCGTGAAGCCCTGCCGCGAGGGAAAAAGCAGAAGCCTGTGAAGGTGCTCCTTCCCGTAAACCTGAGACGGCTGTTTGACAGCAGTTCACTCAGAAACTTTGCTCTGTATACAACTCCTGAGATACTTCCGAGCCTTGGAGAGTATACCCTTGATGAGATATGCTCCATCGTTATGAATCACATGGCTCTCGACGTGACTCCGAAGCAGATGAGCATGAAGATCGCCACTAATATCAACAGCGAAAAGCTCCTTGTTGTAAGGGCAATGCCGCTGTTTATAAAAAATATCGTCATGCGTGCGGTGTTTGATGCTGTGGGTGAGAGAAAATCCTGCCTCAGCCTGTCAAATCTCGGTGCCGTGAAGCTTCCCGAGGAGATGGTACCCTTCGTTGATAGATTTGACTTTATTCTCGGAGTGCAGGCATCGGCACCGTATAACTGCGGAGTTATCTCCTATAATGGGCAGATGATCGTAAACTTTATCAGAAACATAAAGGAGCCGAAGCTTGAGCGCCGGTTCTTTGAGGTGCTGAGAGACGACGGTATAACGCCTCAGGTACAGACAAACGCCCGCGGAAGAAGCGGCGAAAACAGCCGTAGCGGAGAGTAATATTGCCTTTATATCTGCCGACTCTGCGGCAGAACGGAGTTTTATATGTACTGTGTAAAATGCGGTGTCAATCTTGCAGACACCGAGAAAAAATGTCCCCTTTGCAGCACGACCGTTTATCATCCGGAGCTGGAGCAGGGAGAGGGTGAGGAGCAGTTCCCGATCGGACAGCTTCCGATACGTGAGAAAAAGCCCATAATAGCTCAAACGGTCATAAGCCTTTTCCTGCTTATTACTGTGGGAATAGTGCTGTTTTACGATATACGTTTCAGTGGTAGTGTGACGTGGTCAGGCTACGTCATAGGTGCCATAGTGACTGTATACGTGTCTTTTGTATTGCCGTCTTGGTTCATGCGACCGAGTCCCGTTGTGTTTTTTCCATGCGCTATGACAGCGGTGTGCCTATATCTTCTGTATATAAACCTTGCTACAGACGGAGACTGGTTCTTGAGCTTTGTTTTCCCCGTTGTCGGCGGTGTTGCGCTTATATTTGAAACGGCAATAGTCCTTCTCAAATACGTCAAGGGAGGCAAGCTGTATATAGTAGGCGGTACTGCCATGGGATTTGGTGCGTTTATGCTTCTTGTGGAATTTCTCATGTGCATAACCTTTAAAAGCGTCAATTTCATAGGCTGGTGCTTTTATCCTATTATTGCACTGGGTGTCATCGGGGCATTTCTCATTTTCCTTGCCATCTGCCGACCTGCAAGAGAATCAATAGAGCGAAAAGTATTTCTTTAAGGAGATAAGCTGTGGCTGTTACAACTGTTTTATTTGATCTTGACGGTACTCTTTTGCCCATGGATCAGGATGTATTCGTTAAAAAGTATTTTTCCATGCTTGCCGCACATCTTGCACCCTATGGCTATGAAAGCAAAAAACTCATAGATACGATCTGGGCAGGGACCGCGGCTATGGTGAAGAACGACGGAAGTACCATTAATGCGGGGGCATTCTGGCGTGTGTTTGCTTCTGCCTTCGGTGAAGGATCACTTAAGGATATACCTTATTTTGATTATTTCTATGAGAACATCTTTGATGAGGTACGTTCATCCTGCGGTTTTGATGCCCGCAGTGCCCGGACGGTCTCCTTTATAAAAAAACGTGGACTCAGAGTAGCTCTTGCCACAAACCCCGTATTCCCATCAGCGGCAACGGAGGCAAGAATACGCTGGGCAGGACTTGTTCCCGCGGATTTCGAAATATATACAACCTACGATAATTCACATTACTGCAAGCCGAATCCAAAGTATTACATCGAGGTGTGTGAGAGACTTGGAGTGTCCCCTGAGGAGTGCCTGATGGTAGGAAATGATGTTGACGAGGACATGATAAGTGAAACGCTCGGAATGAAGGTGTTCTTGCTTACAGATAATCTCATAAACCGTTCGGGTAAGGATATTTCCATTTACCCCAACGGAAGCTTCGAAGCTCTTACGGAATTTATCGGTAAGCTTAATTAAAGGGGCAAAAAGCTCTATAGTCTTCCATTCCTGTGGGTGAAAACATTACCACAAATCTAAGAAAGACAGGATCATAAATAATGAAGATACTCATAACCACGGATCTGTTTACGACAAAGACCAACGGTGTGGTCACTTCTGTTATGAATCTACGCGATGAGCTCATTGAAAAGGGTCATGAGGTCAAAATTCTGACTCTTTCGGAGAAAATGAGAAGCCGCCGCGAGGGAGATGTGTATTATATCAGGTCGCTCCCGTTCGGCGTCTATCCCAATGTCCGTGTACCAACATCATTCAGACACAAGCTTATAGCTGAGCTAATCGAGTGGTCTCCGGATGTGATCCACAGCCAGTGCGAGTTCTTCAGCTTCCAGTACGCCATAAGAATATCAAAGCGCACAGGGGCTCCCATCGTTCATACTTATCACACACTTTATGAGCAGTATGTTGCGTACCTTATTCCCGGTAAAAGGCTTGGTAATACGGTAGTAAGAATGTTCTCGCGCCGCCGTCTTAAAAAGGTTGACCGCGTGATAGCACCGACCCATAAGGTAGAGGATGCGCTTCACAGCTACGGTGTAGACAAAATAATTGACGTTGTTCCAAGCGGTATTGCCCTTGATCAGCATCAGCAGCGAATTACCGAGGAGAAACGTGAGCAGAAAAGGGAACAGCTTGGTATCACGAAGGACAAGACCGTTCTTGTGAATCTCGGCAGACTCGGTACTGAAAAGAATATCGGGGAGCTTCTTCAGCTGTTTGCAAGAGCTGCGGAGATGAATGACAGTCTTGTATTCCTTATTGTTGGTGACGGTCCTGCCAGAGAAGAGCTTCAGGAAACTGCCGAAAAGCTCGGTGTCGGTAAAAAGGTTATCTTCACAGGTATGGTGGATCCCTCGGAGGTCCAGGACTATTATCAGCTTGGTGACCTGTTTGTCAGCGCATCTACCAGCGAGACCCAGGGACTTACCTATGTGGAAGCCGCGGCAAACGGACTTCCTCTTCTTTGCAGAAAGGACAGATGCCTGGAGGACGTTATAAAGCAGGGCGAAAACGGATATGAATATACCTCGGCTGAGGAATTCCTCGAGGATATTGCCAATATAGCCGCCGATCCCGAGTGGAGACGGATCGCAGGCAAGAGAAGCGAGGAGATCGCCTCATCCTTTGATAAGAGCGCATTCGGAGAAGCAATTGAAAAGGTATATGAATCGGTGGTAAAATGAAAACAAAGCTGTCGTTTGACTCAAACGACAGCTTTTAGGCCGCTGACAAAGGTCTTGCGCTGACAAAATGCACAAAAGTTTTGATCGACCTTTTTTAAAAGGGCGCAGGGTCTTGGGGCAGCGCCCCGAGTCGCCGCTACTTCGCTAAACGAAGTAGGGCAGAGGGCGAAATCCCCCTTATTCGTCCAAAAAGCGACCCGTACCAAACGAAGTTTGGTGACGCACTTCGCGCAAGCGAACTTGCTGCAGCTCGCGCATTCCTTTTACTTTTGATTTAGTCTTTGTTTAATTTGACAAACCCTGTACCAAAGCACAGGGTTTGTCAGCAAGCTGAAAGCTGTCGTTTGACTCAAACGACAGCTTTATTTTTTATTTGTGTCCAAGTATCTCCTGCTTTGCGGGTGAACTTCTTGCGGCGATTTTGGGGAAGCGATGCTCAAGGATCTCAAAGGACAGCTCAATGTCCTCCTTTACCTCGTAGGGGGTCGAAGCGCCCACTGTTATCATATCACACTCGCGTATGACGTTCCAGTTGAAGGTAAGTCCCACGAATGGAGTACATCTTCCTGCCGCAAAGGGCTTGATCGTCATAACGGGCTTTTTTGCATTCTGAATTATACGCGCCACGCTTTCGATCTCTATCTGCATTAAGAATCCCATGCAGTTGAATATCTGTATGTAGGTCTCAACATCGTACTCGTTGGCATCGCTGTAGAGAATTAGCTCCGGCATATGCGCGGACAACCCGGGAACCATGCCCGCATCGCGGATCATAGAGAGATAATCGGGCAAGCGATCCATGGTGCGCTTGTTTTTGTTCACAAGCTGTTCTGCACAGCCGTGATGAACGAGGCAGAAGGTACTTCCGATCTCAGCGCTGTGCTTTATAACACGCTCAGCCTCGGCGCGTGCTTCGGGGGTATCATCAACGTTCATCCAAGGCGTGTCGATAATGATTATCTTCTTTCCGAGCTTGTCCTCGGCGTAATGTACAGCTTCGGTAGCAATGGCATCGCCGCTGATGGGACCCATAATGGCGTCGATGCCGTATTTCATGTATTCTTCAATTACAGGCAAGAACGCCTCCGGAGAGCTGTAGCGCTCGCGGATTCCGAGGTCTGCCGCATAGCTCCTGTGGCTGTAGCCCATGAGCCAGTTCGTACCCATAAGCATTCGAGGAAGTGATACACCGCCGACATTGGTGCGGGGAAATACATTTGCCATATGGAAAGTCCTTTCGTGTATTATTTTGCTATGTAATCAAAGCGGTCAAATCGCGAATAACCGAGAGCACGGAGCCTTTCCTCACTTTTGTCACGGTCGCGATCACAGTTGTAGCCCTTGATAAGCGGAAGCCTTATTACAACTTTCTCAGACGGGACAAGACCTGCAAGAAGTTTTAAGTTTTCATATACCCGTTCGCCATCTCTTCCCGTATATGCCTTGTAGATACTCGGATTCATGTCTTTGATGTCAACAAAAAATGTGTCGATTACCTTTGCTGCTTGTCGAAGCGAGCTTTCCGATACCCAAAGGCTCGTTTCGGCGTTTAGCCTCATTCCCTTGGCAATTCGGGCAAATTCTGTGATGAATCCGCTGTAGCAAAGTGGCTCGCCTCCGCCAAAGGTTACACCTCCCCCGGTTGCAAGGAAATAAAGCGCGTCTATCTTCACCTTTTCATAGAGAGACTCGGGAGTAAATATGTACACAGGCGGCTTTTTTTCAGTGGAGCTTTGCGGATTCAGACAGTAGGCGCACCTGAGAGGACAGCCTGCGGCGCAAACGAGAGTCGTAATACCTTCTCCGTCTGTCCCCATACGAAGACGTTCCATACCTATGGATGGGAATATGCTTTTCATTATTCTGCCTCGGCAGCAATATACTCAAAGCCTGCACGGTCACAGCCAAATTTCTGTCCGCCGTAAGAAATCATGTACATATCATAATCGTCACTTTTTCCTATGAGGTCAAAAATCTCACCTGCGGGAATCGTAAATTCTGTGTCATCGGCATATTCTGTGTCTATAAAGCCGACAAGGTATATGCTTTCAAGAGCACGGTATTTTACAACTTCCGTAGAAGCAAAATTGTCTGCAGAATAAGCTACAATATCTCCGAGAAGCTCGAAAATACTTTCTTCGCTTTCGTTTTCTTCATCTTCGGGAAGCTCACCCATTTCTGTTTCCTTGATAACCATACCCATAACTTCTCCGTCTTTTATTACTTCAATGCTGTTACTTGCTTCCTTTACATCGGAAGTGCTTCCGTCGTCCTCAATTTCAAAACTCTTGTCAGGACCAACAAATCCCATACCTTGGTATTCTTCTACCAAGTCCTCAATGCCGCATGAGGTGCCTGCGGTAATAAGACCTGCGCAAAGACCGGTCAGCGCAACAGCCTTCCCAAGTCGCTTTCTTGACGTAAGGGCACGTTCAAGCTTTCTGACCTCAGCCTCACACTTTGGACAGGTACCACGGCATTCACCCTTGAAGGTACAGTTCTCCGTTACCCATTCGATATCATTTGCGCGCGCTATCTCTGCACGTATTTCCTTGAGTATCTTACATTTATTTTTGCCTTTCATGCTTTTTCGTACCTTTCTGCCTTGAGGCTGATAAATTATTTGTTTCCACTAATAATAACGATGCGAGAGCACCAGAGGTCACAACTATTATACCATATTTCGTACGCAAAGTAAATTATTTATCTCGACTTTTGCATAAATACTTGAACTTATGCGCGATTTCGCATATAATTATTACAGTACCCCCAAAAAATTTATTTCATGAGGATCACATGAAATCCATCAAGAAGTATCTTGCGGAATTTATCGGCACCTTCGTGCTGGTACTTTTCGCCTGCGGTACAGCGGCTGTTGTAGGCTGCTCTGCAGAAAACGGCACAGGCTATCTTCTCACAGCACTCGCGTTCGGTCTTGTTATCGTAGCCATGGCATATTCCATCGGTAACGTATCCGGATGCCACATCAACCCCGCAGTATCAATCGCAATGCTCGTATCAGGGAAGCTCTCCTTGAAGGACTTTGCAGGCTACATCATTGCACAGTTCGCCGGAGCTATCGCAGGTGCGGCAACACTTATGGCGCTTGTGGGCAAGGAAACAGGACTTGGCGCAAACGCTCTTTACGAGGGAAATATCGCACTTTCCATCATTGTTGAGATCATTCTCACTTTCGTATTCGTTATTGCCATTCTCGGCGTTACAAGCAAGGTCGAGAACGGTGCTGTTGCAGGTATCGTTATCGGTCTTACACTTACACTGGTACATATCCTCGGTATTTCATTTACCGGAACATCCGTAAACCCTGCAAGAAGCTTTGGACCCGCGCTCTTCGTAGGCGGAGACGCTCTTGCGAATGTTTGGGTGTTTATCGTAGCTCCCCTTGTCGGTGGAGTTCTTGCGGCACTTGTTTATAAGTTCCTTACATCAGAGAAGGAATAAGCTACAAAAGACAGACCCTTTGCGAAAGCACAGGGTTTGTCAAATAAAACAAAGACTAAATCAAAAGTAAAAGGAATGCGCGAGCTGCAGCACGTTCGCTTGCGCGAAGTGCGTCACCAAACTTCGTTTGGTACGGGTCGCTTTTTGGACGAATAAGGGGAATTTCGCCCTCTGCCCTACTTCGTTTAGCGAAGTAGCGGCGACTCGGGACTCTGTCCCAAGACCCTGCGCCCTTTTAAAAAAGGCCCTCACAAAACTTTTGTGCATTTTGTCAGCGCAAGACCTTTGTCAGCGGTCTGAGACCCTGTGCGAAAGCACAGGGTCTATCTTTTATTTCATCATTTTTTTGACTTTTTCCTCATCGGGGGTAACATAAGCAGTCCAGTTTGTGTGATAGATCACATACCCCGGCTTCGATCCGGCAGGCTTCTTGACCTCGCGGACCTTCGTGTAGTCTACGGGTACGCTGACTCCTTCTCTTGCCGAGGAGTGGTAAGCGGCGATCATGGCAGCCTCCGTGAATGCGGATTCCGACGGATCGCTTTCTCCGGGGAAGCATTCAAGCACTACGTGTGACCCGGGCTGTCCCTTGACGTGGAACCACCAGTCACTTCTGTTTGCAAGCTTTGTTGTAAGGTGGTCGTTGGCAATGTTATTCTTGCCGCAGAGGACCGTGTGTCCGTCCGTGGTCTCGAACTTCATTATAATGGGAGCCTGACGTTTCTTTTCCGTGTAGTTTTTCATCTTTGAAGCATATCCGCTGTGATAAAGCTCCGCGCGTATCTCCGAAAGCTCACGCTCGGTCTGTGCACGTGTAAGGCTGTCGAAAACAGTACCGATGTACTCAAGCTCCCGTTCAGCAGAATTTAGCTGTTCCGTAAGGTGTACCTTTGCGCTTTTTGATTTATTGTACTTCTTATAGTATGCTTGAGCATTCTGCGCGGGAGTGAGCCTGTCGGAAAGGGGTATCTCTATCATCTCGCCGTCGACGTACCAGTCCGAAAGAGTCACCGACTTCATTCCGCGCTTCATCATGTAGATGCTTCCGGTAATAAGATCACCGTACTTCTTGTAGGTCTCACCCATCTCGCACTTGTCAAGCTCCTCGCGCTGAAGGGCGATCTTTTTTGTGATCCTCGCTTCTGCGGCACTCAGTATGCGGAATATGTCTGCGGCACGGCGGCGAAGTCTTTCCTCGCCTGCACGCTTCAGGTAAAACTCGTCTATAAGCTCACCGACTGTATCGAATACGGTGACATCTGCCGCACCTTCATACTGAGTGAGACGTGTGTAGAGATACTCAATAGGCATACCGTCATCGCTTTTTGCCATTGAAGGCTCAACTCCGCCTGCATCTGCGGAGAGAACTACCTCTTTCAGCTTGTCGAAAAGAGTGTCGGCACACTCGGCAAGAGTAGCATCACAGTTGCCTGCGGCTCTGTGTACGATCTCGCGGGAAGTGACTGCCGCAAGGCCGAGAAAGCTTGTACTTAAAAACTTAACGGCACTCTTTGTTATGTCAGCACCTCTTGCCGCCGCGTTGAAGGCATCTCTGTCAACGCTTAATGGATCAAGCTTGTCCTGCGCGGGAGGAAGGGTATACTTCATTCCGGGCAGAAGCTGGCGTATGGTGCTTGCGGCAAAGTCGATTGGCTTGAGTATTCCGATTATCTTGTCGTCCGCATCGGTAACGATAATATTACTGTACTTACCCATGATCTCGCAGATGATATGCTTGCTTGTCCTGAATCCAAGGTCATCGTGACACTCAAAGGTAAGCCTTGCCACTCGCTCAAATCCGGGCTGAGACACTTCTGTCAGCTTAGCTCCCGCAAAGTGCTTTCGGAGCATCATGCAGAACATGGGGGGAGTGGCGGGATTCTCCACCTTGATCCCGGTAAGGTTCATCCTTGGACAGGATGAACCGGCGTTTATGAGAAGTCTGTGCTCCTTACCGCCTGCGCGGAGAACGAAAACGACCTCATCTCGCTCAGGCTGATAGATCTTGTCTGTCCTGCCGTCAATGCAGTCGTGCCCGATCTGCCTTATGACGGCTCTGAGTATTCCGGCATCAAAAGCCATAGCTATATCCTTTCAATATCCACATTATCTTTCGTAGACGAAGGTCATACTCCGCCCGGTGTATGTAAAGCCTGCCTTTTCGGCAACGCGTCTTGAAGCTGAGTTAGAGCTTCGGCATTTGTAATAAACGACAGATGCCTTTGCCTCAGATATAAGATAGCCTGTAAGAGCTGCGGCACAGGATGATGCAAACCCGCGCCCGCGGTATTGAGGCGCACACTCTACGGTGATCTCATAGCCGTCTGCATCCCGTGCATCGTTGACACAGGCATATGCGGCGACGTGCCCGTTTTCAATGACTGCGCAAATAACATCTGCGGTATCCTCGTCGTCAACATCAAGGTTCCAAAGCGTAGTGTCGGCGGGGTATTTTGCGATCTCGTCGCAGGTTTTCAGAATAATTGTATCTGCCTTGCCGCGCGGAGGTGAAACTCTGGCTTCAAGCTCTGTGAGTATTTCAGGGTCACCGCTTATGCTGTAGCCGTGCTTTTTCATCAAAGGCTCACATATGGCACGCAGCTTGTCTGCGTTATCTTCGCAAAATGGGTCTTTGTAAGTCTTTTCAAAGGCTGATACCTTACGCATAAGCTTTTTATATACGGAGTAGGAAATACTTCCGTCTGAGCTCTCGCTTACCGTGATGGGCAGTGCTATTACCCCATTGCGCGACAGCGAAAATTTTTCGAATAATTTATCTGCTCGTGTGACCACTCTGTCAACCCCTTTACATCAGTATCTTAAATATTCTAACAGTATTTTCTGCCTTTGTCAAGGATGTAGGCGTCTCTAAATCGGTATCTCGCGTGAATAAAGTCATAAAACAAATGAAAAATGCGTAAATATTCAAATTCTCTATGGATTTATTTGAGTTTTTATGATATACTATAATGAAATAATTTTTTTAAGATGCAAAAATGTTTGTTTATTGACCCGAAAGGAAAATCAAATGGCAAGAACCATAGAAAAAATCGAAAAGCTCTCGCTTCCCGTTATTCCTCTTCGCGGGCTTGTTGCTTTTCCGTCAATGCCCATAAATTTTGAGCTTCAGCGTGAGATATCCATAAATGCTTTAAACGCAGCACTCGATCGTGATATGTACATATTTCTTGCGACTCAGAAGGACATCTCTGTTGAAGCACCCACTCCCGCAGACCTTTATAAAACGGGATGCGTCGTTAAGATAAAGCACTCTTTAAAAACTCCGGAGGATACCTTCCGCGTTATCGCTGAGGGAGTATGCCGCGGGGTTGCTGCCGCATATTTTGAAAAGGACGGTTGCTTCTGCGCTGACGTAATATCAAAAAATGTTACAGTGGATGCATCGTATTCCGATATAAAGACCGAAGCGCTTATGAGAGAGGCTGTGTCCTCACTTGAGGGTATGCTTCAGTTCGTGCCTCAGGGCGCAGGGGATCTTCTCCTTGCGGCAAAGGCTATCAAGGCTCCCGGAATGCTCGCTGATTTTATTGCCTCAAGTGCACTTGTGCGTTATCAGGACAAGCAGCAGATACTTGAATGTGCCGATCCACACCGCCGTCTTGAGCTTCTTTGCGTGATAATCGAGGATGAGTTAAAGCTTATCCGCACAGAAAGCGTTATCCATAAGAAGGTCAAGGAGCAGATCGACGAGAATCAGAGGGAATACTATCTCAGAGAACAGCTTAAGGTTATTCAGGGTGAGCTTGGAATGGATTCCGGCGACGATGTTGCCGAATTCATGGAGAAGATCAGAAGCGCTCTCCTCCCTGAAAAGGTTGAAAAAAAGCTCATGAAGGAAGTAAACCGTCTTTCCAAGACTCCCTTCGGCTCTCCCGAGGCGACCGTTTCAAGAGGCTACCTTGAGACCTGCCTTGACATTCCTTGGGGAAAGAAATCCACCGACAGACTCGACCTTCAGTCGGCAGAACGTATCCTCAATGAGGATCATGACGGACTTGAGAAGGTAAAGGAGCGTATACTTGAATTTCTCGCGGTCAAGAAGATGAATCCCGATCTCAAGGGCCAGATCATCTGCTTTGTCGGACCTCCCGGAGTCGGTAAGACATCTCTCGGAAGATCCATTGCCGCCGCCATGAATAAGAAATATGCCCGCGTGTCTCTCGGCGGAGTCAGAGATGAATCCGATATCCGCGGACATCGTAAGACCTACATCGGATCAATGCCGGGACGTATCATAACAGCTCTTATCGAAGCAGGTACCATGAACCCTGTAATTCAGCTTGACGAGATCGACAAGGTCTGCCGCGATGCTCACGGAGACCCGGCATCCGCACTCCTTGAGGTTCTCGACAGCGAGCAGAACTGTGAGTTCCGCGATCATTTTGTGGAGCTCCCCGTGGATCTTTCCGATTGCTTGTTCCTTGCGAGCGCAAATACACTTGACACTATCCCCACACCCCTTATCGACAGAATGGAGATCATCGAGCTCCATACATATACTCCCCGAGAGAAGCTTGCCATTGCAAAGAATCACCTTGTACCGAAGCAGCTTTCCCGTCACGGACTTAATAAGCGCACGTTAAAGATCGGCGATGATGTGCTCATGGAGCTTATCATGGGCTATACAAGGGAATCGGGAGTCCGTAACCTTGAGCGTGAGATCGCATCTCTCTGCCGTAAGTGTGCAAAATTCCTCCTCGATAATGAGCGCCGGAGCGTGACTGTCAATATGGACAGACTTCGCGAATTTATGGGAGCCCGTAAGTATAACGACGACGAAATGTACACAGAGGACCCTGTCGGTGTTGTAAACGGTCTTGCTTATACTGAGGTGGGCGGAGACCTTCTTAAGGTGGAGGTCACAGTCATGGAGGGCACAGGTAAGCTTGAGCTTACAGGTACTCTCGGTGACGTAATGAAGGAGTCGGCGCACATAGCATACAGCTATGTCCGCGCAAATGCCGCATCTCTCGGAATTGCAGGTGACTTCTATAAAACACGTGATATACATATCCATGTTCCCGAGGGTGCTGTACCGAAGGACGGACCTTCTGCGGGCGTAACTCTCACCACAGCTATAGCCAGCGCACTTTCAGGCACTCCCGTAAGGTGTGATACCGCTATGACCGGCGAGGTCACTCTTACAGGACGTGTACTTCCCATAGGCGGACTTCGTGAAAAGACCACTGCCGCTTATACTCAGGGCATAAAGCGCGTTATCATTCCCGAACAAAACGTAGCAGATCTTGAGAAGCTTGATGTTCAGGTGCGAGAGGAGCTCGTGTTTATCCCTTGCAGACGACTCGATGAGGTGCTTGCCGCCGCGCTTGTCGGAGGCGACAGTGAAAAAGAGGATTCGGCAGCTAAAGAAAAAGACTTGAAGAGAACGGATAGCGCGGCAATGGTCACGCCGTCAGTTTCCCGATGGATAAGAGCCGTGTCCGAAAAATAAAGCGCGAAAGGATAATGACGTGAAACTTAATCTCAATAAGACAGAACTTAAAATATCCGCAGGTCTTCCTTCACAGTTTCCTGCAGAGAAAAAGCCGCAGGTCGCTTTCGCGGGACGAAGCAATGTGGGCAAAAGCTCTCTTATAAATTCTCTAATCGGGCGGAAATCTCTCGCCCGTGTCAGCGGATCGCCCGGAAAGACCATCACCGTGAACTTTTACAGCGTAGACCGCGCCCTTTATCTCGTCGATATGCCCGGGTACGGCTATGCAAAGAGAACTCTTGAGGACAAAAAGCGCTGGTCTGCTCTCACAGACGGTTACTTTACCAATAATCCCAATATCGACCTTCTCAAGCTGACAGTTTGTCTCGTGGACAGCCGTATCGGCCCCACAAAGGACGACCTCGGTATGATGGAATACCTTGTGGCGGCAGAGCAGCCCTTTATAGTAGTCGCTACCAAGGCTGATAAGCTTAACGCAACCGAAAAGCGTAAGATCACAGAGATACTTGAGAATGAGGAGCTTGTGAAGTACGCTGATGCTGTTATCCTTTACTCATCCGTCAGCGGAGCGGGTAAGGACGATCTTTGGCGCGAGATCACATCCCATTGCGGACTTAACTGAGCGCATAAATTTTTCAAAAGGACGTAATACTGATATGATACTTCATCCTTCCTTTGATATAGGTAATTCAGGACATCTTACCATAGACGGACTCGATGCAGTTGAGCTTGCAGAGCGCTTCGGCACTCCCGCTATCATAATTTCCGAAAACCGTATCCGCGAGATGTGCCGTATGTACCGTCGTGCCTTCAGCGAGAATTTCGGAAAGGGAAGCGCCCCCGTTTATGCGGGAAAGGCTCTCTGCTTCAAGAGACTTTACGAGATAATGGCTGAGGAGGAGATGCTCGCGGACTGTGTGTCCTCGGGTGAGCTTGCAACGGCATTCGCTGCAGGTTATCCTATGGAAAATATCTTTTTCCACGGAAATAACAAGACCGATACCGATCTTGAGTATGCCCTGAAGCTTGGTGTCGGTCACATCGTGGTGGACGGAGTTGATGAGCTTCTTGTCCTTGACGAGATAGCCGAAAGAGCTGAGAAGAAGCAAAAGATACTTCTCAGGATCACTCCGGGAATCGACCCCCATACTCATAAAAAGATCATCACAGGCAACGTGGATTCAAAGTTTGGAAGTGCTATCGTTACAGGAGATGCCGAGCGTATCGTGAGACTTGCGCTGACTCTCGAAAATGTGGAGCTTTGCGGTTTCCATTGCCATGTCGGATCTCAGCTTTTCGATATAGATACCTTCCGCGATGCCGCAGATATCATGCTCCGCTTTATTCGTGATATGCGTGATGATTGCTCCTTTGAGGCTCCTGTGCTTAATCTCGGAGGCGGCTTCGGCGTGAGATATACCGAGGATGACCCGGAGATAGACTATGCCGAAAATGTACGGCTTCTTGCCGATGAGGTCAAAAAGATGTGCCAAGATCTTGGGCTGAAGCTTCCCGATATTCACATGGAACCGGGAAGATCTGTGGTAGCCGCTGCAGGCGCGACTCTTTACACCTGTGGCTCGGTCAAGGAGATCGAAGGCTTCCGTAACTACGTATCCGTAGACGGCGGAATGACTGATAACCCCAGATATACTCTCTACCAGTCCAAGTATACCGTTTTAAATGCATCACACGCAGGCGAGGAAGCCGACTTTGAGTGTACTCTTGCAGGTAGATGCTGTGAAAGCGGAGACCTTCTTGCCGAAGGTATCAAAATTGCCACTCCCGAAAGAGGGGACATTATAGCAGTCCTCGTTACGGGCGCTTATAACTATTCCATGGCGTCAAATTATAACCGCATCCCGAGACCTCCCGTCGTTATGATAAAAGACGGAGAGCCATATGTTGCGGTCAGACGGGAGACCTTTGAGGATATTATTTCCCTCGACAACTGAGAATAAAAGGAGATGTTAAATTGAACTTTCTCGGTGTACCTTTACAGGAAATACTGATACGCATACCTGTGCTTCTGATCGTGCTAACGGTTCATGAGGTCGCTCACGGATATATTGCCATGCGTCTGGGGGATCCGACTGCGAGAAACCTCGGAAGACTTTCTCTGAATCCCCTGCGGCACCTTGACCCTATCGGAGCTATCTGTATGCTGCTGTTCCGCTTTGGTTGGGCAAAGCCTGTCCCGGTCAATACCCGATATTTTAAAAATCCGAAGCGTGATATGGCTCTTTGCGCCGCGGCCGGCCCCGCATCAAACTTCATTATGGCATTTATCGGAGTTGTTCTGTTCTATTTCTCTGCGTATTTCATAGGCTTCCGCGGAGATGGTATCAGTATTGTTTTACGATACAGTGTGTTGGACCGGTTACTTTCAGACATTGCTTTTGTGGAGAGACTCAAGTTTGTCTGGCTGCTGTTCCTGCAGTCCTTCGTTTTCATGAGTCTTTCTCTTGGACTGTTCAATCTGATTCCCGTGCCGCCTCTTGACGGTTCAAGGATATTTCTCCAGTTCCTTCCCGCTAAGTATTACTTTGCTGTAATGAAATATGAGCAGTATATCATGCTCGGCCTGTTCTTCCTTCTCTGGAGGACGGATATCATTTCTTACCCGCTGTCAAAGCTCTTAAATCTTATCCTGGATGCATTTGAGTGGATCGTATCCCTCATACCGATATTCTGACAGAAGTACGGTTTTGTAATGGAACATATTAGCTATAAGCTGGATCAGTTTGAAGGCCCCCTTGACCTCCTTCTTACGCTGATCTCAAAGAATAAGATTGATATTAACGATATCCCCATAGCAGAGCTTTGCTCGCAGTATATGGAGTATATCAATGCAGAAGAGAACCGTGATATCGAGATCGCCTCTGAGTTCCTTCTCATGGCAAGCGAGCTTATGCTCATAAAGAGCCGTATGCTGCTTCCCAAGAGTGAGGAGGACGAGGACCCGAGAGCGTCCCTTGTTGAGGCAGTTCTTGAGTACCAGCGTGCAAAGATGGCGGCGGCAAATATGAATCTGCTTTACGCTACGTACGGTCTCCGTATGGTCAAGGAGCAGGACGAGATATCCATAGATAAGACATATGTTGCCGACCATGCTCCCGAGCTTTTGAAGCGTGCCCTTGAGCGTGCCCTTTCGGAGGTGCGTATAACCGATGAAAAAGCCAAGGAGAGATTTGAGCCTCTTGTAAACAGACCGCAGGTATCGGTGCTGTCCGTCGCTTCAACGCTGGTGAGAAGCATCAAAAAAACAGGTCATATTTATCTCGATGACTATTTCTCGGGATCAAGAAGCCGTTCGGAGCTTATTGCAAAGTTTATGGCTGTGCTTGAGATGCTCAGAAGCGGATTTCTCGGAATTTCCGACGAGGATCTGGAAGCTGAGGACGGAGTTGTGCCTGCCAATGGTCATATACACTTGACTCTTGCCGAGGATTTCGATGAGGAAAGACTTGGTGCCATGTTTGAGAGTGAGGCGGATGCAGATGTCACAGGGCAGATCGTTGCAGAATAAACGTCAAAAATCAAAGAAAGGCTTTGTTACAATATGATTCTTGAAGAAGACCTCCTGCAGACACAGGAGAGCGAAGAAACAGAGAAAACCAATAATGCTCCGCTGTCCGTGACTGAGGAGGAGGAAGACCTTTCCGAGAATATTCCCAAATGCGAAAGGATAATCGAGGCAGTTCTCTTTGCGGCGGGACATCCCGTGGAGTATGCGAAGCTTGCAGAGGCAATGAACATATCGCTGCCTCTTTGTAAGCGCATCGTCAGCGACTTTGCTGAAAAATACAACAACTGCGAGGATATTTCACGCGGTATCATGATGGTGCTGTTTCCCGATTCGTGTCAGATATGTACACGCGAGGAGTATGGCGCATATATAAGGAGTGCACTTGGTATCCGCCGCGGCGGACATCTTTCAAACTCATCCCTTGAGGTGCTTGCCGTAGTCGCATATAATCAGCCGGTAACACGTGCCTTTATTGATACAGTGCGCGGCGTTGATTCAAGCTATGCGGTGTCGTCTATGGTTGAAAAAAAGCTCATAGAGCCATGCGGCAGGCTTGATGTACCCGGCAGACCCATGCTTTATCGCACGACAGACAATTTTCTTCGCGTATTCGGCTTGAGCTCCGTATCCGAGCTCCCGGATATAACAGCAGCAGACGGTCAGCCCATACGTCCTTCGGAAAGCTCCGAGCAGCTGCACATGGTGGAAGAAGAATAAATTAAATTTAAAGAAAGGAGAATACCGCAATGACAGCTCTCACAGTGATCGGCGTGATAGTGCTTCTTGTTTTTCTCCTTCTTATGACAAGCGCCAAGGTCCGTGTTATTTCAGACGGTGATATTACGCTGAAGGTGGGCGCAGGTCCTTTGATGCTTAAGATACTTCCCAAAAAAGAAAAGAAGCTTAAGCTTCGTAAATTTTCGCATAAGAAATACCTCGCCTTGATAGAAGCGGAAAAAGCCGCTAAGATTTCAAGGGATGCTGAAAAGCAGGCTAAAAAAGAAGAAAAAAAGTCAAAGCCAAAGGAAAAACGTGAAAAGGGAAGCATCGTAAATACCATTTCTCTTGTTGTCAAAATACTTGAGCGTCTCGATGTTTATACGGGAAGGCTCAGAACGGTCGTTACACGGCTTGATGTGACAGTGGGCGGTGCTGATGCGGCATCTGCGGCAATCACATACGGCATCGTATCTCAGTCTGTCTCATATCTCATAGAGCTCCTTGACTGCAAGACAAAACTTAAGCTTAAGGATACCGATTCTCTTGCAGTTAAGTGTGACTATACCGGCGAAGGGATAGGCTTTATATTTGATCTGACCGTTAAGCTTCGCATCCTCGATGCCTTACGTACAGGTGTGGATGTCCTTTTAATTAAGCTGAAGCATGACAGCGAAAACGCAAATAATAAAAATTCTAATAATGATTCACGAAAGGCAGGACTCAAAAATGGCAGATAACAAGCAGAGCGAAATTATCAGAACTTCTCTTGAAAGCATCAAAACGATGCTTGATTCAAACACAGTTCTCGGCGAGGCTGTAACAACTCCCTCAGGTGTTACCATCATTCCTGTTTCCAAGGTGACAGTAGGCTATGCGTCGGGAGGACTTGATTATCTCAAAAAGGATACTCCGGTGCAGAACGGAAAGCCTGTATTCAATAATTACGGCGGAGGCGGAGGAACAGGAATCACCGTGTCTCCCGTATGCTTTATCGTTATCGACGCAGAAGGACACACAGAGATACTTAACGTAAACGCTCCCGCAGGCGTAGAGGATACTGCATCACGTGTCATTTCCTTTATTGAACGTTCTCCCGAACTTATCGAAAAGATCAAGGCAGCTTTTTCAAAAAAGTAAAAAACATCCCCCTCAAGGCTTAAAATAATAGTCTCCGAAGCCGCATACCGATCTGTCTTTGAAGGATACTAAGGCTGTACGATATACAGAGAGGTGTCCGAAAATGGTAAATAGAATATTTAGTAGCGGCATTGCTTTGCTTCTTTCCGTTTTGTCTGTGATTCCTTGCACGGTCAAAGCAGAAGATGAGCTTCGAGTCTCCGCAGAATCAGCGGTGCTTATTGAAACCGAAAGCGGCGAGATACTATTTGAAAAGAACTGCGAACAAAGGCTTCCCATGGCAAGTACCACAAAGATTATGACAGCGTTGGTTGTTATAGAGCAGGGGAACACTGACCGTGTAGTCGAGGTGGCTCCTGAGGCTGTTGGAGTTGAGGGCTCTTCCATGTACCTGAAGGCAGGAGAAAAGCTGACGGTGAAGGAGCTCCTTTACGGACTCATGCTGGAGAGCGCAAATGATGCCGCCACAGCACTCGCCTATGCGGTATCAGGCGGCACAGAAGAGTTTGCGGCTCTTATGAACGAACGTGCAAGGAAGCTTGGAACGCGAAATACCCATTTCACAAATCCCCACGGACTTGATGATGAGGAACACTATACAACAGCTCATGATCTCGCAATGATCACCCGCGAGGCTATGAAGAATGAGCTTTTTTGCGAGATTGTTTCTACTCATAACAAGACGGTACCCTTGAACGGTGAAGATGGTATACGAAGCCTTGTAAATCATAATAGGCTTTTGAAGACCTATGAAGGTGCCGTAGGTGTTAAGACGGGCTTCACTAAGAGAAGCGGCAGATGCCTTGTTTCTGCGGCGGAGCGTGGCGGGATCAGGCTCGTCGCGGTGACTCTTAACGCACCGAATGACTGGGAGGATCACAAGCGTATGCTCGATCTTGGATTTGATACCCTTGAGCGTATCAGTGTTGCCGAGCCGAGACAGATATTCTATGACCTTCCTGTGGTTGGCGGAGTATCACAGTCCGTAAGATGCTCTAATCGGGATTTTTTCTCAGCAGTGCTGCCGAAGGGGTCTCGTGTTGTAACGAGGATCGAAGCGGACAGATATTTTCCCGCACCGGTAAACATTGGAGATGCATTGGCGAGAGCTGTGTTTTATGCAGACGGTGAAGAAATAGGCTCGATCCCGTTGTTTGCCGAGCATTCCGTTGCGGAGAGTGATGAAAAGCCGTCCCTTTTTGAGCGCATACTCAGACTGTTCGGACGGTAATTAACAGAGAAAGGTACACACTAATGGCAGAAGTCAGACTTCAAAAATATTTTACCGATTGCGGCATTATGTCACGCCGTGCGGCTGAAGCTGAGATAGAACGCGGACTTGTAAAGGTCAACGGTGAGACAGCTAAGCTCGGCTGCAAGATAGACCCCGAGTGTGACCGTGTGGAATATAAGGGAAAGCCGGTCAGACCGACAGCCATAGGCGGAGAGCTCCGCCGTACATATATTCTTCTCAATAAGCCTGTGGGATATGTATGCACCATGTCCGACGAGGAGGGAAGGCTTACCGTTCGTGACCTGACACGTGGACTTCGATCAAGAGTATACCCCGTGGGCAGGCTCGATATGTATTCCGAAGGACTGATTATCATGACCGACGACGGTGAGCTTACCAACCGAATGACTCACCCATCCCACGGCCTTACAAAAACATACATAGCTGAAATACCGTGCCGCCTTACCGAGGAGGATGCCTATAGGATAGGCGAGCCATTTGAGATCGACGGATACATGATAAAGCGCCCCGAGGTAACGCTTGTTGATAGCACGGAAACTTCCTCGCGGGTCCGTATCGTTCTTTCGGAAGGTCGTAACCGACAGATCCGCAGAATGTGTGAGCACGCCGGCTTTAAGATAACAAAGCTAAGACGTATAAGCATAGGCGAGCTTACAGATGATGCTTTGCCCCTCGGTAAGTACAGATTCCTTACAGAGGATGAGATCAAATACCTAAAATCTATTTAAGAAAAGGAAGACAAAAATGCTTGCTGTTAAACCTGTAATGGATGCTGCTTTGGCAAAGGAGCTTTGTGAGCTGTGTGCTGTGCCGTATAAGGCTGACTCATACACTTATTTTGCCGCAGACGTGAATGAGGATGCAACAAAGATCAATCACATCATCGGTGTGTGTACCTGCAGAATGAAGGGTAACGTAAATGAACTTGAGGCTGTCTGTGCCGCTCCGGGTGTGGATGATGAGGAAGCTCTTATTATCATGGCAAGAACGGTAATGAATTTCATGTATCGCTGTGAGGTCAAACGCGTTACACTTGATAGACGGTATACCGATGCCGAACTTGCCCGAAAACTGGGCTTTTCTGCAGACGGTGAAGAGCTTGCTCTTGATCTTGTAGAATTTTATAAAGCGCCCTGCAAATTCGGACATTAATACATGATCTGTACCAAAGCCTCGTTCACAGCACTTGTTATCTTATCAAGGATCGCTGTGCGCGCGGCTTTTTTGTCATTGGCGGGGATAATGTTCCACCGTGCAAACTGCGTGTCAGTATATTTGAGCATATCGTAAAGTGCGTCATCATAAAGCTTCCGCTTGGAACGGTTCTGCCAATCATCCTCCGTGATCTTGTGCCTTTTCGCCGGGTCATCGGCGCGGCTTCTGAATCTTTTCAGTTGCTCCTCCTCGGAAACATCAAGCCAAAATTTCATGAGCAAGGTGCCGTTGCAGGTAAGGTATCGCTCGAAATCGTTTATTTCCCTGTATGCCCGATTCCAATCATCGGCAGAACAAAAACCGTCTACACGCTCAACGAGAACCCGTCCGTACCAGCTTCTGTCAAACAAAGCTACCTTTCCCATTGGCGGAATGCTCCTCCAAAAGCGCATCATATAGCAATAGCTTAGCTCCTCGGTGCTCGGTGCTGCTGTGTGCATGATGTGATAGTCTTTTTCATCCATGAACTTGACTATTCGCTCGGCACAGCCGCTTTTTCCCGATGCATCATAGCCCTCAAGCACAATAACAAGGTTTTTTTTGATATCTTTAAGACGTTTTACTGCTCTTGCAAGCTCGGCAGAAAGCACCTTTACCTTTCGTGCTTCTGTATTGCCGCTTATAGCTGTTGTTGCCGTATGGGCCTTGATTTCCATAAATTATCCCCCCGAAATAACGATACAGATCTGCCAAATATTTAGACTGTTGGAGCTTCTGTACCTTGTCGTTACATTTAGTTTTTCCGACGCGATAAGATAAATTCATAAATGAGTTAAAAACATATCTTGAATATGCAAATGATATGTGTTAAAATATGCATAAATAAGCTTAAGGAAAGGGTGTGTGATATGAATAATAAGCTTCGTTCGGTAGGAACATTAAGAAATATCGGTGATGCAAGGGTGCGTGCCTTTAACCGAGTCGGTGTCGAAACACTTGACGATCTTGCGCACTATTATCCGCGTGCATATCAGAACCGCGGGAACACACGCACGCTTTCAGAAATCAGGGAGCTTATCCGCGATGGCGCTGAGGGGCCGTTTTCTACTGTTCTTACCGTTGGCAGTGCTCCGAGAGTGCATCTTATACGACGCGGAATGTCACTTTTGAAATTTCGGGCATTTGACGAGGACAGTGTCTGCGAGATCACGTTTTTTAACCAAAATTTTTTGAAGGACACCTTTGTTGTCGGAGCTTCCTTCCGCTTTTGGGGACGCTTTGCCATGTCAAAAAGTGTTCTGTCTCTTTCTTCTCCGCTTTTTGAGCCATGCGTAAATGAGGCAGACCTTCCGCCTATCGTTCCGGTATATCCGCTGACTCAGGGACTTTCGCAGAAGATCGTGCAGACTGCTGTGTCGGATTCTCTCAGAACGGTTATTCCCGAGCTTGAGGAGGTCCTTCCCGCAGGTGTACTTGGTGCATCATCCTTGCCGAGTTCAGCTTATGCCGTTCGGAATATCCATTTTCCGGAGTCAGAGGAGGCTCTCGAAAAAGCAAAGAAACGGCTTGTTTTTGATGAGCTTTTTGTTGCTTCCTGCGCTCTCGGTATGTCTGGCGGAAGAAAAAGGATCAGGTCAAGCTCACGGATAAGTAATGGGGATATCTCGGCTTTTTTATCATCTCTCCCCTTTGAGATGACAGGAGCACAGAAAAAAGCTACACAAGAGATAATTTCCGATATGCAGGCTCCCTATGCCATGAACAGAATGCTTACGGGTGACGTAGGCTCGGGAAAGACTGCTGTTGCCGCAGCGGCGGCATTTGCGTGCCTTAACAATCAAATGGATTGCCTTTTCATGGTGCCGACTGAAATACTTGCGAATCAGCATTATAAGGATCTGTCAGAGCTCTTTTCAAAGGTAGGTTTTGAGGTTCTCCTCGTGACGGGACATACCTCGGCTTCCGAGCGAAGATATGCTGCTATGCGCCTTGCCTCGGACACGCCTGTTCTTGTTATTGGAACTCATGCTCTTCTTTCGGAGGATATCGTGCCGTCAAGGCTCGGCCTTGTAATAATAGACGAACAGCACCGTTTCGGGGCTATGCAGAGAGCCGCACTTGCGGACAAAGCAAAGGGAGTCGGTACTCTTACAATGAGCGCCACTCCGATCCCAAGGTCTCTGTCACTTGTGATGTACGGTACTCTTGATGTGTCGCGTATTGATGAGCTTCCCGCAGGACGCAAGCCTGTGGATACCTTTGTGGTCAATGAAGGCTACCGCGCAAGACTAAATTCCTTTATCAAAAAGCAGGCAGAGGAAGGACATCAGGTGTATATCGTATGTCCTGCCATCGAAGAGCTGCCCGAAAAAAAGCACTCCGATAATCTTGAGGAAGCGGCTGACATCATGCTTTTCGATATTCCGTCACCAATTGAAGAGTCGCTTCCCGTGAAGGCGGCGGCAGTATATGCAGAGGAATTGAGAAGTGCTCTGCCGACACTATCCACAGCACTCGTTCACGGAAAGATGAAGGCTCGCGAAAGGGAAGAGGTAATGAACGCTTTCTGCAAGGGTGAGATAGACGTGCTCGTTTCGACCACAGTCATAGAGGTCGGTGTCAACGTGCCGAATGCTACTCTTATGGTGGTGGAGAATGCGGAGCGCTTTGGACTGTCTCAGCTTCATCAGCTTCGCGGACGAGTCGGCAGAGGCGATGCCAAATCGTATTTTATTCTTGTTTCCGATGCCAAGGGAGAAAAGGCAAAGGAGCGGCTAAGGACAATAAAAAATTGCCGTAACGGCTTCGATATTGCGGAAGCTGATCTTCGTCTCCGCGGTCCGGGTGACCTGTTCAGCGAAAACGGAGTAATGCGTCAGCACGGTGATTCATCCTTGACTCTATCTGCAGGGTGCACAGATGCCGCACTTATCAAAATGGCGTCTGATATGGCAAATGCAGTCCTTGAGAGGGACAGACTTTTGGAAAATGAAGAGAATGCACCGCTCCGACGCGCTTGTGAAAAATTTATAAGCAAAAGTGAAAATACGTTAAATTAAAAATAAGACCTGCAACAGGTCTTATTTTTAAATATGTCCGTCTTTTTTGAGTTCATTAAAGTAGTCGATAATATCTCCCATTGATGGAGTCGGACCGAGCTTTTCAACGAGATTTGAATATGTCTTTTCGTTGAAGAAGGTATAGTAGCTGTTTGAAAGTATCAGATCGTTCATGCCGTCTGTAAGCACATAATCGGCTATTGCTGAATATTTATAGTACTGACCTGCGAGATCAAGTCTCTTGTCTCCGATACTGTCAACGCAGAACACGCCGAAGCCATATTGCAAAAGATCAGCTTCTCCTAAAAGACCTGCAATATCCTTCGCATCGTAAAGTCCTTCATCCGTGGTGTTTACTCCGTGCGGAAGGAGGATCCGAACTGTTTCATTTTCGGAAAGATTGCCCGAATTACGTAATATGTCCCCATTAAGCTTAACTTCAAGGACACTGACGTACACGCGTTCGACTTCGAGTATAGTGATCTCCACGGATTTCAAAGAGACGAGGCTTCCCGAAAATATGTCCGTGCAGCTTCCAAATACTTTATCTTCCGTGGTACTCTTTAGGTTTTCAGGCTTGCAGAACGATTCGGGTATCCTTGTAAGATAGTGGGCGCTGACCTGAGATGAGCTTCCCGTAGTTGGTGCAACTCCCGTGTAATACTTTTCATATTCATTCTCTCCGGGGTCATCTGTTCCTTCGTCGAATGAGTTTCCGCCTCCTGACGGACGGGTTGTTTCCGGAGGTATGTCCGGCGTTGGCGGTGTTGTGGCAGGAAGTGTGGGAGCAGTTGTTTGTTCTGTTACACCGTTCGTTTGGGCTATTCCAACGTCGGTAACAGCATTACCGTCATTTTCCGTAACTGCTACAAAAGTTCCATTAGGCTTGGTTGATGGAGTTGTCGACTCAGGCAGTGATTCCTTGGGCTCATCCGTTTCGCTATCAGAAGGAGCGACAGGCTCTTGCGTAGTAACAACTGTAGGGGCATCTGTCTCGGCGCGGCTCGTTTCTGCGTGTACCGTACTCTCCTCGGGCTCTGTACGCGGAGGCTCCGGCTCTGTGGGCTCGGTGGGTTTCGGAGGCTCTGTGGGTGTGACAGCTTCACTTTCAGTTTCGGTGCTCTGCTCGGTCACACTTTCACTTTCGGTTATGCTTTCACTTTCACTTTCGGTTATGCTTTCACTTTCACTTTCGGTTATGCTTTCACTTTCACTTTC
>JAFUPK010000094.1 GCA_017481265.1 Clostridia bacterium
AGAAGGCAGGCTTTGGGAGCACGAGGGAACTCCTGCGGATGAAGAGATGCTTCGACGGGACGCCATCGTCACCTCCGTAGCTTACGTGGAGGGACGTGCCCGCGTGAGATATGTTTCCGACGGAAGCCTCCTTGACTCCACTTCTGTAACACCCACTCTTGAGGACGCATACATACACGCCCTCGGCGGTGTTAAAAGATAAATTCATTACCGCAGGTAAAACTCCGTTTCGACGGAGCTTTATCTGCTTTGAGTCTTTTTTGCGAAAGGTGTGGCTTCTATGTTTAAAATAGTAAAAAAGATCATGATGGCTTTTTTTGCAATATCAGCGGCATTTGCCATGGCATATTTATCGGTAGTGAACAATATCGGAGACAATTCCATAGACCCCATAAAAAGCTACGACAGAGAGTACACTAAAGAACTTAAAAGCGGAGGCGAGCTGTGTATCAAGGAGAAAAAGTATGCATATAACGGTGCTGATGTGATGATAGTCCGCGTTGATAACTGTTCGCAGCTTGATCTGAATCTTACTTTTGTTGCTAAGTTTACCGACGCTGATGGGAATGTACTTAAAACGCAGATCCGCCGAATGGAAGGATTCCCAAAGGAATTCAAAAATTATTTTGTTTTTGAGACGGGTGTCGACTTTGAAACCATGTCCCTAAACATAACCGCATCGGAGTTTAACGGTGAAGCATATGCGGAGTATCTTGAGCCGGGGCACGATGTTCTTGTGGAAGCTCATCCGCGCAGAGTCAGCTATTTTAATGATCCCGGCCGACCGTATGACGATCCCCTTGTTGATCTTATTGTTTCATATCCCTTTGATTGTACTTACCCTACAGACGAGCTTTTCAGATATTCTGCGGATTTCGTTCTTTTTGATGTAAACGGGGAGATATACCAAATTGATCACGCATACAACAAGGATATCTCTGCTTCCAAATTCTACGGTGATCATGTTGAACGGGTAACACTGCTTCCCGACGATATATCATGGGATGATTATGTTCTTCCAAGGGAATTGAAGGGGGATCTGAAGGGGATAATTGCACTGAATTCTGTATTTCTTGACGAACAATAAAAAAATAAATTAAAAATCCTGCTTTTTTAATAATTTGGGTACGTTACTGTTATAGATGGAACTATTCTATCAAAAGAAAGGCAGGATTTACATTATGAAAGCATTTTTTAAACGAGCTTTTGAGAAGCTTACAGGTCTGACGCCGCCCAAAAAGCTTAGGTATATCATAGTAGCCGTCTCTGTATCGGCGGTGGCGGTGTCTCTTGTGATATTTGCGGGAGCAGGCAGAAGGGAAAGCTCTGCGATATACGAACCGAGGGACACAGGGGCAAGCGGCGGTACCGTCATTGAGTTTGAGTCGGAGATCATCATTGATCTTGGCACGGATAAAGCAGAAACGGAAACCGATACGTCAGGTGTAAAGACCGAGGAAGTTTCCGAGCCATCCGAGCAAACGACCGCTGAGACCGATGAAAATGAGAGCGCAGAGGCTGCTTTCACAGAAGATGAGCCTGAAGAGTCCGAGAGCTCATTGAATACGTCTGAACTAACTGGATCAACAGAAATGCAGACTGATCCCAACCACACCGCTTTGCAGCAGACGGAAGCCGAGATAAAGCCTGCAGAGACAATAAAGCCTGCAGAGACAACAAAGCCTGCAGAGACAACAAAGCCTGCAGAGACGACGAAGCCTGCAGAGACAACGAAGCCTACAGAGACAACGAAGCCTGCAGAGACAACAATGCCTGCAGAGACAACAAAGCCTGCAGAGACAACGAAGCCTGCAGAGATAACGAAACCTGAAAATGAACCGCCTCAGCAGTCGGGACAGTTCTCCGTGAAGGAAAAGAAGTACGAGTATAACGGTGCGAATGTAGCTATTTTACAGCTTGAGAACAAGACCGATGCTGCATATACTGTCACTCTTACGGGAAAATTCAAGGACGCAAGCGGAAATGTAATTAAGACCGAAAGTCAGACCTTTGATGGCTTCCCCGCGAAATGGAGCAACTATATTGTATTTTTGCCCGGCATCAAGTATGACAAGATGGACATTGAGCTTTCGGTAAAGGAATACAGAAAAAAGACACTTGCAGAACACATCAAAATATCCGGTGGAGCAGGTACCACAAGGAAACTTTGGATGCCTTCCGACGGTAACGGGAATGTTGTTTATCCAACTTCTCCTGAGGAAGAGGCAAAGAGTAAAAAGGTAGTTTCGCTGTTTTTTAATGTATATGACCAAGTAAAAAATACATACTCAGAACCGCTTTATGTCAGGGACAGGTCTGTGTTCTTCGACAGCAATGGGGATATTTGCGCCATTTCGAGTGCTACAGCAATAGCTAAAATCGATCCGGGAGATTGCAATTTCGGAGCTTTTGTGCTTACAGATGTTTTGTGGGAGAATGCAGATGAGTACGTTGTTCCCACGGAGCTTCAAAATGTAACCGGTATCTGTGCTCTGATTTCAGTTACCGAATAGTTGAGAATAAACGGAGGTATATATGAAAAATATCATAGCGGTAATTATAACAGTCGCCATGCTGAGCGGCAGCGCGACAGTATTATCTGCAAATGCCGAAAAAGAGCTCCCTTTCACTGACGTGAAAAAGGGCGCATGGTATGAAGATGCCGTGGAAACGGTGTACACCGAGGGTATCATGGAGGGCAAAGCCGAAGGTAAGTTTGAGCCGAACTCTCCCATGACGAGAGCTGAGCTTGTGACGGTGCTTTGCCGACTTTCCGGTGACGATGCCGATGGAAAAGGCGAGACACTCAGCTTTGCCGACACAAAAAAGAGCGCATGGTACGCGGACTTTGTGGCATGGGCTGCGGAAAGCGGTATCGTCTCAGGCTATGAGGACAACACCTTCAAGCCGAACGCGCCGGTTCTCCGATGCGAGCTTGCGAAGATGTTCGTTACCTTCCTTGAGTATATGAAGATCACGGAGAAGGGAGCGACTCTCGTTGACAGCTTCACCGATGCGGACAGCTTCCCGAAATGGGCGGCAGGTTACATCGAATCACTCCGCGAGACGGGGCTTATGGGCGGTGATGACTCGGGTAACTTCAAGCCGAAGTCAAACGCAAGCCGCGCCGAGATCGCAACGGTTATAACGAGACTTCTTCCGCTGATGGAGAAGGAATCGGCGGACGATGAGCCGAATACTCCGCGAGGAGAGATAATAAAGGACAGTCAAAGTAATTATGCCCTTGTTTACGACAAAAGCATAGATGCATTTACAAACTACCTTTGTGATGAGTATCTTGATTTCCGCATGAATAAAAAAGTGAAGATATCAATGTACGGAATAAGTCAGCTTGAAAACGTAAAGGGAAGAAGGATCATCTTCGGCAACGATCCGTCCTATGCCGGACCTGTGCTCTCGGAGCTTGATCCTGCGGGGGATTTCGCTATCCGCTATGTGGGAGACGATATAATTGTATGCACCAATGACGAGACTCTTTATCCTTTCCTCATTGCCGTATTTGACAGGCTGATTCTGTCTAACTACTCAGACGGTGACCTAATAATCGACGATGATTTCGATTTTATTTACAGTAAATCGGATGTATATGGAATGAGCTACCTTGAATACGCAGTGAAAAACGGTGCTGTGAGACCGTCGGATCTGTATGAGATATTCAAAGGATACGAATTTACCGATTCAAAGGGAATGAAGATCATGTACCGTATATATACCCCCTTTGATTATTCTGAGGATAAGGAATATCCCGTTCTGCTGTATCTCCATCCGAATACGGGACAGGGTTCCGATAACGCAAAGCAGCTCGGAAGTGTCGGCCCTTATTTCTACAATGCCAACAGCCCTGCCATTGACAGTATCGTAGTTGTGCCTCAGTGTCCCGAACCCTATTGGTGGGGGGATGTGACCATTGATGCCGTAGCAGAGCTTCTTGACTACGTAAACGAGAACTACAGCACAGACAAGTCGAGGCAGTACGTTGCAGGTATTTCCATGGGCGGAAGCGGAACATGGGATATGATACTCAGGTATCCCGACAAGGTCTCGGCTGCACTTCCCGTAGCGGGCGGCGGACTCAGCGTATACCCGAATCCCGACGGCTCGCAGTATGTAAAATACGTGCCCGAATCTCTGCTTGATATTCCGCTTTGTATGGTATATGATAATGATGACCCAACCATTCCGGGAGATTTTTGCCGAATGACCTATGATGCAATAGTAAACGCCGGCGGTAAGAAGATCATCCGCGTGGAGACGAACGGCTACGGTCACGATATTTGCGGAAAATACATAACGAGAGACGACATATCCTTGGTTGAATGGCTTTTTGATCAGAGAAGGGAAACCAAGTAAGAGGAGAAAACTATATGAAAAGGCTTATATCAGCACTTCTTGCAGTAGTTTTACTTATAGGAACTGCATTGATTTCTGTAAGTGCCGTTACTCTCCCTTTTGCGGATGTGAAAGGAAAGGCATGGTTCTTTGAAAACGTAAGCTACGTGTACGAAAACGAAATTATGAACGGAACATCGGATACACGCTTTGAGCCGAATTCCACACTCTCGCGTGCAATGGCGGTGACTATCCTTTACCGAATGTCAGGAGATACAGTCGCAGAAGATGCCGAGAATCCGTTTGCCGACGTTAAAAACGGCACATGGTACACCGATGCAGTAAAATGGGCGTACGGATGCGGTATCGTCACCGGAATGACTGAGAACACATTCGAACCGACAGGAAATATCATCCGAGCAGATTTTGCAGTGCTTCTGTCGCGATATGCATACTATAAGGAGCTCGAATTACCCGAGCTTCGGGAAAATGCGAATTTCTACGATTTATCCATTACCCCAAAGTACGCAAAGACTGCCGAAAAGCTGCTATACAGAGCCGCGGTCATAAACGGATTTCCGAACAATCGCTTCATGCACTATCAGACTATAACCCGCGCGGAAGCCGCTGCGATGATCCATCGCTTTTTGGACTGTGCGCATCCCATTGATACAACCGCTTATACCGATATCGTGTTCATGGGAAACAGTATAACCGTCGCAGGACGTACCCCTGATCACTTCGAGGCTTTGGCTGTCGGCACGGACTATAAGGTACACAATATTTCAAGCTCCGGAAATTATCTCGGTCATCATCTTGAAGACCTTGAAAGCGAGTATATGAGTCCCTACGTGAAAAACATAGAGAAAGCTGAGATAGTAATTCTTCAGGAGTACGCAGGCGCGATTCCCATGGTGGGCGAAGACGCGGAGCTTGCTGAGTTGAGATATAAGATGAACCACCCAAGCGTTATGTTCGCTTCCGGAACGAATGTTGTCGGAAAGCTCATGGATCTTCTCGGCAGAGATAAAGAGTATTACTCCTATTCGGCAAATCTGGCGGTAGGTCCCATGAAGACGGAAACCTTTATAGACTGGAACGGACAGCTCAGAAAGAATGACAACGATGTTATCCTTCGCATAAAAGATATACTTGCCGAAAGATATGACCTTGACCATCTCTATGTTACAAACATTGCCATCAGTCATCCAGAACTCGGGCTTCCCGCAGGATCGCTGTATCCCGATCAGGTGCATCCTACGGAGCTTATGGGCTATATCATAGCTTTGAGCCTGTACTGCAAGATCGAGAATGTTCCCGCAACGGAGCAGAATAACGGCGACCTTTCGCCGGCTTCCATCCCCGGTGAGACTGAGGCGGAAAAGGCAGAATTTATGGAAAAGCTCAAGCTTGCCGTGCAGGAGATATTAGATATGCAGAAGCAGTCTTGAGACCAAAAGAAAGAGCTTAGATTATGAAAAGAGTTATCATTTTTTCAGTTGTTACAGCAATATTTGTCGGTACTCTGTGCATGTCTGCCTTTGCCGCCGACCTGCCCTTCACAGACGTGAAAAAGGGCGCATGGTACGAAGATGCCGTGGAAACGGTGTACACCGAGGGCATTATGGAGGGCAAAGCCGAAGGCAAGTTTGAGCCGAACTCTCCCATGACGAGAGCTGAGCTTGTGACGGTGCTTTGCCGACTTTCGGGCGACGATGCCGATGGAAAAGGCGAGACACTCAGCTTTGCCGACACCAAAAAGAGCGCATGGTACGCGGACTTTGTGGCATGGGCTGCGGAAAGCGGTATCGTCGCGGGCTATGAGGACAACACCTTCAAGCCGAACGCGCCGGTTCTCCGATGTGAGCTTGCGAAGATGTTCGTTACCTTCCTTGAATATATGGAGATTACGGAAAAGGGCACAGCTCTCGTTGACAGCTTCGCAGATGCGGACAGCTTCCCGAAATGGGCGGCTGAGTACATCGAATCACTCCGCGAGACGGGGCTCATGGGCGGTGACGACGCAGGTAAATTCAAGCCGAAGTCGAACGCAAGCCGCGCCGAGATCGCAACGGTCATAACGAGACTTCTTCCGCTGATGGAGGAAGAGGAGCCACCCGAGACCGGTAAACCTGCAATAGACACAAGCTTTGTAAGGTGGAATCCGAGCGTTATTCTTGAAAAGCTGGTACCTCAGGAGCCCTTTGATTCCACCAATGAGGTATTTCCCTTTGATATAAACTGGAGACTTTACGTTCCCGATGACTATGATCCCGAAAAAAAGTATCCGGTACTCCTTTTCCTTCACGGCGCAGGCGAGATCGGAACAAACAATACCTCACAGCTAAATAATATGTCGCTTCACCTGTTCAATCAAAGTGGCTCGTCCATTAGAGACACGATCTGCATTTTCCCGCAGACGCCCATAGGATGGTGGGACACACAGACTCTTTATGAGCTCATGGAGCACGTGGCATCGCTATACTCTACGGATACGGACCGCTACTATATAATGGGGCTTTCCATGGGTGGTCACGGTACTTGGCATATGATTGCGGAATATCCCGAGTATTTTGCAGCGGCTATTCCGATCTGTGGTGCAGGTGATTCCTTGGCGGCACCGTCGCTTTCCCATATGCCAATCTACATCGTCCACGGAGCTAAGGACGATACTGTGTCCGTTGAGTGCTCGCGGAGAATGTCAACAGCACTAAAGTCGGCAGGAAATACGGTATTCATCTACGAGGAGCTCCCGAATTACGGTCACAACGCATGGGATCATGTGTCTCAGAATAAAGAGATAATGATCTGGCTGTTTGAGCAGACTAATCAAGCCAAAAAGTAAATTAATTGTAAAGACCAGATAAAACGGACAGTTTTGTCTGGTTTTCATATTGACAATGGGAGTTAACTGGTATAAAATAAAGTAAAAGAATGTCAGCTTTTTGACGGTATTTTAGTTGAATTGTTGGGAGGTATATTAGCGTGAAAGTTCAAACAGTCTTAGTCAGAGTAAAAGCGATTTCACGCGCAAACAAGCACTAAAAATCAAAAGTCCGATTTTTGTCTGCTGCGCAGACACGCGCTTGTTTCGTTATTATTTTGTGCAGCCGTAGGCTGAATGGAGATTTATATGAAAAAAGTTGTCGAAAAGATTTGCTTGGCAATTGCGCTGTTAACATTTGCAACGGCGAGCGCGCTTTTTGCCTTTGCCGCCGACCTGCCCTTCACTGACGTGAAAAAGGGCGCATGGTATGAAAGTGCCGTGGAAACGGTGTACACCGAGGGCATCATGGAGGGCAAAGCCGAAGGCAAGTTCGCGCCGAACTCTCCCATGACGAGAGCTGAGCTTGTGACGGTGCTTTGCCGACTTTCGGGCGACGATGCCGATGGAAAAGGCGAGGCGCTAAGCTTTGCAGACACCAAAAAGAGCGCATGGTACGCGGACTATGTTGCATGGGCTGCGGAAAGCGGTATCGTCGCGGGCTATGAAGACAATACCTTCAAGCCGAATGCGCCGGTTCTCCGCTGTGAGCTTGCGAAAATGTTCGTTACCTTCCTTGAGTATATGAAGATCACGGAAAAGGGCACAGCTCTCGTTGACAGCTTCGCCGATGCGGACAGCTTCCCGAAATGGGCGGCAGGGTACATCGAATCGCTCCGCGAAACGGGGCTCATGGGCGGTGACGACTCGGGTAACTTCAAGCCGAAGTCAAACGCAAGCCGTGCCGAGATCGCAACGGTCATAACGAGGCTTCTTCCGCTGATGGAGAAGGAAGATAATACTGAGCCTCCCGTGACCGATCCCGATGAAGATCCTCCTGTTGACGAGCCCGATGATTTTGTCAGATGGAGTCCCGGTGTGGTAATGAGACTGGCGAAAAAGCAGGAGCCCTTTGAGACCGTCGGTAATTTTTATGCGAAGGAGATCAACTGGAGACTGTACGTCCCCGAGAACTACGACTCTGCGAAAAAGTATCCCGTGTTCCTTTTCCTGCACGGTTCGGGCGAGTGCGGCACGGATAACACAAATCAGCTTAACCGAATGATATTCCACCTCTATAATCAACCGAACTCATCAATAAGAAATGCTATTTGCATATATCCGCAGACCCCCGGCGGATGGGACAGTGCAACTCTTTACGCGCTGATGGAGCACGTGGCATCGCAATATTCTACGGATACTGACCGTTACTATGTAATGGGACTTTCTATGGGCGGCTACGGAACGTGGGATATTATAGCTGAGTATCCCGACTATTTCGCGGCAGCAGTACCCATCTGCGGCGGATGTGACTTTGGAACCGCCGAAGTTCTTGCGGATATGCCCATATATATCGTACACGGAGCCAAGGACGGCGTAGTCCCCGTATACTACTCTCGCGAGATGTACAAGGCATTGAAGGCGGCAGGCAGTACCTCGGTGATCTACGAGGAGCTTCCCGACTATGATCATAACGCGTGGGACTATGTGACTATGCACGAGGAGATACTTGTCTGGATGTTTGAGCAGACGAGAGAAGGCAGAAAATAAAACAAAACGGAGGTATAATTACATGAAACGTTTTATCAGGACTCTCTCTTTAGTATTGGCACTGACTTTGGCTTTGTCCTGTGCCGCATTTTCGGCTTTCGCCGCAGGGCATCCTTTCACTGACGTGAAATCGGGCTCGTGGTACGAAAGTGCCGTGGAAACGGTGTATTCCGAAGGAATAATGGAGGGCAAAAGCGAAACTAAATTTGCGCCTAACGCTCAGATGACCCGCGCGGAGCTTGTGACGGTACTCTGCCGTCTTTCGGGCGAGGAGGCCGAGGGAATGGGCGAAAAACTTAGCTACACCGACACGAAAAAGACCGCTTGGTACGCCGACAGCGTAGCTTGGGCGGCTGAATGTGAGCTCGTCACGGGATACCCCGACGGAAGCTTCAAGCCTAACGCTCCCATACTCCGTCAGGAGCTCGCAAAGCTGATCGTCTCTTTCCTTGAGCATATGAACGTGACCGAGAAGGGAACACCCCTCGCCGAGAGCTTTACCGATACCGACAGCTTCCCGAAGTGGGCGGCTGAGTTTATCGAAAAGCTCCGTGAGACGGGACTTGTTGGCGGAGACGATAGCGGCGCCTTCAATCCGAAAAACAACGCAAGCCGCGCAGAGATCGCAACGGTCATAACGCGACTTCTTCCGCTGATGGAGACACAGCCCGATAACGAAACGGACCCGCCCGTGATCGATCCTCCTGTTATCGATCCCGAGAATTTTGACATCTGGAAACCCGGCAAGATAATGCGAGTTGCTGAAAAACAGGAGCCCTTTTATACGAGTGGTAATAACTATACAAGTTATTTAAACTGGCGTCTTTACGTTCCCGATGACTATAACCCTGCAAAGAAATATCCCGTTCTCCTGTTTCTGCACGGAGCGGGTGAGTCGGGCACCGACAATACCAGACAGCTTACGAACTTGGTATACGATCTCTATAATCAGATGAGCTCATCCATAAGAGACACTATATGCATATATCCCCAGACTCCCGGCGGATGGAAATCCGAATCACTCCATGCACTGATGGAGCACGTGGCATCTCTCTATTCCACGGACCCTGACAGATACTATGTTGTAGGTCTTTCCATGGGTGGTCACGGAACGTGGGACGTGATATGTGAGTATCCCGACTATTTTGCGGCGGCTGTGCCCATCTGCGGAGCAGGTAATACAGCGAACGCCCCTGTTATTGCCGATATGCCGATCTATATCGTGCACGGAGCAAAAGATGATACCGTTCCTGTATCCTGCTCGCGGGATATGTATAAGGCGCTGAAGGCGGCAGGCAGTACCGCGGTGATCTACGAGGAGCTTCCCGATTACAATCACGACGCTTGGAATTACGTGGGAGATCACGAAGAGATCATGGTGTGGATGTTTAAACAGACGAAGTAAAACGGAAAATTAAAAGAAAGAGCAGAAGTCTCGGAAATTCTCCGGGACTTCTGCTCTTGTGAGGTATTTGAAGTTAATATTTGCACATTCTGAGCCTATTTACACAGCAAGACCAAGGTATCATTTGATGCCGTAAATGCCGTTTCCGTCTCCTTTGTACCTGTCGATGCCTTTTTCATTTATCGGTAAATAAACATAACTTATTAAGTCACCGTGCTCCGTATAATTGTCCGATTTAAGCTTTAGGATCTTGAAAAGGAGATAACCATTCTTTACGTTAAGCTCGGCTTCAGTATCTATACAGTCGTGAAGGCTGACAGTAGTATTGCTTAGATCACGGATCGTTCCGTTTGCACGAACGTAAGTTGCTGACAGGATGTTAATATTTTTATTGGGACCGAACTCTCCGTTCCTAAGTATATTGTACATCTCTTCCGGAGAGATAAGACTGTTTTCAGTTCGTATTTCTGCGATCATGGCGGCACTTTCAGGCAGTCCCCAAGCAGACACTGGTATTGAGATTATTCTGCCGTCGTGAACGAATTTGATCGGAACGTTATCTGCGGGAGGGTTATTTATATATTTTTTCCATACAGCTAAGTCGAGAGAAGCAATCTCCGTGCGAAGTGTATCGAAGAGCTCTTCGTATCTGCCGTAGTCAAGGGAGCCGTAACCGTCGTCAAAGATTATACTTCCGCTGTCCGCTTCGGGAAGTGTAAGCCAAATGTCCTTATACGCTTCGCTTGATTCAATTATACTATCGATATGATCGAGCTCATCCTGCCTAAAGTATAGTGTTCTGTATTTTATCTTACTTCCTGCCTTGATCTCGACGATACATTCTTTATAATAATGCGCATTTCCGTATTCGTCTGTGTATCGCATCATGGGATAATAGGGAAGTGTTTCGGAATACTCTATACATCTGTCTAGGACTTTACTGACTGTGTCAAGAGCTTCCGGATCGGTGATCTTGAGCTTATTAAGCTGATCATCGATATAGTTTCCATATCCGGCGATGAGGGATTTTCTGTCGTATTCAATACGTACGTAGCTTATATCCTCGGTATCGGGAGAGAAGCCTTTCTCAGCAAGATATATACCGAACATAGTACCCAAAAGCGTTGCGTTGAGTAACACGACGACAACAAGTCCGGGCAGACACTTTACGAGATTTTTCCATTTGCGTGTAGTGATCAGTTCATAGAAAAGGTAGACTAGCAGTGCAATGATATAGTAACAGAAAATGACGAATATTTCGTAGCTTCCGATCTGATCTGTATTGAATATCAGCCCGCAAGGGATAAGACATACTACCATCGTTATGAGTATGCGGTATACGGACTGCATAAAGGGTGTAGGCGCGGCACGCTCTGCACTTTCGCTTTTACGTCTGCAGAAGAGAACGGCTCCTATGACGAAGTACACCAGCGCAAGACAAAAGGTGTAGCCCTGTGCGCTTGACGAAAGGATACCTTTGTCATAAAAGTTTGTACTGAGGAAGATTTCTAAAAATCCCGTGAGGATATTGATGCCGGGTGACAGAAATTTCGAAATATATCCGTCTACGATAAGAGGGAATTTTGAGCAGACAGAGGCGACAACGAGGGTGAGAACGGTTCTCGGAAGATACATGATAAGTCCCGCTACCACAATGTTGTTTAGTATAGTACCCGTGATACTCATAGCTATTGCAAATACCGCACAGATGAGCATTGCCGCTGCAAAGCATCCTGCCATATACGGAATAAACGTGTCCCACTGAGTATTAAAATGCTGTTTGAGAATAGCAAACATAGCGGCGGAGATTCCGGTGGGAATGAGTATCATGCTTGCAATTACCGTTACAAGGGCTGTTATCCTTGATGTGTACATAGCAAGACGGCTATGAGGTTGGGAGAAGTAAAGGTCGGAACTGCTTCGCTTATTCTGGAATGAGAAAAGGGTGTAAGTGAGAGTGAGCGCGGCGATCATACATACCAGCAAAAACGGGTTTGCATTTACTGCCGTCATCCGAGGCAAATAATCAGAAGTGCATGATAGGTGTATATATTGCGGGCCTGAGAAGAATTTCAATAGCGGAATAAGCACAGCCGCGGCAGCTATTATCACGAAGAAGATCACCGCGGGGATCTTCAGACGTCGGAGACTTTCTTTATACAGGCCGAAGCTCCATATTTCTTTGTGCTTGGTGTTGTTTTTCATAACTATTTCCTCCTTTATTCAAAATCGAAGGTGTAACCGAGGGCGGCAGTTTCGTAGGTGAACACTTCCTCAAGAGTGAGAGGGAGTATGTCAAAAAGCAGTGGAGACAATGCACGCATGGAGGCGGCAACAGCGTCGCGCTCGCCCTTTACGATCATGTTGGCAACACTTCCGTGCTTTACGAAGTGGAGGATCTTCATGCCGGGGATATTTTCGAATTTCTCGCGGTCATATTCCTCTGAAAATGCAACTTGAACCTTAAACTGCGCCGTTTTAAGATTCTGTATGTCGCTTTCGAGAATGAGTCCTCCGCGGTGTAAGAGTGCAAGCTGGTCACAGGTGTCCTCAAGCTCACGGAGTGAGTGGGACGTGATGACAGCCGTTGCCCCGCGGTCGATAACATCCTCGCAGATGATACTCTTGACATAATTTCGCATAACGGGGTCAAGTCCGTCGAAGGTCTCGTCAAAGAAGATGTACTCGGGCATGGTGGAAAGCGCAAGGATAGTCGCCGCCTGGCGTTTCATGCCCTTGGAGAAGGTGCTGATGGGCTTTTTAACGTCAAGTGAAAGACGGCTTGCCAGCTTTTTAAAGCGCTCGGTATCGAAGCGGGCGTAACAGCTTTTGTACATATCAGCCATTCTGTTCATGGTGGCTCCGGGTAAGAAGTACAGCTCATCGGGAACGTATGCGATCTTCCCGAGAACTACGGGATTATTGAATATTTCCTCGCCGTCAACGGTGGCACTGCCCATATCGGCGCGGTATACTCCCGTGAGAATACGTAAAAATGTGGATTTGCCCGCTCCGTTTGAACCTACCATGCCATAGATACAGCCATCGTTTATAGTGCAGGATATAGCGTTCAGCGCGCAGAACTTTTCAAATCTTTTCGTAAGGTTTTCTACTTTTATCATATCACACATTCCTTTCGTTTGATTCTGTTTGTGCGTAAGCCTTGCGGATGCGCTCCATCACATCCTCCATGGGAAGTGATGCCGCGGCAAGCTCATGCGCCAGCTCTTCTATCTTGTCAAGAAGCACGCGGCGGCTCTCTGAGAGGGTGTCCTTTGCTCCCTCGCAGACAAAGTATCCCTTTCCGGGGACGGAGCGGATGAGCCCGCGAAGGTCAAGCTCGCCCAGCGCCTTCAGTACCGTGACAGGCGTGACGGAAAGCTCCACGGAAAGACTTCGCACTGAAGGAAGCCTGTCTCCCGGAGACAGCACACCCTTCAAAATAAAGCTTTCGATCTGGTTTATGATCTGCTCGTAGATCGGAGTTCTCGACATTGAGTCGATGGAAAACATTTTATTCCCTCCTTTTACTGCGTTATAACTGTTATACATCCCCTATAACACTTATATGATACCATGAATGTTCTCACCTGTCAATAGTAAAGGGAAAATTTGCGAAAAATATTTTTTTGCACTCTTTTTGTGAAAAAATCACATCGCTTTTCACATATTCCGTTGACAAAATCACATATTGGGTGTAAAATGATAACATAGCGATACTGTGTGAAAGGAAGTGAACGTTTGCAGAAAGAACGTAGAGAGACAATACGCGCTCTGCTCACTGAAAGAGCCTTCGTCTCCCTTGAGGAGCTTTCCGAAATGTTTCCCGACGTATCCGAGATGACGCTGAGACGTGATATTGAGTTTTTCGAATCACAGCAAATGGCGATCAAGGTACGCGGAGGCTGCAGAAGCCTTGGCTTTATGGGGGCTGTATCCGAGCTTGGCGTTGATGTGCGGTCGAGTCTTAACGCTGAAGCAAAGAAGCGTATCGGAGAGACGGCGGCAGGATATCTTGAGACGGGAAGAGCAATATTCATCGACTCCGGAACTACCATGAAGGCGTTCGCCTCATTCGTTCCTTCAAAGCGATACTCGTTTATCACCACAGACCCATCCATTGCCCTTGAGCTGTGCCGCAGCGGTATGTCGGTGGTCAATATCGTGGGCGGTAAGCTTGAAGGCGACAACCGTACGGTAACGGGACTTCAGGCGACGAGATTCCTGTCGGACATCAATATCGACGTGGCGTTCCTTACACCTTCCGGCTACAGCGAGGAAAGCGGATTTACAGTAGCTAATTACAATGAGTGCGAGCTGAAGCGTATCGTTGCCGAAAAGGCGAGAACGGTCATCATGCTCATGGACAGCTCAAAATGCGACAAGTCACTGCCTTACACCTTCTGCACTATGGCGGACACCGATGTGCTCATCACAGAGAATGCTTCGGAAGGGCTTGTAAAGGCGGCGTCAAGAGAAGGCGTCAATTTAGTTGTCGCGCAGTAAATAAGTTAATAATTTTTTTGAAAGGATATAATCATGGCTAATTTTGTCATCATGCCCAGACAGGGGCAGAGTGTCGAGAGCTGTATCATTACAACTTGGCACAAGAAGGTCGGAGACGAGGTCAAGGAAGGCGACATCCTTTTCTCCTATGAGACAGATAAGTCGGCATTTGACGAGCCCTCACAGTTCACAGGTGTGATCCTTCACTCCTTTGCAGAAGAGGGTGACGTGGTCGACTGTCTTAAACCCGTTTGCATAGTCGGCGAAGCAGGCGAGGACATTTCCGCAATGGTAGGCGCAGAACCCGCAGCAGAAGCAGCAGAGGCTCCCGCTGAGGACGCTAAGGCTGAGGAGGCTGCTCCCGCAGCGGCTCCCGAGGTCACAAAGAGTGAGGGAGACCGTATCCGTATCTCCCCCAGAGCAAAGAATCTTGCTCTTAAGACCGGTGTTGATATGACCAAGGTCGCTCCCACAGGTCCTCACGGAAGAATCATCGAGCGCGACATCAATGCGGCACTTGACGCAGGATATGTTGCAACCACAGCTCTTGTAGAGGACTTCCTTGCAGGTAAGGTCATCGAGACTGCAGCAGAAGAGGCTCCCGCAGCAACTCCTGCAGCAGCATCCGTAGCTGCTCCCGCAGACGATTTCCGCGCATACACCGAGACTCCTCTTACAAACGTAAGAAAGGTCATCGCAAAGGCTATGCACGCATCTCTCTCCGAGATGGCACAGCTTACTCTCAACTCCTCCTTCGACGCTACAAGTCTTCTTGCTTACAGAAAGCTTCTTAAGGAGAAGGGCGAGGCTATGGGACTTTCTAAGGTCACACTCAACGATATGGTGCTCTACGCTGTAGCACGTATCCTTCCGAATTATCCTGAGATCAACGCTAATCTCGTTGACAACAACTTCCGCACATTTGCTCACGCAAATATCGGTATGGCTGTTGACACAGACCGCGGACTTCTTGTTCCCGTTATCTTCGGTGCCGATACACTCTCCCTTGCAGAGATCTCTGCTAAGGCTAAGTCTCTTGCAGGCGGTGCACGCGAAGGCGGTCTCTCTCCCGATGAGATGAGCGGCGGAAGCTTCACGGTAAGTAACCTCGGCTCCCTCGGTATCGAGAGCTTCACACCCGTTATCAATCCTCCGCAGACAGCTATCCTCGGCGTATGCTGCACAACTAACCGCCTGAAGGCTGACGGTACTGTATATCCCGCAATGGGTCTCTCCCTCACCTTCGACCACAGAGCGGTTGACGGTGCTCCCGCAGCTAAGTTCTTAAAGGAACTCTGCACAGCGCTTGAGAACTTCGAGCTTCTTCTTGCAAAATGATTAAGGAGGACGTAAGAAATGTATGATCTTATAATCCTCGGCGGCGGTCCTGCCGGATACAATGCCGCTGAAAGAGCCGCTCACAGCGGTCTCAAAACTCTCGTTTGTGAGGAAAGAGCCCTCGGCGGTGTCTGCCTCAACGAGGGATGCATCCCCACAAAGACACTCCTTTATTCAGCAAAGATCCTTGATTATGCTAACCACGGCGACAAGTACGGCGTGACCGTTGAGGGCGCAAAGCTTGATCACGCTAAGGTCGTTGACAGAAAGAACAAGGTCGTAAAGACTCTCGTTTCCGGTATCGGCGCAAAGATGAAGGGGGCAGGCGTTACTGTAAAGAACGGTACAGCTACCATCCTCGGCAAGAGTGCTGATGGCTTTGATGTGGAGTGCGCAGGCGAGAAGCTTACTGCTAAGCGTCTTCTCATCTGCACGGGCTCCGAGGCAGTGGTTCCTCCGATCCCGGGACTGCGCGAGGCTGTTACCACAGGACTTGCTGTTACAAACCGTGAGGTTCTTGACATCCGTACACTTCCGAAGCAGGTCGTTGTTATCGGCGGCGGAGTTATCGGTCTTGAGATGGCATCCTACTTTAATTCCGTCGGATGCAAGGTTTCCGTTATCGAGATGATGAACAAGATCGCGGGTCCCACCGACGGTGAGATCTCCAAGATCCTTCAGAATAACTACGCAAAGCGCGGAGTTGAGTTCGTTCTCGGCGCTAAGGTAGTAAAGGTTACCGATAACGGCGGAAAAGGAACTGTTGAGTACGAAAAGGACGGTAAGACCGTCGGCGTACCCTGCGACCTTATCCTCGTTTCCACAGGCAGACGCGCAAGAACTCAGGGCATCGGTCTTGAGAAGGTCGGCGTTGCCATGAATCGCGGCGCTGTTGTTACAGATGAATGCGGACGCACATCCGTCCCCGGCATCTGGGCGGCAGGTGACGTTAACGGTAAGATCATGCTTGCTCACACCGCTTACCGTGAGGGCGAGGTTGCCGTTTCCGATATGCTCGGCAAGAAGGACAGAGTTGATTACCGCTCCATTCCTTCCGTTATCTACACAAATCCCGAGGTCGGTACTGTCGGTGAGACTGTAGACAGCGCGAAGGCACTTGGTCTTGATGTTGAAGAGCACACCATCAGCCTCCGTTACAGCGGAAGATACATCGCGGAGAACGAAGGCGGAGACGGTATCGTTAAGATCATCGTAGACAAGAAGCACAAGACCATCCTTGGTGTTCATATGATCGGAAGCTACGCTTCTGAGATCATCTACGGTGCGGCTATGATGGTAGCCCGTGAGATGAGAGCTCAGGACGTACAGAAGATCGTGTTCCCTCATCCCAGCGTATGCGAAGTCATCCGCGAGGAAATGTTTTCGATCAAGTAATATAAATAATTAAATTTAAGGAGATATAAACCATGCCTAAGAGTCAATATGTAGATCCCGGTAAAGTCTTTGAAAGCGGTTATATTAACTTCGACAGTATTCCGCTTTGCACCTACAACAAGTCCCTTGCCGAGGAAAAGAAGATATATTCCAAGGATGATTTCCTCAGAATCTACCACGATATGAGAACCATCCGTGAGTTCGAGTCCATGCTCAACGATATCAAGGTAAAGAGCGAGTACAACGGCGTTAAGTACAACAACCCCGGTCCTGCTCACCTTTCCATCGGTCAGGAGGCTTCCGCTGTCGGTCAGGCTTACTGCCTCGACATCAACGACTTCACCTTCGGTTCCCACAGAAGCCACGGTGAGATCATCGCTAAGGGCCTTTCTTCCATCAACAAGCTCGATGATAAGGAGCTTTACGACATCATGAGAGAGTTCCTTGAC
>JAFUPK010000095.1 GCA_017481265.1 Clostridia bacterium
TGATGTATCAGCTTCAATTTGATCTTCCGTTTCCGTCTCACTCGTTGTTTCATTGTTCATAATATCAGTGGTCTCAATTACTCCACCGGTTGGGTCGCTTTCGTTTTTGTTTTCAGTGAAATTTACTGCTGCTATACAAACTGCAACACAAAGTATAATTGCTGCAAAAATTATTATGATCGTTTTTTTCATAACTGCACCTCACTTCCAAAGTTAATATTACTGTTTTCCGATATAAGTTGCAAACGTGCGGCTGCTGCCGGTATAGGGTTGAATCCTGCTTACATATAAATTATATCATAATTTGATAATAATGTAAACAATTATCATTTCGTTACTCTTGACAAATTTGCAGAATGTATTTTGTTCATTATCACCAATCGTTCGATGCCATATAAATATGATAAAACCCCACGCGATACGTGAGGTTTTGTCTATTCTCATTTGACTACAAATCCCGCAGGAAGCTTCCATGAGGAATTGCTGTAGTAGAAGGTAACGCTTGTCATCAGGTACTCGCCGTCGTAGTACATACATGACGAGCTTCCGCCGTCAAGGTTTGCGGCATTTACGGCACCGTATTCACGCATTACTTCGATAAGGTCGGATGCTGATGCGCCGAGATGCCCGGATTTTCCTCGTCCGTCGGTGACGAACATGAGAACAGCTCCGTCGGCTCTCTGTCCGATTGCGGTACGGGGGTTAAGACCGCTTCCCATTCCGTTCATTTCACGTGTTTCGTCGTTGATAATGAGCTGAACGAAGTGATTGTTAGAGTCGGAAGCCTCATCCTGGAAGGTAACTGCATCGCGTATCTTTTTTTCAGCAACCAAAGCCTCAACCTCAGCGGCCGACATACCGTCGATATCAATGATCTGGAGAATGTCACTTTCGGTAAAGCCTACAAGGACAAGTCCTGCAAAAGATGTAGGATCATTAAGCTGTATCTCCCCGTTCGATACGATAACTCCGTACGGCATACCTCCTGTATTTCCGTTTGAGTTGTAAAGACCACCGTTAATACCGCCCACAGCACCGTGTGAGTTAACAAGCTCATCAAGGGTTACTCCGGTATCGCGCCAAGGATAGATCGTAGCAAGGCTTACTCTTGACGGATCCTTGACAACCATCATTGTGCCGTAATATGTGGCGCCGGAAATCTCATGTATCTCAATAGGCTCATCGCTTTCGCCTACACTTCCCTCTCCGACGCTTTTGTCGCTTGTGGTGTCGATGTCAAGTATATTTTGCTTTCCGGTGCTTCCGATGCTGATTAGTCCCTCGTCAACATCAGCATCCATATCACCCATTTTATTGCTGTTGACAATAATATCTCTTTCAGTTTTGCTTAGATACAGAGAAGGGATAAACTTAAATGCACCGGTTTCAAGGAAGGTGGGAACGGTTATGAAAAGTCTCTCGGAAATTTTACCGTTCTCGTTTATCTCTCCGGAGCAAAACATTCCGAGGGCAAAATACAGAGTAATTACCAGCACAAGGACAAATGCTAAAATGCAAGCTAAGACTCTGAGAATGACCATACCGGGGGTAATACGGCTTTTGCGTCTGCGAGGAGTGGTGCCTTTAGGTCTCATGGCTCTTTCTGCATAATTCCGCTGAGCACCGCTTCTGTTATCTTTATGAAGGCTTTTATTTTCCATTGTCCACTATCTCCTTCATCCCTACAAGCTTCCACGTGGGGTTATCTACATAGTCGTCAGTTGCATCATACCGAACAAAATAACATCTCTCATTCATACTGTCATCCATAGCACTACCCGAATTGAGATACATATGCTTGACAAAGCTGATATCGACAGAGAAGCAATTCTCGGTTATCCAAACAAAGTTGGTAACGCTTTCGTCCGTGAACGGAGGATCAAGAAGCGTATGTACGCTTGTAAATGTCTTGTCAACGCTGTTGTTGTAAGTATCGGCAACGCTGTACTGATATGACCCTTCTATGAGATCTCGAGAAAGAGTATAAAAGTCGAGGTCATTTGACATAAATTTGCTCCAGTTTTCAAGAACATGAAGGACATTTATCTCAGCGGCGACCTCTGACGGAACCTCATCAAGCGGCGCACTGTTCGCATATCCCGTAAGATCAATGAATTTTTCACTCACGTCAAATTCGATGTTATTTCCCGAGCTGTCTGCGACGGTAATGTCCGCATTATCTTTTAAAATTACAATTGAGTATATCGGGCGCTTTGTAAGATCCGGGACATATTCAGCGAATGTCTTGAAATCGGGGTTTACAGCAATTTCTACAGCCTCAAAGGGGATATCCTTACCGTCTGCCTTAACGGTGTGATCTTCATTTGTCATAATAGTTGTGTATGTGATCGGTATATTCGGCTGACCGGTGTAAGTAACCGTATTTCCGTAAAGATCGGATATCTTCACATCAGCTTTACGTGCAAGCCTGATGCTGTAGTTGACACGTCCGTCCTCGCAGGTTACGCCCTCGAGATTTTCATTGTCAAGGGTAACTGAAAGGGATTCGGGTAATGTAAGTTCATAAAAGGATCTCTCGAAATCAATATCGCCATCCTTTGTACCGGGGAGCTTGATCTCCGGAGTATTACCGTAGGCGTCGCTGACCTCTACAGTAGGTTTGAAATAGATACCTTCTATCGAGGCAGTCAATGTTCCCTTTTGACCATCCGCTTTAAAGTCATCCTTGGTAAGCTCAGCTCCGTTTATCTTGACTGTAAGCTCCTCGCCGATTTTTACAAAGCTCGGGACTGTAAGAGAATAATTATGTACAATAGGTCTGTAGGAGACTACCTCATATGACTGAATATTAATTATTGCAAGCTTTTGCTTCGGTTCTCCCACTGCTCTCAAAATTACTTCGGCGATCTCCTGGCCCTCTGCCTTGATTCCGTATCTTGTATCGGTCTCGCTTACAGCGGTAGGCTGTGTGTACGATACCTCACCGTTTATGAGTCTTTTAAATTCAGCCTTGATATCCAAATCAGACTCAAAGCGTCCTCCGACCATATCGGGAGCTCCTTCAACCGACCAAAGGCTTCCGTCTGCGGCGCCGGTGCGTATTTGTTCAATTACATTGTCGACAAGTCTGTGGGGATGCTCATCCTCATACTCGCGAAGAGCCGAATTGACGTAGATCAGCGCTGCGGCAGATGCAACGATCAAAACACAGACATATACAAAGAAAATGAATCGGAAATTTCCTTTTCTTCTCCTTACCATATAAGTTTTCTCCTTAAAGTGATATTATTAACAGATAAGTTCAGGCTGAAACTTCGGTTGACGCCGGAGCGAATTTCTTATAGAGAGCATTAACAACAAAGTAACTTATCACCGCAAAAATCGATCCGAGGATTATGCTTGTAAGCACATCCGTGGGATAGTGAACACAGAGATAGAGACGTGAAAATGCTATAACAAATGCAAGTCCGAGAGCCGCATATCCGAAACGGCGCCTATCACAGATCATAAGCGTAACAGCGGCCTCAAAGGAAGCGATCGTATGACCTGACGGGAACGAAAAATCGCTGAGTCGTTCAACGAGCTGAGGAAGCGAAGGGTCAACATCATAGGGCCTTATTCTTCCAACAAGTGGCTTTAGAGTAACATTACATACGAGAAGTCCCATAACGAGAGCCATTCCCATGGTCAATGCTGTCTTACGAGTAGATCTAAAGCACAGCATTATTACAGCAATTGCGATCCAGAAGATACCACCGTCACCGAGCATTGTAATGACAGGCATTACTGCATCAAGAAAACCGCATCCGATATGATCCTGAATGAAGTTAAGAATACCTATTTCGAAATTATTGATAGCATTCATATCAAATTCGCACCTTTCTACCGATTACTTAGCTTTCTTCTCTATCTTTCCTTTACTGTTGAAAACCCACTTATGCTGAACACGGAATGTAACGAAGAACAGCACAGTGTCAATGAGCACCTTGATAACAGTAAGAAGCAACGATGACTCAATACCGAGAAGTCCCTTTGAAAGCTTAACAAGCCCCGATGACGCAACAATAACTGCGATCGCAAGTATGTAATATCTTAATAGGGTCTTTTTGGACATCTTATCCCCAAATACCATCTTGGAATTGAGAAAATAATTTATGATGGATGACACGACTCTCGCGCCGAAATTCGAGGAAACCTCAAGTGAAATCGGAATAAATCTAAATACTGCAAATTCGTGAAGGAAGTAGAACACCGATGCATCAATAACAGCCGCCGCACATGAGCTGAACAAATATTTGATGATCAGGGAGTATATTCTTATGCTGTCCCTGACTACCCTGAAGTGAGAGGATCTGTTTTCTTCGATGTAAACGGTTGCAATCTTTACCTCACCCATGGGAATAGACCGTTTGTTAATAAGGAATAGCATATTGGTTTCAAATTCATATCTGTCGCCCTTTGCGAGAGCTATATCGGAAAGATACTCTGCGGGGATAGCGCGAAGTCCGGTCTGAGTGTCTGATATTTTCATTCCGAAAAAGATTTTGAAAACAGCAGAGGTTATTCGGTTGCCGGACTTGCTTCGTGCAGGTACGGCAGGGTCGGAAAAATCACGTACACCGAGTATGACCTCTTTTTTTGCGATCATAGCCTCCGAAACTGCCTTGATATCTTCGGCAAGATGCTGACCGTCGGCATCAGCGGTAACAACTCCGAGCATATCCTTTCTGTTGTCGGAAAAATATTTAAAGGCGGTTTTAAGAGCCGCACCCTTTCCTCTGTTGACCTCATGACGAAGAAGAGTACACGCAGGCAACTGTTTGACCTTTTCAAAGATCGGCTCGAAGCTCTCACCGCTTCCGTCATCAACTACAATGATGTCCTTGAAGCCCGAATTGATTATTCCGCTTAGCGTAGCGATAAGCTTATCATCCGGCTTATATGCGGGAATTATTACCGAGACCTTTCCAATTTCCATTTCAACCTCCATTCAGCCAGTGGCTGTACAAATATAAGTTAAACCAACTCATGTTCCAAGGCAGTAAATGCTCCTTGTTTGCGATTTATGGAACTACGTTAATTATAATTTTACCATTAAGCTGTGAACAATGCAAGTAAAATAACAATATAATTAAAATATTTGCTTATAAATTTTATACTAAGTTATCAAAAGAACTCCAAAACCTGTCCAAAATTACCGACAGCGTATCCACATCCGATGTGCAGGCGATCTGCGGCCAAAAATCGGGAAATCTGTCAGCCATTTCGGGAGAGGAAAGCCTGTCATCGACAAGCACGATAACCCCTCTGTCCGTATCAGTCCTTATAACTCTTCCTGAAGCCTGCTCTATCCTGTTTATAGCGGGATACTCGTATGCATAAAGCCTGCCTCTGCCGTACTTTTCCTCAAAATACTCGCTCATGAGATTCAGCTCCGACGATATTCCCGGAAGACCTGCCCCGACGACAATAACACCGATAAGGCCGTCCCCCGCAAGGTCAACCCCCTCTGAGAATACGCCGCCAAGCACGCAAAGACCAACGATGCTTTTGAATTTCCGACTTTTAAAGGCTGCAAGAAACTTTTCACGGTCACTATAGCTCATATTTTGCTTTTGCATGACAGCTTTGATATCGGGGCAAATGGCAAGAAGCTCTTTGGCCACTGATTTCATATAAGCATATGATGGGAAGAAGATAAAGTAATGCCCCTCCTTCGCCTCAAGGACGGTGGCAATGACCTCAGCAACGTCACGGGCTGTATTCTTACGGTCAGAAAGCTTTGTACTTATACCGTCAAAAACGGTAACCGACAAATTTCTTTTATCAAAGGGTGACTCTGCCTTAATGACAGGCGCATCTCCGCATCCAAGCATATCCGCAAAATAATCAATAGGATTTAAGGTTGCTGAAAACATAACGGTGCTGTGGGCACATTCCGTCATTCCGGCAATAATTGCAGACGGGTCAAGGCACACGACAGAAGCTTTAACACCGCCGTCGAAAAGCTCTGCAAGGAACGCAAAGCCTTCGTTTTCTGCCGCGACTGCATTGGAAACCGATGAAAACGTATCGGCTGCATTTTTTAAGATGTCAGAACATTCTTCGCATTCCTTAGCGGCGCGTCTGCAAGCTTTTCCGAGAACTGCCGAGGTATAAGTCAAAGCGGAAGGAGCTGTATCCGCCTTATAATATCCAACAGTATGATCTCCGGTACGGTCAGTTACTATCCGACCGTTTTCAAGGCAGGCTGACTTGATATCCTCAAGTACATCCTTCATGGCACGAATTGCCTGTATAAGTTCCGTATCTGAGCTTAATCTCGAACAAGCAACATCCTCAAGGGCATCAAGTTGGCTGCTTTCGATGATCCCCGAATAGGATGCCCTGACTCTGTCGGGAAGATTGTGACACTCGTCGATAAGAAATACATATTTTTCATTTCTGTCCTCTTTGAAGTATCTTTTGAAGCGCACAGCGTTATCAAAGACATAATTGTAGTCGCAGATAACAGTATCACAAAACTCGCTTACGTCAAGAGAGAGCTCATAAGGACAAATGATATATTTTTCAGCACACTCGGAGATTATCTTTGCATTAAACATTGTGTGCTCACACAAAAGCTCATCAAGCGCGGCATCACGGCGGGACTTATAGGAAAGCAGTTCTCCGCCGAGCTCAGCGGGATTCATACGCTGACAAGCAAAGCACCCATCCTCGTTGTTTCGCACAGCACAGCTTCTTTCTTTTGAGTGGATCATAATGCAACGAAGTGACGGTACACTTTCTGCGAGAAGCTTCATAGAATCGAACGCGGCTTTTCCCGTAACGGTCTTTCCTGTAAGGTAGAATATCCTGTCGACAAAGCCCTCACCGAGTGCCTTCACGGACGGATATAATGTTGCCATAGTCTTTCCTGTGCCCGTAGGTGCAGATGCAAGCAGCTTTCCTCCGCGGCGAAGGATCCGCATGACCCCAATCATAAGCTCATGTTGTCCTTCCCTTATACCCTTATATGGAAAGCTCAGCTTCTTGATCTCATCAAGTCTAACGCTGTTTCTCTGCACAAATACTCCTATCATTACCGACGCACGGTTGAGCAAAGCATCGGTGAGCTTTACCACAGCTTCTTTGGTAAAATCACGTCGGAAAGCACAGCTCTCTCCGGTCTGCCGTGACACTGTCTTTATGACAAGTCTTACAGCATCAGCGCCAAACCGTTCACAAGCCCCTCTCGCGCAGGCAACTCCGCGTGCAAGAAGCTCAGCGTTGGCAGATACATTGAATCGCTGATATATCCTGTTTTGCGCAGAACTCACAACGACTGTAAGAATATCTCCTGCCATACAGATCAAATCCGGATATGTATTGACATATACGGAATACTCGCCGCTTGCCGATGTAAATGAGCATGATCCTGCGGTGTCTAAGGGCTCACAAGGAAACTCTGAAAGCTCAAAAGGATCAAACCCTCCGCTTTGCTTACTTAAGGGGATATTCAGCTTACTTTGAGCATAAGAAGAAAGCTCGGTATCACTCATCACAACTGTAGCGGTCTCTCTTATATAACGCATAAACATCTCCCCCTTTTAACAAATTACTCAAAGCGCAGAATTTTGCTTATATTATAACTATAGTATAACATATTTTTCGACTAATTAACATAATAAATCATAATATTTTTAAAAAGGACACAGCTCATCTTGAATAATGAGCTGTGCCCCTTTTTTTACTGACTGTCATTAACGGTTTCGTTATACTCCTCCACAAGTCTTTGCCATGTTGTCCTGTCAACTGTTCCACTGACGGGTATCATATTTATGCGCTGAAATTCAGCGACGATTTTTTGAAGAGTTGTATCAAATATTCCGCTGACCGGTATCCTCGGTGAATTATAATAAATGCTTAATGAATTGAGCATAAGCTGGAGTATAAACACAAGCTCACTTGTCTCTCCGAGTTTCAGAACATAATTGTTATCATTCGGATACGGTCTTATTCCTTCAACTCTGTTCCTTTGGGGGCTGCTATTCTTTTCAAAGATACTGTTATTCTCTCTGTGTAAGATCTCCATAAAGATAATCTCCCTTATAAAAAGAATCGTTAACGTCTCAACGGCCTCATATCAAAGTAATATACGTGTCCAGTATAGAATTCCATGTCACGCTGCCAACAACGCCGCTTTGAGGAATGTTGTACAGGCGCTGATATACCTTGACTGCGTTTTCAGTTGCTGATCCGAATACTCCGTCAACTGTAAGTTTCGGTATTTCCGTATATGTTTCACTTATAAGATTCAGGTATTCCTGCAAAGTCCGCACATCATTTCCCTCTGAACCTATCCTCAGCGGTGCGCCAGGATACAATACTATGTTTTCGGGCAGCTCTGTTTCATCAAGGGCTGAAATTATTCCGAGGTAAACAGAATATAGCTTATCCCACAAGGCAGGTGTAACCTCACCTGTTTCAGCAATACCGTAAGCCTTTTCAAAAGCCCTAACGGCGTTTGCTGTATTGACACCGAATATGCCGTCGATATCCACGGGAGGAACAAAGTTGTTAAATGCACTTATTATTGCTAAAAAGTACTGCAGCTCTCTGACCTCTATGCCGGTATCTCCCAAAGAGAGAGAAGAATCAAAAATATCGGTTACATCCGAAACGGGAATGCCCTCTGAAGTCAGATCAGATACTCTCTTTACCGCATTATACGTTCGAGCTATGCTGTACCAGGTCGCCCGTCCCACAAGTCCGTCCTCTGTTAAAGAAAAAGCTCTTTGAAAAGCTCTTACAGCAGCTTCCGTTTCAGAGCCGAATATCCCGTCTGCCCGTGGTATTCTCGGAATTGACGGGAAGTTACGACCGATCCTGTTCAGTCTTACCTGAATAGTACGTACATCGTTACCAGCAGAGCCGAATCTCAGCACACGTCCGGGATAGCTTTCCGTATTGCCGCTGACAGGTGCATCCTCCACTATTCCGATATCATTTCCGTAATAGTTAGTAAGAATGGAAAACGGACTAAGTCCTCTGTTAGCAAGAGTTACACTTCCCCATTGAGACAGCCCGTCGCAGCTGACTCGGTCCCCGTCGCAGTATGCTGCAAACAATGGCTCAACTGCCCCTTGACGGACTATATAGTCATTAAACAGCTCATCGACTATCCGCGAAATATTCTCAAATATATCTCTTTCATTTACAAAGGACTGGTCATAGGCTGTGGAGTTTGTGATGTCAAAGTCATATCCTCGGCTCCTGTAATACTCAGTATACACTCTGTTAAGGGCAAAGCTTATCTGCGCCAATATATTTGCACGGATAGCGTTTTCAGGCCAAGTTGGGTATATCTCGCTTGAAGCAACATTTTTTATGTAGTCGGCAAAAGGGATCGTAACATTTTGAGCGGAGCTTGACGGAGGGCCGAGATGAACAGTTATATACTCGGGAATTACAGGCAAGCGGATATTGGCGTTCATTATATATTACCTCCGTCCCGGGCGATGTTTGTCACTCCTCTGAGTGAAGTATAGCCATCAGTTTCGTAATATTCGGCTTCGGGAACCGTATCAGACAGCAGGTCCTCCTCGGTTAATGGCAACAGATCTGCTCTCTGTATCGAGGTGATCCCGTCAAACACAGGCACCCCAATATTTTCGTTTGTGTAATATCCGTCTTTTTTTACCGTAATAATATACTCGGAATACGGCTTTTTTCCGTTAGGGAAAAGAGACTCCGACGCGGGAGGCGTTGGCAACGTAATAAGCGGTGTATTACCGTTTATATCACTTCTCAATGAATACAGAAGCTGTAGATCGCCCTCATATTCCCTGATATATACGTATGCCCCCTCGATAGGATATGCTCCGTTCCCTCCTGTTACCTTCACCATTAGCTTACCGATTCCGTTTGCGATACTTGAAGTCTCCATTAGTTCCTCCTTATTGTAGCGAACTGATTCATTTTCATGTTATGCAGAGAAAAAAATAATGTGCCGCGAAACATAAGTTTCACAGCACATACAGAGAGCTGTTATTTATCTATTCGAGCCTTTAAAGCTTTTATTTTGATTCCCATGCTCTTGAAGTTTCTTTCATACTCCGTTTCTATATTACCATCAGAAAACTCCGTATCGGAATCAAGATCGAAGGTGTGAGATACAAGAGTAAAGGCGCTTTCACCAACACTTTCGAGAGAATACTCAAAAAATCCGTCATTATCGGTCTTAAGCTTAAGATATCCGCCGGGGATAAGAACACGGGCATACTCCTTCAAAAAGTCACCATGTGTAAGGCGCCTTGAAGTGTAGCCCTTCTTGGGCCATGGATCGCTGAAGTTTGTATAGATCGATTCAACACATGAATCGGGCAGTGATGACAAAAACTCTTTTGCTTCGCCGCAAAGGAATCTCACATTTCCACGAAGTTCTGCGGGGATATCCCAAGCTTCGCCGTCGAAAATTCTTCCGTCGGGAGTCTTCCAGCCACCGTTGGGGGCAAGAGAGCCAAGGGATCTGGATGCGGCATATTTTTCAGCAGCAGACATAATAACATCACCCACGCGTTCAAGAGCAATATAGTTATACTCAGGCTCAGCAACTGATACACCGCATACAAAATCACCCTTTCCGCAGCCTATCTCAATTCGCAGCGGTAGGTCATCTGAAAAATTCGGTGCACTGTAGGCGCTGTTTTCGTCCTTTTTTATAAATAATGCAGAAAGATTCTCAATTCTGCGGCTTCCGTTCTTCTTTTTCCTCATTCTCATGCTTGATTATTTCTCCAATATTTGATATAATAAATATGTGATTATGTCTATGGACAGTATATCACAAATAAACCTCTTTGTCCACAGATTTTTTGACAAAAAAGAAGAGCTGAACGGAGGACTTTTAAGTATGAGTAAGATCTCGCAGAAGATGTATTCTGCCCTTACCCGCGGAGGTGTGACCGCCGAGGTATCCAGACGCATAGCCGAATCACTTGATTATCTCGGAGAATCCACTGAAGCGACCAACGAGCGTGACAATTATGACATTTTGCTTGCCGCAAAGGCAGTATCATCTCTCGTTAAGCGCCATAAGGATATTGAACCTATCATGCCTCAGATGCCTGAGGAGATCAGCACAGATATGACTCGGGTAAATGCAGCCGTAAAAACTCCGGAAATTATAAAAATCAGTGAAGAAACACCCGAGCCAAGGCCAAAAAAACAAAAAGAAGAGCCTGCGATCATCAAAAGCATTCGCGGATGCTCTCCGGGAATGCAAAAGTTTCTTTCTTATTTCATGCCGGCACTTTGGTTTTTACTTATCGGTCTGCTGAGCGTCGCCTGCATCGCCGCGGTTGCGTTATCAATAGCAGGTGTCGTTGTCATCACGGTCGGTGGAATAATTCTGTTCTTTACGGGGCTGCTTTATGGAGTATCTCAGTTCTCCGTATTTACAGGTGCCGCTTTCTTCGAGATCGGTCTTGCACTTATAGCCGGCGGCTTATCAGTACTGTTTTCCGTATTGATATACAATTTCCTTACACGTACGGTTCCCTTCTGCTTTAAGCGAGGTACATCTTATTTTCTTAGGCTGAACGCGGAATTTACCGCATTCAGAAGGAAGCTGAAGGCAGGCAGATAACGCGCAACCCAATACTATTAAATTACCGGGACCTTTCCCCTGTTCGGTTTATGCTGAGCAAAAGCGTCTGAAGGTCTCAGAATGCATGGAGGAACATATGAAACTCGGATCAATCGTAGGCATCGTCCTTGCTGGTATATTGATCATCACCGGAATTATCATGTGCATGATCGGCTCGGCATCCGCTAAGGGTGAAAACAAGGAGCTGTTCATGCAGATAGATGACAGCGGAACACATTATATTCAGGATATTTCTTCCGAAGTCACCAAGCTTTCTGTAGAATGCAAGGATGCCGATATAAAAATTATCGGTGGCGCTGAACGTTCTTTTATAGAATTCAATAATTTCAATCCCAACAAGTATTCTGTTAACGCCACGGCAAATGTGATCCCCTTCAGTGAATCAGCCGACATCTCGTCTCTGCTTGATCTGGGAGACATAGGCTTTTCATTCAAGGGACTCAGATATTTCCTCGATCCTCGTAATGACGACTTTGACGAAATGAAAAAGAGCATCATTATAAATCTTGCCGCTGACAGCATGCTGAAAATAATAGATATCGATGCAGAGCACAGTACGCTGACAGCCGAAAACGTAAACGTTTCAGGAGATATGATCCTCGGAATAAAGAACGGAAGCATTGAAATCAAGAGCTGCACTGCACAGTCCGCTGTCAGCATAACGGGTACCAGCCTTAAAGTAAATCTTGAATCAAGCACTGCTAAGGTTCTTCGCAGCAACATTACTGACTGTGAAATGAATATAACAAACTGTTTAGTTAACGATACTGACATCACCGCAGAAAGCGGAAGAATAGACTTTATTTCTGAAACGACTATTGATGACAAAGCGATCAGCGTTACCTCTGAAAGTGGCGGCATCCTATTTAACTCAAAGCCTTTAAGCTCCCCATTTAACCATGAGCCGCTCCACGGCGCAGACGAAGAAAATGCACCTGCTCAATTCAAGATCAAATGCCTTTCCGCAAGCGTAAATCTTTCGTTCCCATCTGAGATCACAACAAACACATCCCCTGCACCTACTGTCACAAATCCATAAAACAAATCAGAACTAACGGAGAAGAAAATGAAGTATACTTATAAAACAAGAGGCACCTGCTCCTCACAAATTTCCTTTGACATTGAAAACGGCATTATAAAGAATGTAGTATTTACAGGTGGCTGTAACGGAAATCTCAAGGCTATCTCTAAGCTCGTGGATGGTCAGGATGCCGCGCACATTGCCGAGCTTCTCGGCGGCAACACCTGCGGAATGCGCCCAACCTCATGTGCCGACCAGCTTTCACGTGCAATAAGAGAAGCTATCGAAGGCTAAAGGAGATCTGCCATGGATAAAATTAAAGCATTACAGTACATCGAAAGAATAGGCTCATCCTTCGAAAAAGCAGATTACAAAAACCTTTGCCGACTCCAAAATGACCATCTGTTTGCAGTTCCCTACGAAAACTTAGATATTCTCGACGGAAATCCAATAAAGCTTGACTCCGATTCGTTATTTGAGAAAATAGTGACAAGAAGACGCGGTGGATATTGCTTTGAAGTAAACAAGCTCTTCGGCGAGCTTCTTCGTAGTCTCGGCTATAAAGTTACCGATCTTGCCGCAAGATATCTCCGAGGCGAAAACGGCATTCCTATGAGACGCCACCATGTACTCAAGGTCGCCTGCGAGGATGGAGTATATCTGTGTGATGTGGGAGTCGGTGAACCATTGCCTATGGAGCCTGTGCCCTATCTCACAAAGGAACACTTTACAGATTCCTTCGGCGGCGAATATTTCTTCCGCGAGGATGACACTCTTGGTCACGTGCTTTGCGAAAATCATAAGGGCACCGTAAGAGATGTAATATCCTTTACGGAAGAGCTTTGGGTATCGGCTGATTATGAGACTATCTCATTCTGGTGCGAAAAATCACCATTATCCATATTTAACAAAGATATTATTCTTGCGATCAGACAGAGACCATACTCAAGAATCACGCTCAGCGGAAATGTACTTCATAAGTTCACGGGCGGCGAGGTTGAAGAAACCATTATTGAGTCCTCTGAGCTTGAAAATACCATTAAAGAGTTGTTTTATATATCTAAATAATAAAGAATAAACCTTGCAGATGCAAGGTTTATTCAGGCCGCTGACATACCCTGTGCCAAAGCACAGGGTTTGTCAAATTAAACAAAGACTAAATCAAAAGTAAAAGGAATGCGCGACCTGCGGGTCGCTTTTTAGACGAATAAGGAGAATTTCGCCCTCTGCGGAGGGCGACTCAGGGCGCTGCCCCAAGACCCCGCGCCCTTTTAAAAAAGGTCGATCAAAACTTTTGTGCATTTTGTCAGCGCAAGACCTTTGTCAGCGGTCTGAAACCTTGCAACTGCAAGGTTTATTCTTTATTTATTTTTAATATAATCATCAATAGCCGAAGCGGCTGTCTTTCCGGCACCCATAGCAAGAATAACGGTAGCAGCACCGGTAACCGCATCGCCGCCTGCATAAACGGCACAACGTGACGTCTTGCCGTTTCCATCGGTCTTTATGCCGCCCCAACGCTCTGTGTCAAGACCGTCTGTAGTATCCCTGATCAAAGGATTAGGCGAAGTACCGATAGACATTACCACAGCATCTACATCTATCACAAAATCGGAGCCCTCGATCTCAATAGGTCTGCGGCGTCCGGATGCATCCGGCTCTCCGAGCCCCATCTCAACACATCTTATTCCACCCACAAAATTATTCTCTCCTTCGATGATCTCGACAGGATTTGTGAGAAGCCTAAAGATTATTCCCTCCTCCTTGGCGTGCTCTACCTCCTCGATACGCGCAGGAAGCTCTTTTTCGGAACGTCTGTAAACAATATAGACCTCTTCGGCACCGAGACGCTTGGCGCATCTTGCAGCGTCCATTGCGACATTACCACCACCGATGACAGCGACTCTGCGCGCCTTCATTATTGGTGTATCGCTGTTCTCACAATATGCCTTCATGAGATTGATCCTTGTTAAAAACTCATTTGCAGAATATACACCGCAAAGATTCTCTCCCGGAATGTTCATGAAGCGCGGAAGTCCCGCACCGGTTCCGATAAATACCGCTTCATACCCGTCATCTATAAGCTCGTCTATCGAAAGCGACTTTCCTATGACAGTATTTGTTTCGAATACAACACCGAGGTCGCGGAGATTATCGATCTCCCGTGAAACAATGGATTTCGGAAGTCTGAATTCGGGAATACCGTAAACAAGCACTCCTCCGGGCGTATGTAAAGCCTCAAAGACCGTGACCTCATACCCCATTTTGGCAAGATCTCCGGCACAAGAAAGTCCGGCAGGTCCGGAGCCAACCACAGCCACTCTGTGACCGTTAGAACTTGGCTTTGTAAAATGTTCAGTGACAGTTTCATTATGACGGTCTGCAACAAATCTCTCAAGTCTTCCGATGCCTACCGGGTCACCTTTGATGCCTCGAACGCATTTTGCCTCGCACTGGGACTCCTGAGGGCAAACTCTGCCGCAGACAGCAGGAAGAGAGCTTGATTTTGAAATAACATCATAGGCATCCTCGAATTTTCCTGCAACAACGTTCGCTATAAATGCAGGAATATCAATATTAACGGGACATCCGCTGACACAAGGGCTGTTCTTGCAATTCAAGCATCTTGCCGCTTCATCAAGAGCCATCTCAGCCGTGTATCCGAGAGCAACCTCATCAAAATTCTTGTTTCTAACCTGTGCGTCCTGAGACGGCATAGGATTTTTATATGGATTCATATTAGGCATGTTAATCTCCATTCAGCCTATGGCTGCACAAAAAAATATGAAACAAACACGTGTCTGCGAAGCAGACAAAAATCGGACTTTTGATTTTTAGTGTTTGTTTGCGCGTGAAACAGTAAAACATTATGTGATAGTTTTTCGTCCCTTTCACGCTAAATACGTGTCTGCGAAGCAGACAAAAATCGGACTATTGATTTTTAGTGTTTGTTTGCGCGTGAAAAAAGCAAAACATTCCGTGATAGTTTTTTCGTCCCTTTCACGCTAAACACGGGTCTGCGAAGCAGACAAACATCGGACTATTGATTTTTAGTGTTTGTTTGCGCGTGAA
>JAFUPK010000096.1 GCA_017481265.1 Clostridia bacterium
AATTCCCCTTATTCGTCCAAAAAGCGACCCGCACCAAACGAAGTTTGGTGACGCACTTCGCGCAAGCGAACGTGCTGCAGCTCGCGCATCCCCTTTTACTTTTGATTTAGCCTTTGTTTAAGTTGACAAACCCTGTGCTTTCGCACAGGGTTTGTCATCAAGCTGAACGATACAGCTTCCGCAGAAGCTGTATCGTTTTTTATTACTCATCCTTTGAGATGTAAGAGACAAGCTGCTTTATCTTAATGGATGTTACCTTTGCGGTAGACTTATAACTTGATGCGAGAGATGAGCTGTCATGCTTGATAGCTCTGTCGATAAGATTGATGTAATCTCCGCGAGTGTTCATGTCACCGCCGGAGAAGATATCAACAAGATCATAAACCTTTGTCGTGGAGATAATGTCGATCATAGCACGGGACTCACTGTCATATGTGCTTCTGCCCTTGAGCATCTTATCATAGAATGCTGGCTTGAGATGCTTCTGTGAAAGAGCCGCCATAGCCTCGACGATAACGTCAACCTTTTCAACGTCCTTTATTGTCTTGGGAACATATACTGCAGAGCCCATACCGGACTGAGCATATGTACGGTATTCCTGAGAAGCCTCCCCCTTGGGATAAGGAAGAATACCGAACTCAACCTCTTCCTCACGGAAGGAGGTAACGGCTCCTGTGCTGTCAAGCCAGAAAAGCACCTTACCGTCTATAAACAGCTCCTCAACCTTCTCAACTCCGTACTTCTCGTTTACATCCTCACCGCCTGACTTTGTCACGCGTCCTGTACATACGAGTGATTCATCACCGAGAACAACGCACATCTTATCAGCAAAGTTGGAAAGCTCGGGAGCGAGGGCATCAGCAACCATGGGATTTCCGTTTTCATCAAATGAGGTGATGGACATTCCGTTGGCAAAAAGGAAGTCAAAGCCTACAGAACGGTGGTCTGTAAAGCCATAGCGGTATACGCCGCTTCCGTTAGCATTTGCAGGAACTGACTGTGAGACTTCAAACATCTTATCAATAGTCCATTGTCCGTTGTTGACAAGCTCATAAAGATCGGGAAGATCAAAGTTATCTGCAACGACCTTGTTAAAGAGCACGCAACCTGCGTCGCTGTAGTGCTCAGCAACGATGGTACCTGTAAGCAGATAGAGCTTTCCCTGGATCGAGAAGGTATCCTCAAGACTGGAGATCCACCACTCCTGAGAAAGATCGAGAGTTGAGAAGTCGTTGACATTCATTATAGCCTTGTTGACCATAAGAGGCTGACCGACTGTAAGAACTGCACCGTGAGCAAGATCATAGGCTCCCATATTGGAAAGGGTGTCCTGAATAACTCTCTGCTGGGTATCATCACCGTGCTCGGTTACCACGTCCTCCCATTTCACTCCGAATATCTCCTCGATATCACGCTGTCTCTTGTAAACAGCATCACTGAGAAGGTTACCGGTTTCCTCATATTCTGTAGGGAAATTGTCACTTTGTCTGCCAATATAGGTAAAGTTTTGACCGTCAAAGGATGAATTCTGTGCGATCGTTGCAACATAATCGTCAACAGCCTTTATTTCAGGATCCACATTTACATTTGCAGTGGTTTGCTTAGGCGAGTCATTTGACTTTTCGCCGCATGAAACAAGAAGCGATGCGACCATGAGAAATGCAAGGATCATTGATAGAATCGTCTTTTTCATTTTTATCACCTTTCTATTTTTGATCTGGTCTTTTATTATATCATATTATTACAGCATTTGCAAGATGCTTCAGAGTAAAAAAAGCAAAGCAGAGCCTAAGCTCTGCTTTGTATGAATCTTAGTCCTGTGCGATCTTACTCATAAGCTGCTTGATCTTTACCTTTGCAAGACCTGTGCTGGAAGCATACGAGGATGTGTAAGAATCATTATAACCTACGCAAGCCTTACCGATAGTCTCGCCGATCTTACCCCACTCGTAGGACAGCTCGAGGTCAACCACCTTGGAATTGTAAAGGATATCAAGAACTACTCTTGAGTCGGAGTCATATGTACTTCTTCCCTGAAGAGCCTTATGATAGTATGCAGGCTCAAGATGCTTCTCTGAAAGGGCAGCCATAGCCTCTGTGATAACGCCGGTCATCTCGGGATCCTTAAGGTCCTTTGCAAAATAAACAGCTCTGTCACTTGAAAGGCTGATATAGTTTTCCTGTTCTGCATCCTTTTTCGGAATGGGGAGAATACCGAACTCTACCTCAAAGGTACGCATATCGTTCGCTCTCCATGTCTCGTCGATCCAGAAGAGAACCTCACCGTTGGTGAACACTTCTCTGTCATAGAAATAATCAGCATGATCGGGATCCTGCTTGTCAAACTTAACGGACTCATCTCCGAAAATAGAGTTGAGCTTGTCAATATAGTCTGTCTTTGCCTGGCTGAGTGTGGAAGGAACTACGGGAACATCATCATCGTCCTTCTCGCTGAGAGTAAAGCCTGCACCAAAGAAGCAGTAAAGGCCTGCTTCGCCGTTGACCATATAACGCTTTACATCGCCGTTTGCGGGAATAACGGACGCTACCTCATTCATTTTGTCGATGGTCCAGGTACCGTCTGTTACCATTTCATACATATCGGGAAGCTGGAAGGTCTCTGCAACATCCTTATTGAAGAGGATGCACGCAGCGTCGGAATAGTGGGAAGGATTGATCTTACCTGTAAGGAAGAACAGCTTTCCGCCGACAGAGAACTTCTCTTCAAGCCCGTTAAGCCACCATGAACGGCTGAAATCGAGCATATCATAATCGTTCACGGGCTGGAGGCAGCCTGCGTTAAGAAGAGGCGCGCCTGCAGTACCGAGATTTCCCTCGATAAGGTCGTATGACTTGAGTCCGCTCATCTGGTCGGTCTTAACGACATCGGTTGTTTCAGCTCCTGTGTTTTCATATCCTGCATCCGGGCCGAGTGACTCTCTGAATGTGAGCTCAACACCGAAATTCTCTTCGATGTCAACAACACGTGCATAAAGTGCATCGTTTTCCAGGTTACCTGTTACCTCCTTGTCTGCGGGGTAAATGGTAGTTCCGGTTCCAATGATGCTGAAGGTAGCACCATCATAATCGTACTGCGAAGCGAGAGTCTTTACATAGTTGTCTACCTCAGCATATTCGCCGCCGACAGTTTCACTACCCACATTGCTTGTTTCCTCAGACTTCTGATCGCCACCACAAGCAACGAGGACGGGAAGAGCCATCAGGAGCACAAGCATAAGGGCAATAATCTTTTTGCTCATTTGAATTGATTCCTTTCTTATATTAGAATTACATATCGGTGGTATATTTCTCCGATTTAACAGAAATATTATATCATATTTTCGCCAATCTTCAAATTGACATAGTAAACAAATTTGCAGGATACATTTTGTGCAATATCTCCAACTGCTTTTATTGTATATCCGCACACTTATCCCAGGTTTGCGCTTCCGCTCTTTGACATGGTGCGCGCTACCTGTGCTCCGTCAAGCTCCTGTACGGACTTGTTCTGACTTACGGCAAGATACGCCGCCACACCTGCCGCTTCGCCGATCTGGTTGAGGTTTACCATTACACGCAGAGCACCGAAGGCAGAAGGATCGGCATTTATCATTCGTCCTGCGGCAATGATGTTCCGATGCTTCTCAGTAACAAGAGTCTTAAAGGGAAGCTGGTAGAATTTCGGCACGGGAAGGTCGGGGTCTATTCCCATGTCCCTTCTCCAGCTACCGATTGTGATATTACCGTAGGTGTCCTCAGTTACGGATGTGCCGTCAAAGCGCAGAAAGGTAATGCCCTCGTCGGAGTGATGGGAGTCAACCTCATATGTACCGCGGAGGATGCAGTCATCACACGCCTCTCCGAGAAGAAGGCTGAGATAATTTGCCTGATATGCGGTCCTGTAGTGGAACGTGTCGCGTACACCGATATAAGAGCAATCGTTTACCACAGAATATTTCTCAGCGGGGTCTCCGTACTTTCTGAGAAGGCGCGTGATCTTGCGCATCTTGTCGCGTCCCACAATCTCCGCACGCGTCAGGTCATCGGCTTTTCCGCAGTTGACGTCAAAAACATGAGTATTTGCTCGCATTTTGATATTGACAAGTCCGGGAAGATCGGTTGCCCAGCCCCAGTCACGCTCGATGTTGAACTCCTCGGCGTGCTTGTTCATGAGATGTGTTATGGGGTCAGAGCCCTTGAGATCAATGTCACGGCAGGCGTACTCATCATTGCCCTGCATAAGGAACACATAGGACGGCGGCTGCATCCTCGGATTCACATATCTTTCGATGCCAAGATCGCGGCAGATATCTCCATCGCCTGTGGCGTCTATGAAGAACTTCGCCTTGATAGCTCCGCGTCCGTCCTTGTTTTCCACAAAAACAGCGTCAACTGTGTCTCCTTGACAGGAAACACCGGCATAGTAGGTATGGAGATAAATTTTGACTCCCGCCTCATTTAGCATCTCATCAAGTGTACACTTAAGCTCCGTCGGATTGAATACATGAGCCAATGTCTCATCTATAAAGCAGTCGTTCTTATCAAGGCGCTCCATTGCCTCCTCAGTAAGTCCCGCAATGATCTGCTCCTTATCATCCGTATCAAAAAAGGAATGCCACACGGTAACAAGGCCGTTTGCAGCCACGCCGCCAAAGCTGTTCTGACACTCAACGATAACTACCTTTGCGCCGAGACGTGCCGCACGGATAGCCGCAAAAACTCCCGTACATGAGCCGCCGACAACACAAACATCCGCCTCGTAAATAACAGGCACCTGTCTCGGTGCTTCATTTATAAATACCATAATTATCTTCCTTTCCGTCTTTCGGCTGAAAAAGCTTCCGCAGCTCCATTATATCACATACAAGCAACAATGTAAATAAAAATACCTCTTTTCGCGCTGAACGAAAAGAGGTATCGGTGTTTGAAGGGTAAGATTATCAGCCGAGGTTTGCGCTTCCACCCTTGGAAAGTGTGCGTGCAACCTCAACGGGGTCAAGCTCCTGAACAGACTTGTTCCGGTGAATTGCAAGATAAGCCGCAACACCGGAAGCCTCACCGATCTGGTTGAGGTTTACCATTACGCGGAGCGCACCGAAGGCGGAAGCATCCGCATTGAGCATACGGCCCGCCGCGATAAAGTTGGTATACTTCTCTCCGACAAGGTTTCTGAAGGGAAGCTGATAGAAGGTCGGCATGGGAACATCGGTGGGATATCCGCGCTCTGCTCTCCAGTTTCCGTGGCGGATATTTCCATAGCTGTCCTCAACGGTGTAGGTACCGTCGAGAAGCATAAAGGAGATGCCTTCCTTTGAGTCGTGGGAGTCAACATTGTATGTTCCGCGGAGGATACAGTCATCATATGATGTACCGAGAAGGAGCTCCATGCTGTCTGCCTGCATCTTGGTCTTATAGTGGTATGTATCGCGGACACCGATATACGAGCAGTCGTTTACAAGAGAGTACTTCTCTGCGGGATCTCCGTACTTTCTGAGAAGGTCGCGGACAACGCGCATCTTGCGGCGTCCCTCGATCTCAGCCTTTGTAAGATCGTCAGCCTTTCCGCAATGTACGTTGAACACGTGGGTATTTGCACGCATCATAAGGTTGTCAAGTCCGGGAATGGGAGTTGCCCAGCCCCAGTCACGCTCTACACCGAATTCCTCTGCATGAAGGTTGAGAAGGTGAGTTACGACGTCAGAGCCCTGGAGGTTGATACCCTCGCAAGCCTTTTTCTCATCACCCTGCATAAGGAATACATATGAGGGAGGCTGCATCTTCTTGTTTTCGAATCTCTCGATACCGAGGTCACGGCAAAGATCTCCGTCACCTGTAGCGTCAATAAAGAACTTTGCCTTGATAGCTCCGCGGCCGTCCTTATTCTCTACGAATACAGCGTCGATCTTGTCGCCGTCGCAGGAGATTCCGGTATAGTATGTGTGGAGATAAATTTTGACCTTCTCTTGAGTGAGGAGTCTGTCAAGCTCGCACTTCAGCTCAATGGGATTGAAGAAGTGGGAATCGCCGCTTACATTCTTTTCATTTCCGATAGAGTGATCCATCTCGTCGAAGCTGTTAAGAACCTCTTCTGTAAGTCCCGAAATGACCTGCATCTTATGGTCTGTGTCAAGAAGTGTGTGCCATACGCAAACGAGACCGTTTGTTGCAACACCTCCGAAGCTGTTCTGAGCCTCAACGATAACCACCTTTGCGCCGAGTCTTGCCGCACGAACTGCAGCAAATACGCCTGTGCAGGATCCACCGATAACGCATACGTCAGCTTCATGACTAACGGGCACCTGCTTCGGTGCTTCTGTAATAAATGCCATATGATCCTCCTTTGTCAGTCTTTTCTGATACAAATTTAATTATTAACTTTCTACATTATGACAAGCAAGAGCTGCACTGTCCGCAACGACAAATACCATAATTATTGCACAGCTATCCACCATACTTGTACAAGTTTATTTTACATTCATCTCGACTTTCATTCTTCTACTTTAGTATTATTAGTATCTACTATTGTATCTTCTTTTTACACCACTGTCTTATTTGCTGCAAAAACAAGAAAAAAAGAGAGAAAAATCAGATTTTTTTCATTTAGTATGGTGTGAATCAAAAAAATGTGTTATAATGTATCTGTATTCACTGAATCAGAACAATCACGGTCAGCCGGGTCTCGAACTAAGGCGACCGAACGCACAGCAAGGCGGATATAAAAATGATTACCACAAGCGAAACTGTCAAGCGAGGGCTTATCGCCTCAGGCTTCGTTCTCAGAACGGGAAGCGATGAGCTTTTTCGTTACCAAAAGAATTTCTTCATGGAGGTCGACACAAAGAGCAAAAGCTTTGTATATCCCGTACCAAAGCTGGTCGTTGTCACCTCGGGAGAAGCAGAATGGCTTATCGGAAGTAATATTTACCACGTAAGTGAGGGTGACATCGTCATACTGAGACCGGGAATATTACGGCGTTTTTCAAAGATACCCTCTGATATGATCATGGAGTGTGACGTATTTGAATTTGTTCCTGCTTTTCTTGGAAGCTGTGAATGCTTTGAGCTTTTCAAGCTTGATTCAAGCACTGATAACACTGTACTCAAATTTGATGAAAGAAGAAGTCCGCATCTGATAGAATGCTTTAACGAGATAAAAAGAGAGCTTGCCCGTCCCGCACAGTGCTGTGGGGACGTAGTAAAAGGTCTGCTCGTTTACTGCATAGTATCGCTGATACGCAGCATGGGGCTTGATATCGGCACAGAAAAGGCGGCGCCGTGGATGAGGTCCGCGGATCACCGTCCTACTCTTCCCTTTGAATATCCCACACGGGAATTTGATTTTGCCAACGTCCCGGTTTCAGCAGGTCATTCCGTCGCCGTGGCAGAGGTCATCGACATAATCAACCGTTCTCTTGCTACAGAGATAAGCATTGACGAGCTTGCCTCCTGTGCTCATATGAGCCGCAGCCACTTTTACAAGATATTCCGCAAGTATACGGGTATGAGCATAAACGACTTCATACTGAAATGCAGAATAGAGAACACGATACGCCTGCTTCTCAATACGGGTTGCAGTGTCATTGAGGCTGCATACGACAGCGGCTTTACCAGCAGCTCCGGCTTTTACAAGGCATTTAAAAAGGTCACAGGATATTCTCCGAAGGAATACCTCAAGAATGTACGGCTGGGCAAAGCCGAGATTCCGGAATAAAAAGCATCGGGATATTCCGATGTTTTTTTTGTAAAAAGGGAATATTTTCACTTGTTTTTGCGACTTTATTATTGAAAGCTTTCAAAAAATCCGCCAAAAGGAGGGAACGTAATGGATGATCGTGCCTTGATCGGGCTTTATAATGAGCGAAGCGAATGTGCCATCGGCGAAACTGCGAAAAAGTACGGCGCATATGTCAGACGTATCTGCTACAACATCACAGGTGACGCCGGAGACTCCGAGGAACTCGAGAACGACACATACCTTGTCCTTTGGTCGAAGATACCGCCCGACGATCCGAAATGCTTCTCAGCATACATAGGACGCATTGCGCGGAATCTGTCCGTCAGCAGATACAGGAGCTCTTCGGCAAAGAAGCGCACATCGGGAGCTGAAAGCATCGAAAGCGAGCTTGCCGAATGCTTTGCCGACCACGATGCAGATCCGGTCTTTGACCGCGTGTATCTCACCGAGGTGACGGAAAGCTTCCTCAGAGGACTTTCCAAAGACGACCGCGTTCTCTTCGTTCGCAGATATTGGTACGGCGATGCAGTAAAGGACCTGTCCCGCGAGGTACACCAAAGCCCCTCACGCGTGGCAAAGCGTCTGTACCGACTTCGGGCTGAGCTGAAAGCTCACCTTGAAGAGAAAGGAGTCAGCTTATGAAAAATACAAATAACGAAAGCCTCGGCGGTGCGCTTTTTGACGCCATCGGCGACATAAATGACGATCTTGTGGAGGAAGCGGCTGTCATAACAAGGCGTACTCCCATGATCTACAAAAAGCTTTGGATCACGGCGGCAGTCGTTCTCACCGCACTTTCCCTGTTCGGAGGAGCATTATACTTCGGCGGACGAAACAGTACGGAGCCGCCCGAAGTACCGAGCATCACGGAAAGCGAAATGTCCGAGACTGCTGAAAGCACGGAAAACATAACCGAAGCCACCACGCCAACCTTAAGTGGTATCATCCCCACAGTGACCGAGCCTCAGGTACCTCAAGCGCCCACCGTAACTCCCACCGAGACAACAGCGGAGGTAACGGAGCCCGAGCCTACCACAGCGGCTGTGACCGAGCCCAAAGAAACGACACCTCATACAGAAACGGAGACAGATGCCCCCACAAGTCCTTCGGAATCCACAGTTCCCGCCGATCCCAATGATACCGAAGATACCACAGCGGCTGTGACTGACGCACCAAGCAACCCCGGAGATACCATTGCAGGCGTTACCGATCCATCTTCAAAGCCAAACGGACCTCAGAACACCACGCCGGGAGTGATCAATCCGCCAAGCACTACCCCATCGGCACGTCCTCCCGAAACCACAGTAGCTCCTACCAAGCCGACCGACCCGCCTGAGACAACACCTCCGGCACTTGTGATTCCCGAAAGCGGTGAAATAATGGAGGGGTCACCTTATCCCGATCCGTTGGGTTTAACTGCCTTTTCAAATGTAAAAGAGCTTTATGAATATCTAAAAAATATGACTGATGAAGAGCTAAATAAAATTCTCTCACTGGAACAGAGGTATCTTTGGGATACCGTACAGACTATTCACGTTTCAAAGGATGAGCTTCAGCACGGTATATTCGGGTATTTCAGGAATAGCATTCTGTCAAGCGGAGCGGTGGTTGTACCTCATTTAAACGGCTCGCCTATGGAACTTAGAGAAGGTAGAAGCATAGAACTCGAAACCGCGGACTCTTACAGAAAAACGCGTATCGTATATCCCACCGAGCCAAAAATTACGTTTTATATTATGAAATACGATACCGAATTGGTCGCTGAAGCGACTGAGAAAGGAGCCGCGTGGCTTATAAAAGAACTTAATCCGGAACAGAAAAATTTACATAATTACGAAAAGCTTAATGCTGAAAATATAGCTAACGGGATTATGGGAGTCAAAAATCAGTTGGTATATGAGAAGGAGTATGTACTTGGCGACCGTACCGTGAAGGCTTTGGTATATGACAATTCCAATTTGTCTGAAGAAGCTTTGTCATCAGGTGCCAAACCGATTTTGCAGATATTCTTTGCATATGATGATATGCTTATAAAGGCTTTGGGACAGCCGGACGATATTTTGAACGTTCTCCCCGCTCTCACCTTTGAAGAAGTAAAAGTAGAAGGCTAACCACATCATCCATGGATAGCCTCAGAAAGGAGCCCACTTATGAAAAAGATTCTCTCTGTTATTTTAGCATCACTTTTTATCATTTCTACAGCGGTTGCCTGCGGAAATAACAAAGCGAAGGAAAGTGAGTCTGTGACATCGCGCACCGAAGCTTCTGCCGCGCTGTCGTCAAGCGTAAGCTCGGAAACAGATATTCCTCTCGAAAGTAATTCCGATAGCAGTTCCGAAAGCACTACACAAAGCACGACGATAAGTGAAACTGAAAGCGAGTCAATCTCTGAATTTACCGAAAGTGTGACCGAGAGCGAAAAAGTCATCACTTATCCTTCTCATCTCGTATCGGTACCTGTCAAAATCGATAACCCAAAGGTTACCGAAAAGATTACAGAAAAGGTAACAGAAAAGGCTACAGAGAAAGCGACGGAAAAGGTTACAGAAAAGGTAACGGAAAAGGCTACAGAGAAAGCGACGGAAAAGGTTACGGAAAAAGCGACGGAAAAAGCGACGGAAAAGGTTACGGAGCAGACTGCACCTAAGCCGATAGTCGTCCCCGTAGTCAAAAATGATGACACATCACAGCTTCACCCCTTCTACACGAAGCTCACGGAAGCCATGTTCAAAGCTGCAAAGAATGATAACATTGTATTCTCTCCCGTAAACCTTTACACAGCACTTGCGATCCTTGCGGAAGCGGCAAACGGCGACAGCCGAAGCGAGCTTCTTGAGCTTCTCGGACTCGACAGCACCGAGGAAGCCGCCGCACTCTCAGCTTCCTTAATAAGATCCCTTACCCGCGACGGAGAACGTTCCATAACACTTCTCGGCTCATCACTGTGGCTAAGCGAAAACTATCCGTATAAAGGCAAATGTGCAGACCGTATAAGGGACAAGCACTTGGCTGAGCTTTTTGAAGGCGACTTTTCAAGCGGCGAATTCATTCATGAATTAAAAAGCTGGCTCAGTGAGCAGACAAAAGGACTGCTTGATGACAGTATAAAAGAAATAGACATTGACCCTACAACGATATGCACAGTTATCACAACCCTTTACTTCAAGGACAAATGGGAAAATTCCTTCAGCAATAGTAAGACCGAACAGCGGACATTCCATGCAGCCGCCGGTGACGTTAAGCACGACTTCATGACGGACACCGACATGACAGGACGTTATTATACCGGTGACGGATTCGTTGCAGTTTGCCTTTTCTATGAGGAGGCGGGATACCTCACTCTGGTTCTGCCAAGTATGGGTAAAAGCGTTGAAAGCCTCCTGCAAAACCCTGATGCGGCAAGCCTTATGATGTACGGCAGACTTGACACAAGTGCCGTTTCCTACAGCGCACAGGTGACAGTAGCTGTGCCGAAGTTTGACATATCTTATGACGCTGAGCTCTCATCCATTCTATCCGAGCTCGGTGCACCAAGCGTATTTACTCCCGGCAAGGCAGACCTGACATCACTTCTCACATCCATGGACGATCCATACGCAGGCATACAGCACAGCGTAAGACTTCGCATAGACGAAGAAGGAAGTGAAGGTGCCGCGTATTCAGCCATCACAATGGCTCCGACAAGCTTGCCGCCTTCCGAGAAAAAAATGGAGATCGTCTTTGACCGTCCATTTGCTTTCTCTCTTCTGTCCCCGAACGGTGAGCCACTATTCACCGGAATCGTAAACGACCCCACGAAAAACTGAAATAATACGCTCTCTCAAATGTGAGAGGGTTGCTAAGGACAGTTATCTTTATTAAAAACGGAATTTGGCACACAAATTCCCTGCTTGGGACAGTATAAGACAAAACTACCCGAAGAAGAGAAAACAAACCTCCTTTTCGGGTAGTAATTTTTATATAGTGATATTCTTTGCTGCGCAAAGAGTGATATGATTGCCGACGGCAATCGTGATATTAAAACCTACGGTTTTAGTGATATTTTATTCGCCTTTTAAAACTCTCTAAGCGAATAACACTCGGCGTTAGCCGAATATCACTGCGTAGCAATATCACTCGCCGCAAGGCGAATAAAACTGCCCAAGTGTCCTTAGGAACACTTGGGCAATGTGAGAGGGCGTTTTTTCACATCTTGCGCACTTTGCACCTTTGTGGTATAATTAATGAAAAACATACTATCGGAGGTAACACCATGCTCAAGAATACACTTTATAAATTAACACACGACAAAAATCTACGCATTGCCTACTTTGGCGGCTCCATCACAGAGGGCGCAGGCGCATCCGACCAGACAAAGACCTGCTACCGCGCTCTTGTCACCGAATATTTCAAGAATAAATATCCCGATTGTGACATAACCGAGATCTACGCCGCAATCGGTGGTACCGGCACATCCTACGGTATGTACCGCGTAGTGCCCGACGTTATCGCTCACAGCCCCGACCTTACCTTCGTGGAATTCGCCATCAACGACTACGGCGACAACTATAACAGCATCCGCTGTCAGACGGAAACTATCATAAGAAAGCTCCTTATTTCAAATCCCAATATGGACATTATCCTCCTTTTCTCCACCTCCGAGGAGGTTATCGAGGCTGTTGAACGCGGAGATGAATTTGATTCAAGAAGCGCACAGCTTACGGCGGCTCATCACTACAACGTGCCCACCGTCGACCACGGTGCCGCACTGCACGCGGCTATCCGCAAGTCAGGCAGACCTGTTACGGATTTCATCCCCGACACTCTCCACCCCGGTGACCTCGGCTACCGCGTAATGACGGACTGCATCATCGAAAAGCTTGAAACGGCTCTCGCCAAAGAAGTGCCTCAAGCTCTCGTGCCACACGAGATCCCCTCTCCCGATGCACCGAAGGTTTACGACAACGCAAGGCTTGTACCCGTCACGTCTCTCGATGCGCTGAATATGTGCGGCTTTGAGCTTACAAAGGCTCCCGAAAACGAGCGCTTCCCCGAATATCTTGCCGCAAGAGACGGCGGTGCATCCTTCTCCTTTGAGTTTGAGGGCGAAGCTCTCGGCTTTGCGTGGGTCGGCGGATACTGCAGTAACGATCTTTCCGTCAGTATCGACGGAGGTGAGCCGATAACGGCTCGTTCATGGGATCACGCTCTTCGCTCCTTCCACCGTATGCAGAACGCCGTATTCGCCAAGGGACTTCCCACAGGATCTCACACGGTAACGGTCACCGTCATCGGAGATTCAAGAGAAGACCACAGCGAGCTCTGCGGTATCGCGGGCGTGTTCCTTTGCTGAATAACATAACTAAAATCAGAGCTGTGCCATCAAACGGTGCAGCTCTTTTTCCACGCAAGTATTCATTGCTCGACAAAGCATCTCTTCCCTGTTATAATAGTAGCGGAAGGCAGGCAGAAATTAAAAAGAAAGGCTTGGTAACATAATTGTTTGACCCTCAAAAATTCGGCAGATATATTGCCGCCAAAAGAAAAGAGCTCGATCTGACCCAGTCCGCACTTGCCGACAGGCTTGATGTCACACGTCAGGCAGTGTCCCGTTATGAGCTCGGCGACAGCTTCCCCGATGTGTCCGTACTCGTTATCATCGCCGAGGTCTTCAGCGTTACCCTTGATGAACTAATACTTGCAGGAGGTGCCACAATGGGAGAAAAACAAATACTGAAAAATGCCGCACAGGGAATCTGTGCAGAAAGCGGAGAGTTTGAGGATGTAATGAATTTAGCTCCTCTGTTGCGACCGAGCACTCTTTCGGCTCTTGCCGAAAAATATGCAAAGGAAGGCATCGACATAACAAGCGTCGTAACCCTTTCGGAGTATCTTTCAGACAACAGCATAGCTGAACTTATCGGCAAGGCAAGCTTTGATACCTTTGACGAGGAAGTCCTTGCAAGGTTTCTCCCGATACTTGACAACGCCTCCAAAGCGGCAGTATTCGAAAAAATTCTTGAAGGAAAGCTAAGCTACCTTTTCATAGAAAAATTTATTCCTCACGCATCCCATCTCATCTGTCAAATGGAAGCGGCTGTCATTGATGGTGCTTTACCGGCGGAGGTACTTAGATATATCAACGACTACGTCTCAGCAGGTGCTTGATAAAAGTTCTAATATATTGGTAACCAAATATAAAAATAAGTAATATTACAGACAACTGACAAACCCGCCTTTTTAGGCGGGTTTGTCAGTTGTCTGATATCCTCAGCTTTTCGCTGAGGATATTTTTGTATGTATCAAAGCTCGTATTCGTTTACTGTTACTTCGCCGTTTACGATATCCGCTGTGAGAAGTGTGCGCTCCTTTACAGCAAGAGCTACTTCCTTGTCGCCTGTGTGGAGAGTTACGTTCTTCACGTTGCCCTTCTCAGTCCAGTCTGTGTTGAGAAGCATGATCTGTGTCGTCTCACCGTCTACCCAGCGTGTCCAGAATACCTCACCGCTTTCGTCGGTAACGTAGATCTCGGGGAGAGTCTTTTCTGCAAGTCTTGCTACCCATGCCGCAGAGAAGCTCATAAACTGCTCGTGACCGGGGTATGCCCAGAATGTGAAGGTGTATACCTCACCCTCGCCGTACTTATACTTCACGAGAAGAGGCTTGCCTGTGTAGGAATCCCAAGCAACGATCTCAGCACCGCAAAGCTCAACGTCAGCAAGAATAGGCTTGCCGTCCTCGCAGGGACAGTCGCTGGGCATAGCGGAAAGCTCGGGAACATTTATGCTGTTTCTGTCAGCACAGTTCCACTGACCGCAGTAAACGGTCTCGCCGCGGGACACCTTGATGCCGCAAAGCTCGGAAAGATCTCCACCGTTCATGAGAGCGAGATCCTCCATATCGCGGAGGAAGTCGCGCTTTTCGTGAGTGCTGAACTGAGGAAGTCCCGTAAGGAGAGTGCCTCCCTTTGCCACATAGCTCTTAAGCTTGTCGTAATCCTCGGGAATCATAGTATTCCAGCCGAGGTTGAGAAGGAGCTTGTAGTTATCGTAGTAGTCTGCGCTTGCCTCAACGGGAATGCTGTCAAAGTCACCGTAGGGAGTTCCGGCGAAGAAGAAGCGTCTCTTGTCGTGCTTCTGGAGGAAAGGATGTGTGGATGTACCGGGCATCAGCACGTCAAGCACCTGATGGCACTTCTCGGGCTGGCAGTGACCCCATTCGGGAGCGTTACTGCCGTACTTGCCCCATACGGAATAGTGGGGATCCTGCTCGGTATCGCAGATGAATCCGTTAAAGGGAGCCGCGTAACGTCCCTCGATAAAGCCGATGTTACGTACATTCTTACCCTTTCTCGGATGAGTCTTTGCGAACTTGAAGAAGCTTCTGGTCATGTCTCTCTTACCCTTGGTAAGAAGGTCATCCCAAGCGATCCTCTCTTCTGTGAAGATATTGAAGAGGGAGTCCTCCTCGTAGATTGTCTCGGCACCCATTGCCCAAGGCTGCATAATACAGAGGAAGTACTGACCGATGTGACTCTCCTTGTAAGGCTCATAGCAGTGCATAATGGCAATATGTACGCCCCATGTACCGTCGCCGAGGGAATCCGCCGCACCTCTCGCCTGCGAGAGAAGAGGCATTGTAGGTCCTACCATGGTCTCGGCACGAACGAAGTCTGCACCTGCAAGGTAGGAATATCTGATACCGCCCGATGCGTCGCCGAATGCGGCTGTATCGCAAACGGTGTGCGCCTTGTCGATCTCGATCTTGAGGTGAGCAAGGAACTTATCCTTTGCTTCCTTCATGCTCTCGGAGCAGTCCTCGGGTGTGGGATCATATGCATAGACCGTACCGGGGTACTCGTGCTGTCCGCAGTCGTGGAACATATCGCCGGCACCCTCTGCGAGAGCTCCGCTGAGGTAGTTGTTGCAGGCTGCGGCGTACATTCCGTGCTCCTTGCAGTACTCGCCCCACTTACGGAGAAGCTCGTCGGGAACGTCGCCGTTGAAGCTGCGGAACATAATGTAGTTTCCGAGACGTGTCCCCTGAGTATAGTCGAGAAGCCAATCCATAAATCCCGTGTCGTCGTGGGGAACTGTGGTGCAGTCGTAGCCCACCTTAACGGGAACTGTTTCCTCGGAAATATCGTAGACCTCGATGGTCTTCTCATCTGTCGCCGTCTTGATCTTGGTGCAACGGGGGCATCCGGGAGTAAATGCAAACTCATTCCAGCCCTTCTTACAGTCAACGGTGATCTCCTCTCCGAAAACATCCACCTTAATTTCGGTTTCGGAGGTAGAATATACCTTACCCTTGAGAGTCTCGCCCACGAGAGCCCACCCCGGAAGCAGAAGCTGACCGTGGTTCATCTCAGCCTGCTTTGCGGTGATACGGCTGATGGCGAAGCATACCTCGTTGTGGAGATTCTTAAGTTCAAACTCGTGCTCACCTGCGGGAACATTTACAGTGATCCATGCATCCTCAAGGAGCTGGAGGTTGTAGTCGTGACGTCTGTAGTAACGTGACCACTCTGCCACCTTCTCGCCGTCGCAGTAGAGTTCGAAGGGGATCATAGCATCCACCTGAGACTCTGCTACAGGATCGAACTCGGGAGCACCCATACCGACAGTGTGGATAACTGTATCGGAAACGTCCTTTGTCTTTTCGGGAACTGTATACTTGAACTTGACCGTCTCACCGGGGCGGAGCCATGCGAGATCGCATCTTGCCCAAGGGTGAACATCAAGGCCGAGATCCTCTGCATTCCAGATAGTCTGACCGGGAAGGCTCTCGGGTCTGAACCAGATGTAGCCCGTTCTTGTAACGAGAACAGAGCATCCGAGGTACTTTGGTCCTACGGGGAAGTCAAGCTTTCCCTTTTCAATGATATCCTTTGCGGTAAAATCAAAGCTTCCGGACATAGTATTAAGATGGAACACCGCGCCTTCGTCAACGTCAGCTACGATGCGGATTCCTGAAAGTCCTCTCTTTGTCGTACTCTTCCACGCCGGAGAGTCAAGCTTCGTTTCCTTTGCGCTGTGACCGATTCCGTACCAGGAGTAGGGATATGTAAGCTGATAGATCTCATCTATCTTCCCGCCGTCTACGGTAAGATCGCCGTCCCAAATGAATGTGGGATGATAAAGTCTTCTGGAGTAAAGGTACTGGTAACCCCAGTCAATGCGAAAATCAAGTTTCATTTTGGATAGTCTCCTTTATGTGAACAGATAAATTTTCGGAATATACTTATACATATTAATTATACCATAATCTCACGCTGTTTTCAATGAGTAATTGAAAAGGGTAAAAAAGATTATTATATTCCATGAAATAAAAAGAGGATGCATAAGAGCCGTACTCTATAGGACAGTAATTTAAAAAGCAGAAACGATTTTCGTTTCTGCTTTTTGTTATATAAGGTATTAGGATATCCTAAAAAATTGGAAAATGTGCCGTACATTTTCCCGGCTTGTTACGGTGTGAGACAATTTTGATATTCAAGATATTTTTTGTACTTCTCAAACATAACGACTTTGATGTACTGCTCCATATACTCATAGTCAGGATTTCCCTCGTCAGTTGTAGGGAGCATAATCTTCATTGCTTTTAATCTATCTTGACTTATTGAATAGCCATGACTGAAACACTCTCTTTGCTTTGACAAAGCTTGTGACAGATAAAGCATAACAAAACTGCTAATGGTCGCTTTTGGATAAAGTGCATATACATGAGAATCAAGCAAAAATTCGTACGGTTGATAATAAGCTAAACCAACGCCACCGTCGCCGTCGTTATTCAATGTTATGCAATTACCTTTATATGTACCCTTTTTGTCGTTGGTTGATGCGTAAAATCCTTTCAGGCCGTTATTGACATTCTTTGCTGAAATAAGCATATCGTTCCCGTCTGCAAGAGAATTCATATTATTTTGATTTCCTCGTTTGTAATCAAACAAATCAAGAACTTTGAAAGATTTATATATCTTGTTTGCAAGCAGACTTGACGATGTTGTAAGTTCAGTGTTGACAAAATCTCTGTATTTTTGTATAAACTTGTACTCGCCGTCCTCCTCAAACAGATATTCTCTTCCTTGCATAACCATAGAAAACTCAAATGTCAAATAGTCACCTATTGTCTTTTCAAAGTCTGCTTCGGTTGGGATTTCGTCATTGAAATAGTAAAAACTATGTAACCATTCATCTGTCTCTTCTACAGTTGTGTATACACAAAATTTACTTTCTGCTACCATTTCTTCACGCCATACAGACAACAGGTGTGCTTTCTTGTCTTTGGCTGACTCTGTTTCGACTAAGCCAATATGCGGCGACACCTTATAACCGTCATTTTCAAAGTTGATAAACTTGCAGATTTTATCTTTTTCGTGAGGTATTCCGGCCGTAAATACTGCAATGCACGGAACGGTACCTACTCCGTAAAAAGTATCTTTGCTCAAAGAAATAACACCCTCAAGAGTGTGATGTTTCAAAATGTTTTCCTTAACCGCTTGCTCATCTTTACTCTTTCCAGTCATAGCAGACTGAGGAACAATAACAGCACATCTTGCCCCAACAGTTAATGAGTTTAGCAAATGCTCTGTGAATGCTATCTCGTACAAATCGGGATTTGCCTTGCTTCCTTGTGAGTATGGTGGGTTCATAAAGCCAACGGTGGCACCCTTTAACTGTAATTGATTAGGGTTCATCTTCAAAAAGTCGGTGTCTATAAGATTGCTCTTGCCGTCGCCTCTTAAAATCATATTTGTAGTTGCTATCGTAAACATATAGGGTTGAAGTTCAACGCCATGCAGTTGCTTTTGTCTGATATTTCGCTTTTCGTGGTCAGTTTTTGCTTGTTTTAACATTTTGTGCATGGCAGCAATTAAGAACCCTGCTGTACCACAACAAGGGTCAAAAACAGTATCCGTCGATTTAATATCTACCAAATCACAGAAAAGTTCTGTTATGTGTTTTGGTGTCAAAACAATGCCAAGTGTCTGTCCATCGCCGCCTGAATAACTCATAAACTCGCCGTAAAATCTTCCAAGATAATCTTCGGTGCTCTTGCTATAACGAATGGAACGATACATTTTATCATATAAAAACTCAGTAAAATGCTTTAACGGTGTTTTTTGTAGTTTGGGCTCAATTTCATTAAGCTTTGCAGTATCTTTTATTAAAGAGAACTGAGACAAAAGTTTTTGCTTTTTTACTTCAGGCGCCACATTAGCTCTTTGCAAGTTATCGGATATCGCTCTATAAATTTTATCGCCATCGGTTTTTATATTATCACCCGTCAATTCATCAATGGCAAAATTTTTGAACTCAATCTCCCTAAGAGCAAGCAATATGCCAGAAACAATAAGTGGCTTATCCGTATCTTTAAGATTACCGTAGTTTCTCAAATCTTCGTGCAAAGTTGCTGCGTCTTTTAAAATTTCGGCAGTTTCTTTTTCAGTATCTGTATCTTCCTGTAAAATCTCACGAACAAAATACTCGTCTATGTTTTCTTTATTAAACGATATAAAAGACTCTACTTCTGGAAGTTCTCTGTAAAAATCCGTTTCATCTATATACACTGGAGAAATTTTGTGTTTTTTCTCATCACCCGAAACACCAAGCGCTATGATTTTTTTGTAGCTTGTATGCTCTGCAAGGTGTTTACCGTAAAACAATGCGCCATTAACAGCATAGTCGGTAACAGCTCCTACTTCCTGACTAATAACTCCACCATTGTCAAGTTTGATATGCTTTGATAAGTCTGCTTTGTCCTCGATAACTAAAAGATAATCTTTGACAACACCCACATATTCGGGAAAGCCTACTCTTCCTGTGCCTTTTTTGGATGCAGTCTTTAGTGCATAATCAATTTCAAGTATTGTGCTCCCTTGTGCATCAAGGCTAATATCGGCTTGCTTCAAAAGTTCCCATACCCATAAATCTGTTTTAACTTCTTTTTTAGCCATCTATTTTTACACCCTTTTCTTCTAAATATTTCTTTGCCGCCTCATTAAATAAGTCAGCCATACTATGCATGTTTTCATCGAACACTATGGTTGATTTTAATTGGTTGAATATTTTGGGGTTCATTCTAAACTGAACCTGTTTTGTTCGATACATTTTATTTTCAGCCTCATTAGACAATTTCAAAACGACACCTCCAATGATATCATCATATCTTGATATAATGATATCATTTTGGGCATAAAAAGTCAAGAAAAAAGAGAGCGAAAAATATTCGCTCTCTTACTGTCCTTAACTGTACGACTCTTATGCATCCTCTTTTTGTTCAAGTCATTATTCGTTTTCGAATGTACCGTCTTGCATTTCTTTTACAAACTTCTCTCTTACTCTGTCATAGACCTCAGCGGGGATATCTACCTCACCTCTCGAATATGCGGGGACGAGCATATCACCTGCAGCCTTGGGATCTGTACACAGAGTATCGTTTCTGTAAAGATCGCGCACTGCAGGATCTCTGAGATCGGGAATCTCAAGAGGGATTCCGCCCTGAAGGAGCGAACGGTATGCAAAAAGTCCGGGAAGCGTCATATCCACAGCCTCATAAACGTCGATATAATCCGCGTTGTCGTCGCCGAGGATCTTATCAATAAAGCCCTGTATGCAGTAGAAGTCAGCTCCGCCGTGATCGTTGAAGTCTGCAGACGAGAAATCACCTTTGGGAGGCTCACGCTTCGGCTCATAGTTTGCCTTTGTGATCTCCTCATCCTCGTGACCGTTTTCCTCAAGCTCTATGTAGATTCTTCCCACACCGCCGTTTTTAAGGATGGAACGAGAGCACTCCATCTTGCCGGCAGAGCCGTACATTGCATACCAAAGTGTGCTTCTGCGAAGGTTTCCGTTAAGAGCCTTGACTATCGCTCCGTTATTCATTGTTACCATAGAGATGCCGAAGCACGCTGTCTTTGCACCGACGCTGCTCCTGCGCTCGTTAAGATAGCTTTCAAATCCGGTAACGGATACGGGGCGAAGACCTGTTGCGTGAATGATGGGACCTATGGAATGAGTGCAGTAGAATGTTGAGTAAGCGTAATTTCTCCAGTGGTTCGGGTCACCGAAGGTAAGGCGATGCCATGCTCCCGAGGAATCGTGAGCGTACTCACATTCAGCAAGCTCAAGCTCTCCGATCTTGCCTTCGCTGTAGAGACGCTTCATTTCCATAGGAGCCGGCATAAAGCAGTACTGCTCCGCAAAGCCGTAGACCTTGCCGCTCTTTTCAACCGCTTCAATAAGCTCAACAGCTTCCTTCATATTCTGGAAGGCTGTAACCTCGCTGTAGACGTGGAATCCACGTTCAAAGCACTTTATCGCAAAGGGTGCGTGCTCATTACCGTAGTTTGCAAGAACCACGATATCCATATCGTGACCCAAGAACTCATCAAAATCAGTATACATGGCAACGGACTTATTCTCCATTTTATCTGCCATTCTTTTAAGACCGTCTTCCCACTTGTCGCAGATCGCAACGACCTCTACATTTTTTGCACGCTCGCTGTAGAAGATCATACTCTGTCCGCGCTTGACACCGAGAACTCCGATTTTAAGCTTCTTCATTTTTTATGACCATGCCTTTCTTTGATTTGTGCGCTTTTCAGCATTAAGGCTGAAAAAACGGCGACCGACTTTTTTTGTCGCGGGGCACAAAAAGGTTTGAAAAAGTAGATGTGCGCCTTCGGCACACTTTAATATCAAGCTGACGCCTTGGTTTTGCATTAACCAAAGTTAAAATTTGTGAGCTTGAAAGTCAATTGCATTATAACACAGATACTCAGTAAAAGCAATAATTATTGAAAATTCCCTCAAAAAAATCAAGCTCACTTTTCGGTGAGCTTGATCTCTTCTGTTTTAAAATTACTTTTCAAACTTGGGGATAAGCTTTTCCTTGCCGCCCATATAGGGTCTGAGGGATACGGGAATGTTTACGGACATATCCGCATTGAGGTTGTTCTCAAGGAACGCAATAAGCATTCTCGGAGGAGCAACAACGGTGTTGTTAAGTGTGTGAGGCAGATAGTTCTTCTTGTCGGCACCCTTTACGCGCATTTTGAGGCGTCTTGCCTGTGCATCTCCCAGGTTGGAGCAGGAGCATACCTCAAAGTACTTCTTCTGTCTGGGGCTCCATGCCTCGATATCGCAGGACTTGACCTTCAGGTCTGCAAGGTCACCCGAGCAGCACTCAAGCTGACGTACGGGAATATCGAGAGAACGGAACAGTTCAACGGACATTCTCCACATCTTTTCATACCAGTCCATAGAATCCTCGGGACGGCAGACGACGATCATCTCCTGCTTCTCGAACTGGTGGATACGGTATACACCTCTCTCCTCGATTCCGTGAGCGCCCTTCTCCTTACGGAAGCAGGGAGAATAGGATGTGAGAGTCTGGGGAAGCTTCTCTTCGGGAATGATCTGGTCAATGAACTTACCGATCATGGAGTGCTCGCTCGTACCGATGAGGTAAAGGTCTTCTCCCTCGATCTTATACATCATAGCATCCATCTCACCCTGAGACATAACGCCCTCAACTACATTGCGGCGGATCATGAAGGGAGGAATACAATATGTGAAGCCTTTATCGATCATAAAGTCGCGGGCATAAGCGATGATACTCTCGTGGAGACGCGCAATGTCACCCATGAGGTAGTAGAATCCGTTACCGGCAACTCTTCCTGCGGAGTCAAGGTCGATTCCGTCGAAGTATTCCATGATCTCGGTGTGATAAGGAACGTCAAATTCCGCCTCCTTGGCCTCACCGAAGCGCTGAAGCTCTACGTTCTCGCTGTCGTCCTTACCGATAGGTACGGAAGGATCAATAATGTTGGGGATGACCATAAGGATCTTTCTGATCTTCTCGGAAAGCTCAGTCTCCTTTGCCTCAGCCGCAGCAAGACGGGCAGACTGCTCGCTTACCTGGCGTTTAGCCTCCTCAGCCTCGTCGCGCTTGCCCTGTGCCATAAGTCCGCCGATCATCTTGGAGATCTTGTTGCGGTTTGCACGCATCTCGTCGGGTTGCTTCATATTTGCGCGGTTCTCTTCGTCAAGAGCAAGAAGCTCGTCAACGAGCGGAAGCTTCTCTTCCTGGAACTTGTTTCTGAGGTTCTGTTTAACTACCTCGGGATTTTCTCTGATAAATTTGATATCAAGCATTTTTTAACCCTTCCCTGTTATTTATATCTTTCAGTTTCCTTTTTTATTTCGTGCAGCAGCCTTGAGACGAAGCTCTGTATTGAGGATCTTCTTTCTCAGGCGTATGGTCTTGGGTGTGACCTCGATGAGCTCGTCATCGGAGATAAATTCGATAGCCTGCTCCAGCGAGAATATCTTCGGGGGAACGAGGCGAAGTGCTTCGTCTGCACCCGATGAGCGGATAGAGGTAAGGTGCTTTTTCTTGCACACGTTGAGGGTAATATCCTCCTGCTTCGGGCACTCGCCGACGATCATTCCCTCGTAAACGGGGGTCTGTACGCCAATGAACATTACGCCGCGGTCCTGGCTGTTGAAAAGGCCGTAGGATGTGGACTCACCGTCCTCACTTGCGATAAGAGAGCCTGTGAAGCGGGTAGTAACGTCTCCCTTGTAGGGCTCGTATCCGGCAAAGAGAGAGTTAAGTATTCCCTCGCCGCGTGTATCTGTAAGAAATTCGCTTCTGTAACCGAAGAGACAGCGCGCGGGAATAGTGTATTCGATACGCATACGGTTGCCGTTTGCCGCAAGATTCATTTCAAGAAGCTCGCCGCGTCTTGCGCTGAGCTTTTCGACAACAGAGCCGACAAATTCGCCGGGCACGTCAACGGAGACACGCTCCATAGGCTCGCACTTCACTCCGTCGATCTCGCGGTACAGCACGCGGGGCGTTGAACAGCAGATCTCGTAGCCCTCACGGCGCATAGTCTCGATAAGGATGGAAAGATGCATCTCGCCGCGTCCCGCTACGTTGAAGGAGTCGGTGGTCTCGCCGTCCGAAACTCGGAGGGACACGTCCTTCAGGGTCTCCTTGTAAAGACGCTCGCGGATCTGACGGGAGGTTACGAACTTACCTTCTCTTCCTGCAAAGGGGCTGTCGTTTACGGAGAAGGTCATCTCCATTGTGGGCTCACTGACCTTGACGAACTCAAGAGGGGTGGGGTCAAGGGGAGAGGTGATCGTATCTCCGATGGTGATGTCAGCGGCTCCAGAGAAGCACACGATGTCGCCGACGCGTGCAGACTGAACTTCCTTTTTTGAAAGTCCGTCGAACTCAAAGAGAGTAACGAGCTTCGTCTTTTTGGGAGGTGCGTCGGGGGTGTGGTAGTTGACGATCATCGCTTCCTCGCCAACCTTGGCAGATCCGCGTTCGATACGTCCGATGCCTATGCGTCCCACGTAATCGTTGTAGTCGATAGAGGAAACGAGAAGCTGTAAGGGCTCGTCCTCAGCACCCTCGGGTGCAGGCATATATTCGATGATAGTCTTAAACAGCGGATCAAGGTCCTCACCCTTTTCGTAGGGGGAAAGGGATGCGGTTCCGGCACGGCCCGAGCAGAAGATCATGGGAGAGTCAAGCTGCTCGTCGGTGGCGTTGAGGTCTAAAAGAAGCTCAAGGACCTCTTCCTCAACCTCTTCAAGACGTGCGTCGGGCTTGTCAATCTTGTTGATAACTACTATGATCTTGTGACCGAGCTCCATAGCGCGTCCGAGAACAAATCTCGTCTGGGGCATGGGACCCTCAGCCGCGTCAACGAGAAGGAGAACTCCGTTGACCATCTTGAGGATTCGTTCCACCTCACCGCCGAAGTCGGCGTGTCCGGGGGTGTCTACTATGTTGATCTTGACTCCGTCGCGCATAACGGAGGTGTTCTTTGCAAGGATGGTGATACCGCGCTCACGCTCAAGGTCGCCGGAGTCCATGACTCGCTCGCTGACCACCTGATTTTCGTGATACTCGCCGCACTGCTTCAGCATCTCGTCAACCAGGGTAGTCTTACCGTGGTCAACGTGGGCGATGATAGCTATATTTCTGAGGTCTTCTCTGACCATTGTTATGTTCGCCTCTTCTCTTTTATGGCTTTCAAAATTTATACAGATATCATTATATCACAATTTTCGCGTATTGAAAAGGTTTTTTTGAACTTTGATGCGAAAAAGCTTCAAAAGCCTCCGGAACACTGCTTTTTCGTACTTTCACTCAAAAACCTCCCAAAAGCAAAACCTCCTCGGTGTGAGGAGGTTTTGAGATATGGATGTTACCAATCGATTTTCGTGTCAACGCCCTTCATAGACGGACGCCAGCCGCTAAACATAACGTAAACGTAGCCGTCTTTGACATCAGTGTAATGCAGTGAAGTATAAGCCTTTTCAGTGTTTTCGCGTGAATGTTCCATAGACATTTCCGTGAAGCTTTCTACATCATCCTCATTCACACCACCGTTTCCGCCCGACCAAACCTCTGCACCAAGGATCGAATCTATAAATTCGCCTGCCTCCTTACCGTTTGCAGGAAGTTTGAAGAACAGAGTGATTGAGGGATCGTTGGTGCCTTTAAAAAACTTTCCCTTAATAAATTCGGCATCGCTTGGTACGGTAATGTGGTATTCGTCACGAAGCATAGTACATAGAGGTTCGTCGAAGCCGTTTTCGATCGTGTAATCAAGCCCTGCCGATATCCAAAAATACGCCGCGGAAACCGCCAAATACAGAAAGCATATGATAGCAACCACCGATAAGACTATCGCGATTTTTTTGAAAATCTTTTTCTCAAACACAAGAGTTCTCCTTGTTTATTAAAAATACCACATCTTCGTTTTAACAAAAAACGCGCATAAACGGTGAAGATGCGTACCCGTTCATGCGCGTGCTTGCCGATTTTTATATTATTTGTGAAAATCGTTCGCACAGGCACAGCACGGCACGGCACGGTACAGCTCTCTTTGCCATGTCAGCCACCTCCTGTAAATAATTCTCTTTCTGATTACAGTATATCATAATATATATATGCTGTCAATGCTATGCGGTAACGTTTAATATCAAAAAAAGAAAAAGCTAAAAAACTGCCTTGACAAAGAACTAATGTAATGCTATAAATATAATAAACAAAAGCATCACAGATCAAGGAAGGACATAAACACGATCATGACACCCGAACAGATACTTGCCGACATAAAAAACGACCGCAGAAAGAAGGTCATCCTCGACTGCGACACAGCCAACGAAATGGACGATCAGTACGCCGTAGCCTACGTTCTCGGAAGACCTGACCGCTTTGAGCTTCTTGCCATGACAGCGGAGCATCACTCATCCCGCGGAAATCCCCGTTCTATCGGAATGGAGGAAAGCTACGATGAGTTTTTCCGCGTAATGAAGGTATGTCACAAGGAAGGTGCCTGCCCTGTATACAGAGGTGCGCCATCAAGTATGTGCGAGGATGCGCTCTGCCGTCCCGTCATGAGCGAGGCATCTGACGCCATCGTAAGACTTGCACACGAGGCAGGGGAGATCCTTTACATCATTGCCACAGGTCCCGTCACCAATATTGCGGCGGCTATATCAGCAGACCCCTCCATCATCGACAAAATATGCGTGATCTGGCTTGGCGGAAACTGCTATGAGTGGGACTCAGCCTCCGAGTGTAACGTTTGGGGAGACTGCCCGGCGGCACAGGTCATGATGAACAGCGGTGTCATGGTGGTACAGCTTCCCGCCTTCGGTGCTGAGGATCACGGCACGGTACAGCTCCGCATAACGAGAGATGATTTTATGGAAAACCTTGCGGGGAACAGCGACGCCTCGGTGTTCTTCCGCGAAACGCTTCCCTGCGGGCTAAAGAGACGAACGGACTGGGAGGATCACGTGATCTGGGACATTGCAGGACCCTGCGTACTGACTCTTCCCGAAGCCTATGAGTTCAGTATCGTTCCCGCCCCCATATTCACCGACAATATCGAATACCGCTTCGACGACAGCCGACACAAGATAATTTATATGGAACGCCTTGACCCCAAAACTATCCTTGCGGATATGTACAGAGTCATAAGAAGTCTTTAAACGAGATCTCCCTTAGCTGATGCTTTCGCATCGGTTCAGGGAGATCTTAGCGTTAAAGGGATGAAAAGCTATCACGTAATGGAGATTTTTATTGAGCTTACGGATTCGGAATGACTAAAAGAGTCACTATCTCAAAGGCACCGAAGGTGATCTCTGCTATGCCGTTTTCTACCGCTAGCTCCTCCTTTATTTCCTCAAGCATATTAGTTCTGTACACACGTACGGAGCTGTCAAAGCCGAGGCTGCAGAGGGTCTTGTTGCGCTCACACTCGTAAAGCCTTATAACATATGCCCCCGGCACATCCTCAGCGCATTTTACGCTTTCGCAGATGATATTGGGCTCGCTGATGTGCACAGGGCAGAGCAGATCACTGCACAGCTCACCGCGCACCGCCACAGGCTCGCAGTTCAGCTCATACGCAGGCATTACCACATTTTCTGCAGAAAACGCGCCGATATGCGGAAGCAGAGAATATCTCATTGTATGGACACCGCTGTCGCCGCCGACGTCGGGGCGGTCACCGCCGCGATGCAAGGTCAGCATCATCTCGGAATCGCGAACGGATATGCCGTATTTGCAATCATTGAGCAGAGCCACACCGTAACGGGACTCGGAGATATCCGTCCACTTGTGGTTACAGATCTCAAACTTCGCAGATTCCAGCGAATCATTTCTCGAGGTGGGACGCTCCACATGACCGAACTGTATCTCGTTTTTGCACACGGTCGTACGGATATCTGCATCAAATGCCGCCTTGAGGATGGCGTGATGCTCGTTCCAGTCTGCTCTGACTTCAAAATCTATCCTCGGGTCATTTCTATAGAACACAGTGTCCACAGTAACGTGCGAGCTTCTGCCTACAGCATATTCTGAGCGGATCCTCAGCTCCACCTCTCCGTTTGCGACCACCCTTGCAGGTGTACTTGCCGTGAGACGTGAAAGCTTAAGAAATACGTCGTAGTCAAGCTCCCAGTTATCATACTGGAGGGATACATCCTCACCGAACATAAGACCTCCAAAAGGTCTTGAGGCATCGCGAAGCACCTGTCTGCGTGCGCGCTTATCCCAAAGATAAGAGATATATCCGTCACAGTCAAGCTTTGCCGTGTAGATGGGTGTTTCGATGATACCGTCATCAAAGCTGAAGGGAGATTCTTCATGGACACGCGCTCCGGCGGTAAGGCTTACAGAGCCAAAAGCACTAATGGGAACATCAACTGCTGTTTTAACTTCTCCGCACAGGTCTGTGTAGGTCTGGCAGGGAGCATCAGCTACAGACAGCTCGCCGTCGAGGATCGAAGCAGAGCTGCGATCAAAGGACAGCGTATTGAAAAGAGTGAGTTTTGTATCGTCAATGCTCTTTGAAGCTGCATACTCCTGTGTCTTTTCCTTGACGCTTGCAATAAGATTTGTCATCTGCTCTGTGGCAAGCTTGTGTACACATCCGATGGAGCTTCCGGGAAGAATATCGTGGAACTGATTTTTTAGCATGACCTTGTAAAATTCGTCTGTGCTTTCACAGCGAGGTGAGCGTGTTGCCACATTCATATATTCAAGATCACGCAGTGCAAATTCAGCTCTGCGGTTATTTTTCTTGATGTTGTGCATCTGCGTCAGTGTTCCGCGGTGGAACTCAAGGTACAGCTCACCGTCATACACGGGAAGCTTGTCACGCCTTTCCTCAAGTTCATGCATAAACTCAGACACGGTCATCTCACGTATTTCGGGAAGTCCGGGGATATCGCGAATACGGTCTATATACTCAAACATACCGTAGGAGGGGCCGCCGCCTCCGTCTCCGTAGCCGTAAGCATAAAGGCGCATATCGTTTGCTTCCTTGTCCTTTATATAGCTTACAGCACCCACTATACTGAGAGGATCGGGAATTCCGCCGATCTGGTTAAGGTGGGTAAGCACCTCGCTTCCGTCTATTCCGCGCCATATGAAGGAATCGTGAGGGAAAGGGTTCAGGTCGTTCCAATCCATTTTTGTGGTGTAAAAATACTTTACGTCACATCCGAGCATTATCTGCGGTATGGCGGCATTGTAGCCGAAGGTATCGGGAAGCCAAAAGCAATCCGAGGTGTACCCGAAATGCTTACGGGTGAAGCGCTGACCGTACAGGAATTGACGGATCATGGATTCACCGCCGGTGATATTGCAGTCACATTCTACCCAAACACCTCCGTTGGGCTCATAGCGTCCCTCAGCGACTCTTTCCTTTATTCTTTCAAATATGGAAGGGTAATACTCCCTCATCCAGTCAAGGTGGAGCGATGAGGACTGCACAAATTTGTAATCGGGCTTTGCATCCATAAAGCCGAGCACCTCGGAGTACGTACGCGCCGCCTTCCTTACGGTCTCTGACACAGGCCAAAGCCATGCAGTATCAAGGTGCGAATGACCGACAATGCCCACTCTTCCTCTGGACAGATCGGCACTTCCCTTTTCAAGAGCAGGTGCAAGAGCCTCTGTTATACGCTCAGCGGAGCGAAGCATCTCGTCATAGGTCGCATTTATCGGATCGAGTATCACATGGGGAAATGCGGAGATAAGCGCATCATGGGCCTTCATACGAAGGAAGTTCGTCTCGGGAAGATTCACAAACTGAAGAACGGTCTGCAGGTCGAATACGCACTTATTGAACACCTCGTTTACGGTGCACAGATACATATCTGACAGAGTATGTATGAAGTTATTACCCGTTGATGTCATGCCGTAATTGTCATATATGGCAGAGCCGAGACACTCATGACCTGCATAGCACTCAAAATCAGCCGTAAAGCGTTCTCCGGGGACAGCACATCTTGAAAGGTACATGACGCAGTGCATACCGCCAATGAAATAGTCCTTTCCGTTGATGATACCTGATGGGATTCCGTTTTTAAAGCATAATGTCTCACAAGCTCCCGTTATGGGGCGGATGCAGAGAGTTTTTCCCTTTGCACTTTCGGGAGTCACTACCTCCGCATGGAGCCAGATATTGTTCCACTCGCCTCCCCATTTGTGTCCCGGCTCTACAGGTCGGTAAAGCTCTGCCGAGGGCGGAGTACGGAGATGTTCTGATGTCTCATATGCCAAAATATCGGTTATGGGAGCAAGTCTCTCAAAAATAAAGTTGCTGTAGTATTTCACTACTGCCGCGATCTTGTCGTATGTATGCTTACTATATGTCTTATTATTCATGGGATCTGTTCCTTTCGATGAAGATTACATACTCGTGACTCACATAAGTAACCTTGCTGTCGCGATAACTGCGGCAAGCTGAAGCACTATTATAACGGGAATACCGATCATGAACTTCGCATGGCGTGTCTTATGGCGGATAAGCTGCATGGTCATATACATAGCCACAGAGCCGCCTATAAGAGAAAAAATAATCAGTGTCCGTTCCGGCACACGTCTTTTTGACCTTTTCGCGGCACGCTTATCATGTACCGTAATTAAAGCCGAAATAAGAGATATAACGGCAAGATATATAAGTGTAGCTTTCAGTATCATAAGTACTTCCCCGATTCTCTCTGCGCCATAGTGTCGCATCTCTCGTTATACGGATGTCCCGCGTGTCCCTTCACCCAAACGAAGGTGACCTTGTGGGTCTCGCAAAGTGTCAGGAGCTTGTCCCACAGATCGGGATTAAGGGCAGGCGAGCCATCACTCTTTCTCCAGCCCTTCTTCTTCCACGAAGCCGCCCAGCCCTTTGAGATACCGTCGCAAACGTACTTTGAGTCACTGGTCAATGTGACCTCACAAGGATTCTTCAGCTTTGAGAGAGCCTCGATAACGCTTGTAAGCTCCATTCGGTTGTTGGTGGTATCGGCTTCACCTCCCGAAAGCTCAAGCTCTCGTCCGCCGTAAACGAGGACAGCGCCCCAGCCTCCCGGTCCGGGATTTTTCCTGCATGAGCCGTCGGTATATATGTCAACGTGAGTAAGCTTCCCTTTCGGCGCTGTCTTTTCCGATTCCGCCTTCTTTTTATAAGGAAGCTTTAAAGCCTTTCCGTCAAGGACAGCCTCCGTAAGTGCACCTCCGTCAGCATAAACGAGCTTTAATGAGAAAAACGGCTGTTCCTTTTTGTCTATGAGATCAAGGAAAATATGATCCCCCTCCCACAGATCAAGACCTGAAAGCTTATCCTTCGGCACCCACTCAAGAACGCCCTCATCGCAGTCTATAAGCGTTCCCGAAAAGCTCTCGCAGGTAAAAAGGTGCATATACTCACACTCATCCCCATATACGAAGGTGACGATGCCGCGGTAGCTTAAGCTGTTCGGCGTAAGTCCCGTTTCCTCTCCGATCTCGCGGGTGATGCATTCTTCCGGTGACTCACCGAACTCAAATCTGCCGCCGATACCGATCCACTTGTCACGGTTTATGTCGTTCTCCTTCTTCACGCGGTGGAGCATGAGGTAGGATGAATCCTTTTCAATATAACAAAGAGTTGAATTTATCATCGTAAAGCTATATCTCCTCAAGGTATATCTCAGCTTCCACATTTACCTTACCGTCCTCGCGTACCGTACGGATATAGTACACGTCGTCAAGCACGCCGGAATATATCTTTATGCTTTCTCCGAGAGGCGCTTCGGAAACGAAGCTGATGCTCATTTTTGAGGCACGGCGTCCCTTCATCGGTCCGATATAGCTGCACAGAATATCGGGATAGTGGGTATTGTTCATATGTCCGTTGAGGTCGCAGTCCGCATATTCCACCAGTCTCTCACCTACGAGGGTAAGCTGAGCCTCGGAGGGAATGCGGAAGCGCGACGGCATATCGAGCTCAAGAAGGGGTTCCTCGCCATAGCCCAGCTCCACATCGGTCACTCTGCAAAACCGTCTCTCGTTCACATTGAGAAGCGCCCAGGCAGACACCGCCTCGGCAACGATGGAGCCTTCCTTCGTAAGGCGGTAGCATCGATTAAATGTAGCTCCCTTTGAAGGGGAAGCCCATGTCTCACCATCAAAGTGCTCATGTGCGCATATGGTCGAGTAAAGGCTGATGGTGATACGGCTGAGCACGAAGGAAAGTCCCTTTTCAAAAAGCTCCTCATAGGATGGCTTCATCGACATCATCTGACTGTTTGAGCTGTCCTGCATATAACGGAGAACAGCCGACACAGAGGCGATGTTGTTTATATCCGTCTCGGCAGCGCCGAGCTTATAGTGTTCGATCCATTTCATTGGTATATCCTCTTCCATTCAAGAAACGGCAAATCTGCCGTATGTATAATTATATATTAGTAAGAAAGAAAAATCAAGGACGAAATTGTGGTTTTCGGTGAAAAAGAAGCTGACGCTCATCAGCTTCTTTTTGGCTTATTTCTCATATTTATCGCATAGTGTATTAAGCTCTCGCACAAGCTCGGCAGCCAGATGAGACTTTTCCTTCGTAAGCTTCTCAATAAGAGCTGCTACCCGCTTACCTGCGGCGGCAAGTGCGGTGAATGCGTTCTTCCGCTGTTTTACCGCTCTCACGGGTGCTTCACGGTGGACGTAATCGTTCGAAGCAAGGTCAAAAACATCTCCGCTGTAGGGGCATGAGGTCTCAAAACCCAGTTTTTCACGTATCGTTTTCCCAAAAATCTCACAAACATCTTCGTCACCGTGGTTTACAAACACACGCGACGGCTTGCCCGTGTGCGAAAGCCATCCGAGAAGCATATCACGGTCTGCGTGTCCGCTGATACCGTTAAGATTTTCAAGAGATGCACGGACTGTAATGCCCTCTCCAAACAGCTTAACCTTTTCAGCACCGTCAAGAAGCTGCCTGCCGAGAGTATTACCCGACTGATAGCCCACGAAAAGCACTGTGGACTCACTTCTCCAGAGATTGTGCTTCAGGTGATGACGTATCCGTCCGCCCTCGCACATACCCGATGTCGCAATTATTACTTTGGGTACAGTATCAAAATTTATTGCCTTTGATTCTGCTGTACTAAGGCTCAGTCTCAAACCGTCGAAGGCGATGGGATTCGTGCCTTTTTCTATATAAGCAAGTGTCTCCGCATCATAGTAGTCAGTCATACCGCAGGAGTAGATAGTGGTAGCCTCTGCGGCAAGAGGACTGTCTACGTACACGGGAAATCCGTCGTGACCCGTGACAAGCCCCTTAGCCTTTATCTCTCCTACAAGATAAAGAAGCTCCTGTGTCCTTCCTACTGCAAACGCAGGGATAACCACATTACCGCCGCGGTCAAGGGTGGTCTGAATGATACGTGTAAGCTGACCGAGATAATCGGGACGTTCTCCGTGAACACGGTCACCGTAAGTGGACTCTATAACGACGTAATCAGCCGTCGGCGGCACAGCGGGATCACGGATAAGAGGACGTGCCACGTTGCCGATGTCTCCGGAAAAGAGGATACTCTTAGTTTCGCCTTCTTCGGTGAACTCAAAAAGAACAGAAGCCGAACCGAGAAGATGCCCCGCGTCGAAAAATGTAATATTAACACCCTCTGCAAGCTGTATACGCTTTGCATACGGGTACCCCTCGAACAGTTCAAGGGTACGCCTTGCATCCTCCATTGTATAAACAGGCAAAACGGGAGCTTCTCCCAAGCGTGCAGCTTTTCTCGTTTTCCATTCTGCCTCGCTCTCTTGAATATGAGCAGAATCAAGAAGCATAATGGAGCAGAGCTTTTTTGTTGCCTCACTTGAGATGATCCTTCCGCAGAATCCGTCTGCCACAAGAGCCGGAATCATGCCCGAGTGATCTATGTGAGCATGAGTAAGTATGACCGCCGACAGCTCCTTCGGTGAAACGGGAAGCGGAAGGTTTTCAAATGTGTCCCTCCCCTGCTCTGTACCGCAGTCCACAAGGAGCTTAATACCGCAGGTTTCAATTAACGTGCAGGAGCCTGTGACCTCGTGCGCCGCACCAATAAACGTGATCTTCACTTTCGTTTTCCTCGTACAAAAAGATTTATACCTTGATTATACTCCCCAAAAGCACATAAATCAAGAATAATTCTGTAACATATTTTCGTTTAATACAAAATGACACCCGAAGGTGTCATTTTGATTTTTTATTCTCTTTCAGCGATAACACGGTTCAGCGCTTCGATGGAATCGTCGATCACGCGGCGGTTGTCGGGACGCACAGCGCAAAGGATCGTTCTGCGTGTAGAGTCGATCGCATAAAACTCGCTATCAGCTATAGCAGGTGCCGGCATCTCATAAATGTCAACAGCATCGGGAACAGTAAGCACCGCAACAGCCATGTAGTCGCACATTACCTTATGCCACGTGGGCTCTGCAAAGCGTTCCTCTGTGAATATCTTGAGGGGAAGTCCGCGCTTAAGATGCTCTGCAGCCTTGCCGTTGCCCTCAAGACGCGCAAGGTCGCTGTGATCCATATCAAGGACAACGGATCCGTCGGGTGAGCAGGGAAGCCAGATGAGGGGGATGGGCAGATTCATGAGATACTGAGCCGCCGCATAGTCGGAATAAAGATTCCATTCATGGAATCCCCCACCCCCCTTGTAGATGCAGTCTCCGCCAAGCCAAAGCACTACAAGCTTATCCATAATGGAAGGATCCATGAGGCAGGCTGACACAACGTTAGTGCAGGGACCTGTTACAAGAACATAGATAGGCTCATCGTACTTGTGGGCACACTCTATAACAAAGCGTGCCGCAGGGCTGTCTGTCGGAGCAAGACCTTCGTTATTCGTGATCTGGCTTCTTGCGCCCTCAAAAAGAGGATACTTTTCATAGTCAAGATCAAGCGCCTCATACGTAACCTTAACATCGCGGATAGCACGAAGCATTACCTCTTCGGTGTCCTCTGCGATCACATCCTCGTACTGAGCAGACGCACAAACGCCGAGAACTTCAAGCTTCGGACATCCGAGGGCGTACGCAAGGGTATACTGGTCGTCGATCTCTCCGTTGTAATCTCCGTCAAGAATTACTTTTTTCACTCTGTCGCTTTTTATATCTTTGAGTATCTCTTTTGTTGTCATATCGCTGTAACCTTTCGTTATTTATCAGAAAATGGGGTATCCTGCGCTTGTATGAGCCTCGATAAGATCGTCAACCATAGCTACGATCTCGTCTGTGGAGAGTACTGCACCCGTATGAGGATCCATCATGCAAGCCTGAATGAGAGTTTCACGGCTTCCCGTTACAGCCGCCTCGATGGTGAGGAGCTGAGGATATATGTTAGAGCTGTTCATAGCCGCAAGCTGAAGCGGAAGGGGGCCTGCATATGTAGGAGTGATTCCGTTCTTGCGGACTACGCAGGGAACCTCAACGCAGGCGTCTGCGGGAAGATTGGGAATAAGTCCGTTGTTTATTACGTTACCGCCGATGATGTAAGGCTTGTCTGTTGCCATAGCCTCCATGATATAGGAAGCATACTCGTGGCTGCGTGTGTGGGAGACCTTGCCGCCTGCCATTATCTCGTCACGCTGCTGCTTCCAGCCCTCGATCTGGTCGCGGCAACGCTTGGGGTACTCGTCGTAGTTGGTGTTGAACTTCTTCATAAGGTCATCGCGACCGGGCTTCAGATAGAATGCGTTGTACTCGGAGTTGTGGATACTGCTTTCTGTGCAGTAGTATCCGAGCTTGTCGATGTAGTCGAAGCGTACCATGTCACGGTGGTAGTCGTTAAGGAGGGATTCCTTTGAACGGCGGCGGATCTCGGGGTAGAGATCGTTGCCGTCGCGGTCACGGATCTCAAGAAGCCACGCCATGTGGTTGATTCCCGCTATGCGCTCATATCTGCCCTCGATCTTGTCCTCCATACCGAGATGCTCAAGAAGCTCACGGGAGCAGGTCTGCACGCTGTGGCAGAGACCGATAGTTTTAATATTTGTGTATCTCTGCATGAAACCCGCAAGGATAGCCATGGGGTTGGTATAGTTAAGGAACCACGCATTGGGGCATACCTCCTCCATGTCACGTGCAAAGTCCTTCAACACATGGATGGTTCTCATACCGCGGAAGATACCGCCGACACCGAGAGTGTCGCCGATGGTCTGGAAAAGGCCGTACTTTTTCGGAACTTCAAAATCAATGATGGTGCAAGGGTCGTAAAGTCCTACCTGAATAGCGTTTACAACAAAGTCGGCACCGCGGAGCGCATCCTTTCTCTCTTCAACACCGAGGTACTTTTTGATAGTCGCTCTTCCCTCATTGATGTTACGGTTCATCGCGTCAATAAGAATATATGACTCCTCAAGTCTTTCGGCATCAATATCGTAGAGAGCTACCTCCATATCGTGGAAGGGTTCAGCAAGCATAGTATCTCCGATGACGTTCTTGGCGAATACGGTACTTCCCGCACCCATAAATGTAAGCTTCATAATTTTGTCTCCTGTCTGTAAAAGAATATTTACAGTAAATATTATAAATGATACATCGGTAAATTGCAATGCTTTTTGAAAAAACAACCGTTGTACCTTCGAAAAGAACGCCAAATGATTCTCTTGACAGAGTGGAGCACACACTGTATAATTTAGGAAAGGATCGAAGCGAATAAAGGATGGCACGCATATGAAGAAAACAAAAACAGCTCTCGGGCTCGTTGGGGGACTCGGAATTTCAAACGAAGAACAGCTCACACTTATAGCAAAAAACGGTTTTGACGGCTATTTTCTTTCCCACGGCGATATTTCAGAGCTTAAGCGTCTGAAAGCTCACGGAGACACCCTCGGACTTGAACTCGGAAGCATCCACGCACCTTTTTTGCGCGTCGACAGGCTGTGGCACTCGCCCGAAAGCGCGGCAGATGCCGAAAATGAGCTTATCTCCTGCGTGCACACCTGCGCAGAGCTTGAAGTTCCCATAATGGTGTCCCACGTTTTCATCGGATTTGATCGCCACGAGCCTAATCTTTCGGGAATTTCAGCTTTTGAGCGGATCGCACGTGAGGCTGCAAAATGCGGTGTGCAGATAGCCTTCGAGAACACCGAAGGAGAAGAATATCTTGAGGCTGTAATAGCTCATTTAAGGCGCGCGCCGAACGTGGGCTTCTGCTATGACACGGGACACGCCATCTGCTACAATCCGAACACGGATATGCTGTCACGCTACGGCGACAGACTTATCTACACCCACATAAACGATAACCTCGGAGTATCGGACGCGGCCGGAAATATTACTTGGCTCGATGACCTTCACCTGCTGCCCTTTGACGGCGTGTTGGATGTGGAGAAATGCATGAGTGGCATTGTAAAAACGGGATTTGAAGGAACGCTGTCATTTGAGCTGTCGGTAAAAAGTAAGCCGGGGCGCAGCGAAAACGACCGCTATGCCGAAATGGGCGCAGAAAAGTACATCGCGGAAGCTTTCCTGCGTGCAGACCGCGTACGTGAGATATTCGACCGAGAAAAACAAAAATAATTAGAAATAGGACTTGAAATTTGTCCGCAGCTATGCTATAATATCAAAGTCGAATGTAAAGGCAAGAGCCACTTATTCACTATTCACTCTTACTTTTTACTTCAAATATGCGGATGTGGCGGAAGAGCCGCTTGCGGCGACCTCATAGCGAGCAAAGTGCGAGCTATGTGTGCATACGCGCTGGTTTTGGTTTTTCTTTAAGCTTCGCAAAACCTAATTTGATATGCTGATGTGGCGGAAGAGCCGTCTTGCGGCGACCTCATAGCGAGCAAAGTGCGAGCTATGTGTGCAGACGCGCTGGTTTTGGTTTTTCTTTAAGCTTCGCAAAACCTAATTTGATATGCGGATGTGGCGGAAGAGCCGCTTGCGGCGACCTCATAGCGAGCAAAGTGCGAGCTATGTGTGCATACGCGCTGGTTTTGGTTTTTCTTTAAGCTTCGCAAAACAAAATTTCTATATGCGGATGTGGCGGAATTGGCAGACGCGCTGGATTCAGGTTCCAGTGAAAGCAATTTCATATGGGTTCAAGTCCCTTCATCCGCAGAAAACAGAAAGCGAGCCTTTGATCAAAGGCTCGCTTTCTATGTTAAGTTATCACTTGGTACACATCCGATGCTTGGAAGCTTTCACTCCATGCTACGGTTTTCAAAGCAGATAAAGCTCCGTCGAAACGGAGTTTTACCTGCGGTAATGAATTTATCTTTTAACACCGCCGAGGGCGTGTATGTACGCGTCCTCAAGAGTGGGTGTTACAGAGGTGGAGTCAAGGAGGCTTCCGTCGGAAACATATCTCACGCGGGCACGTCCCTCCACGTAAGCTACGGAGGTGACGATGGCGTCCCGTCGAAGCATCTCTTCATCCGCAGGAGTTCCCTCGTGCTCCCAAAGCCTGCCTTCT
>JAFUPK010000097.1 GCA_017481265.1 Clostridia bacterium
CGTGTGGATGTTGCTCTCGCTACCCATGCAGAAGGTGTCCATGTGGGAGCTGAGGATATGCCCATTGCAACCGCAAGAAAACTGATGGGCGACGATAAGATCGTTGGGGCAACGGCAAAGACAGTCCCTTGGGCAAAGGAAGCCTATGAGCAGGGCGCTGACTATCTTGGCGTTGGTGCGATCTATCCCACCACGACCAAGGTAAAGACCGTTTTAACTTCTACCGATACGCTTCGGGATATTTGCAATGCTGTTCCGATTCCTGCAAATGCCATCGGCGGTCTGAACAAGGATAACATTGACATTCTTGCAGGTATCCCAATTGCCGGCATCTGTGTGGTTTCTGCCATTATGAAGGCGGATGATCCGGAAAGGGCGTCACGTGAGCTCAAAGAAAGGGTGATGATGCTATGAAAACGGCACTTACCATAGCGGGAAGTGATTGCAGCGGCGGTGCAGGCATAGAAGCTGATATTAAGACGATGACTGCAAACAGCGTTTATGCCATGAGTGCGATTACAGCACTGACGGCACAGAACACGACCGGCGTAAGAGCGATTCAGGAGTCCACACCTGAATTTTTAAAGCAGCAGCTTGATGCGATATTTGAGGACATATTCCCTGATGCAGTCAAGATCGGCATGGTCTCTTCGACGGAACTTATCAAGGTTATCGCTGGCAGGCTGAAGATTTATAAGGCAAAGAATATTGTAGTAGATCCCGTGATGGTGGCTACCAGCGGTTCATCACTTATGAAGACGGATGCGGTCTCTACGTTGATGGATGAATTACTCCCCATTGCCGATGTAGTCACGCCCAACATTCCGGAAGCGGAAATTCTTTCGGGAATGGCTGTTTCCGATAAGGAAGATATGATAAAAGCGGCAAAGAAAATCGGCGATACATACGGATGTGCCGTGCTTCTCAAGGGCGGTCATAACATCCATGATGCAAATGATCTACTTTACGCAAATGGGAACTTCAAATGGTTCTATGGCAAACGAATCGATAATCCCAACACCCATGGCACAGGATGTACGCTGTCAAGTGCCATTGCCGCAAATCTTGCAAAAGGCTTTTCACTTGCGGAAGCTGTAGAGCGAGCCAAGGATTACATCTCAGGAGCTCTTGCAGCAGGACTTGACCTCGGACGCGGCTCTGGTCCCTTGATGCACGGCTTTGATATCAAATCACACTTCACCGAAGAAAAATGAAATAAAAGCTCCGAAACATACCGTTTCGGAGCTTTTTGAATGAAGCTTATTAAGATTTGTGCTTTATAATTCCGAAAAGCTTGGAAAGCTCCATAATAACTGTAGGAGTTATTATCAGCCCAAGGGCAATGAGATAAAGCTTAGCGGGGAGAAGCACAAGGCCGAAAGCGACTCTCAAGGGAGTAAAGAGAACTGCCGCGACAAGTACAACGGAGGCAAGAGCCGCCATATTCAGAGTGCGGTTTGTGAAGGGACCGATCTTGAAAAGAGAACGGTCGGAACGCATATTGAACGCCTGAAGCACCTGAGACAGAGCGAGCACGGCAAAAGCTGTGGTCTGTCCGCCTTCGAGCGTGCCTGTTATGATCTCTCCTGCCTTGAAGCCGACAAGGGTGATGGCGGCGAAAAGTATACCCTGAAGAGCTATACGCAGACCCAGTCCGTGGGCGAATATACCCTCATTTTTCGGCTTCGGCTTTTTGTCCATTACATCGGGTTCAACCGCCTCCATTCCAAGGGCAATGGCGGGAAGGGAATCGGTAACGAGGTTTATCCACAGAAGCTGCATGGAGAGAAGGGGTGTCTTGTGCCACAGAAGCATGGAGAGGAATACTGTTATTACCTCACCGATATTTGTTCCGAGAAGGAATCCGACCACCTTCTTGATATTGGCATAGATTCCGCGGCCTTCACGAACGGCATCAACGATGGTGGCAAAGTTGTCGTCGGTAAGAGTCATGTCTGCGGCACCCTTGGCAACATCCGTGCCCGTGATTCCCATGGCGCAGCCGATATCGGCAGCTTTAAGTGCCGGAGCATCGTTGACTCCGTCACCGGTCATGGATACTACCTGACCGCGGCGCTGCCAAGCCTTTACTATGCGGATCTTGTTTTCGGGAGAAACACGTGCATAGACCGCAATACCTTCAACGGCTTCGTCAAGCTCGCGTTCGGACATCGCATCTAACTCAGCTCCTGTGATAGCGCGGTCACCCTCAAGCAGGATGCCGAGCTCTCTTGCTATTGCTGATGCAGTTACAACGTGGTCGCCTGTTATCATTACAGGCTTGATTCCGGCGCGGCGGCAAATGGCAACTGCCGCCTTTGCTTCCTCTCTCGGCGGGTCTATCATGCCCACGAGACCCATGAGCTCAAGTCCGTTTTCGAGTTCCTCGGAGGTAGGTATCTCGGGGATTTCATCGATCTCTTTGAATGCTACCGCCAGAACTCTGAGAGCATTATTGCTCATGGATTCCGTAAAGCTCTTTGCCTTTTCCGTGTCTCCCTTTATACAGCGGGGAGCCATCATGTCAAATGCACCCTTGACGATGACTACATTTTTTCCGTCGATGCTGCAAACGGTGCTCATAAGCTTGCGGTCGGAATCGAAGGGAAGCTCAGCAAGACGGGGATATTTTGAAGCAAGCTCCTCTTTCGGCATTCCGTTTTTGTGAGCTGCAAGAACGATGGCAGTCTCAGTGGGGTCTCCGATGTGCTGTTCCTTACCGTCGCTTATGATCACAGATCCGTCACAGCAGAGAGTTGCGTACATAAGAAGCTTTTTGATATTTTCACTGCAATTCTCAGTGACAGCCTCGCAGTCCTCGGCACCGTCTGTATATGCCTTGGTAAGCGTCATGCGGTTCTGAGTAAGCGTGCCTGTCTTATCCGAGCAGATAACGGAAGCGGCTCCCAGTGTTTCAACAGCGGGAAGCTTGCGGATAAGCGCATTTTTCTTGACCATTCGCTGAACGCCGATGGAGAGAACGATGGTGACGATCGCGGGAAGTCCTTCCGGGATGGCAGATACCGCAAGTGACACAGCGGTCATGAATATCTCAAGAACGGGAATGTCATTTGCGATTCCTACAACGAAGATCACGCCGCAAGCGGCGAGAGCCATAAATCCGAGATACTTTCCGAGCTGTGCAAGCTTCTGCTGCAGAGGCGTCTGAGTCTCTTCCTCCCCGTCGAGAAGATTCGCGATCTTGCCCATTTCCGTGTCCATGCCCGTTGCGCATACGACTGCGGTAGCCGTGCCGTAGGTGATAGAGCAACCTGAATATACCATGTTACAACGGTCTCCGAGAGGAGCATCGGCATTTACACTTGCAAGATGATCCTTCTCGGCGGGGACAGATTCACCCGTAAGTGCCGATTCTTCGCTTTTAAGACCTGCGCTGTGTATCAGCCGTGCATCGGCGGGTACAAAATCGCCTGCCTCAAGGTGAATGATATCTCCGGGAACGAGAAGTGCTGCGTCAATTATCATTTCCTTGCCGTCACGTATAACTCTTGCATGTGGGGCAGACATATTTTTGAGCGCATCAAGAGCCTTTTCAGCTTTTCCTTCCTGATACACGCCCATTACGGCATTAAGCACGACGATGAGAACGATGAGGCAGGGCTCAAACAGCTCGCCCCAGTTCTTTTCGACGCAAACTACCGCAAAGGATATAATTGCGGCGGCAATGAGAATCAAGATCATCGCATCCTTGAACTGGTCAAAAAAACGCTGGACAGTAGTTTTCTTCTTCTTTTCACGGAGCTTGTTTTCTCCGTGCTTTTCTTTCCTTTTTAGAGCTTCCTCCGAGCTTAGACCCTTTTGTACATCTGCATCAAGGTCCGAAAGGAGCTCTGTTACGTTTCTGCTGTAAGGTGTCAATAGTGTTTCCTCCTGTGAATTATACTGTGTTGTTTGTTTTTATCATAGATAACTATGCATAACTGAGTTAAGCTTAGGTCGGACGCAAGCCTTATGTGTTCTTTGCCGCAAGCGCTCTTGCTGCATTGAGGATCGCAAGGATCATGACTCCGACATCTGCAAATATGGCAAGCCACATTCCCGCAAGACCTGTTCCCACAAGAATAAGGGAACAGACCTTTACAGTTATGGCAAAAATAGTGTTTTGCATAACGATTGCGAGACATTTTTTTGATATTCTTATGGCCTTGGGTATCTTTAAGGGGTCATCGTCCATCAGCACGATATCTGCTCCCTCTATGGCGGCTTCCGAGCCTACACCTCCCATGGCAATTCCGATATCTGCCCGTGAAAGCACGGGAGCATCGTTGATCCCATCGCCGACAAAGACGACCTTTGAGCCGCGCTTTGCCTTTTCGATAAGCCTTTCCGTCAGCTCTACTTTTCCGTCGGGTAAGAGCTCACTGTATACCTTTGATATGCCAACATCACGGGCTATCGCGTCTGCGCTTTCTTTTCTGTCGCCCGTAAGCATTACGATATCCTTTATGCCAAGCTCATTAAGCCTTTCCACAGCCTCTGCCGCATTCACCTTCGGGACATCGGAGATAACGATATAACCGGCATAATCTCCGTCAGCAGCAACATGGACGACCGTGCCATGGCAGACACAGTCGGCACACTTGATGCCGAGATGCTCCATGAGTCGTTTGTTTCCCACAGCTATACGGCGGCCGTCAACGGAGGATATGACACCTTTTCCCGCAAGCTCTGTTATTTCTCCGATCCTTTGAGTATCAACAGACTCTCCGTATTCGGACATGAGACTCTTTGCTATGGGGTGAGAGGACGCATATTCTGCAAAAGCTGCGTATTCCAAAAGTTTTTCTCCGGGAATTCCTGCAGGGCAAAGCTTTGTAACCTTAAAAGAGCCCTCGGTAAGCGTTCCGGTTTTATCAAAGACCACACACGAAGTCTTTGACAGTGCCTCAAGATAACTTGCTCCCTTTATCAGTATACCCGCTTTTCCCGCTCCGCCTATCCCTGCAAAAAAAGTAAGCGGTATGCTGATGACAAGGGCACAGGGACAGCTTGCCACAAGGAACGTAAGTGCGCGGTACAGCCAAACACTCCACATGGGAGAGGTGTTCGGCAGAGCAATGGAGATAATGGGAGGCAGAGCTGCGAGAAGTAATGCGCTGATGCAAACAACAGGAGTATATATCCTCGCAAATGAGGATATGAAGTTTTCCGACTTCGACTTCCGTGAAGCCGCGTTTTCCACAAGCTCAAGTATTCTTGAAGCAGTCGATTCCTCAAAACGCTTTGCGGTCATTATTTTAAGCACACCGATCAGGTTTATAGAACCGCTGAACACCTCGTCTCCGACCGCTACATCACGCGGAAGGCTTTCTCCCGTAAGTGCACGGGTGTCAAGCGAGGATGAACCGCAGACGACACATCCGTCAATAGGTATCCTTTCTCCGGGATGGACCGTTATAACACTTCCCGGCTCCACCTGGGATGGGTCAACGGACAAGAGCACACCATCGTTTTCTATGTTTGCGTGATCGGGACGTATGTCCATCAGCCCACTAATGCTTTTTCTGCTTTTGCCCACGGCGTATCCTTGAAAAAGCTCACCTGTTTGATAAAGAAGCATGACCGCGACAGCTTCTGTGTAATTACCGTTTCCCGAAAGTCCAAGTGCCAAAGCACCGACGGTTGCCACCGCCATAAGAAAATTCTCATCAAATATCCTGCCGTTCAAAATTCCAAATACAGCATCGAAAAGAATGTCATATCCGATAATAAAATATGGGATAAGGTATAAAAAGAATCGCAGAAGCCCGTCTGTGTCGGCAAAAGTCAGAGCTGCCAATCCTGCCGCAGAGAATAGAATGCGCGACAGCATCTTTTTTTGCTTTTTTGTCATTTTTATGACCTTGCCTTTCTTATACTTTCGATAATACCTTTATGACCGATCCACGGCGGAAGATAAAATCAAAAGTAGATAAAGGCATCTCTTTCGACTTTTTTGCAACGCTTCAAAATGGAGTTCATGACCGTCTGCTCATCGGCTCCGTCCAGGAACTCGACTGTCATTCTCTGTGACATGAAGCTTATTTGCACATCCTTTACACCAGCTTCCTTTTTCGCAAGTGTCTCCATTTTCAGAGCGCAGTTTGCGCAGTCTACCTCGATCTTGTATGTTTTTTTCATTTGACCGAACCCCTTTCTCTTGTATGAGAACAGTATATTATACGATCAAACGATTGTCAATATGTTGGGGTAAACCACTGCTTATATGGGAAAACTTTTGCCTGATTGGATTATTTTTATGTTGCGCGCAAGGTGTCTCGGTGGTATAATTATGTTACAATACCGAAAGGAAGAGCTGAAGCTATGAAATACAGTACATTGCCCCATGACCACGGAAAGCTTGACCGTGAGCTTATCCTTGATATGCCAAACTTACAGACCTTTGAAATGGTTGCGGATATTATGAAGATGATGAGCGATTCCAAGCGAATATGGATATTTTGGCTGCTGTGCCACTGTGAGGAGTGCGTGATAAACATATCGGCACTTCTTGAAATGAGCAGTTCGGCAGCATCGCACCACCTGAAGCTGTTAAAGACAGCGGGACTCATTACGAGCCGTCGTGATGGCAAGGAGGTCTACTATTCTGCGTCAAATACCACCCGTGCCCGTATTTTGCACGAAATGGTAGAGCAGATAATCGAGGTCGCCTGCCCTGCAGATGAGGATAAGACTGATATGGAAACTGAAACGTCGGCAGAGCCTTTCTCAAAGACGGTCGAAGAGCTGCACAAGCTTTTGACCGAGGATCTGACCAAACGATACACCATCGAAGAACTGTCAGCGATATCCCATATCAATCAGACCACACTAAAAACGACATTCAAGGCGATGTACGGTATGTCCGTGGGCGGATATATGAAGGAATACAGAATAAAGAAAGCAAGAGAGCTTCTTTCTCATGGAACCATGACGATATCCGAGGTCTCACGTGCCGTAGGCTATGAAAACCCTGCAAAATTTACAGTGGCATTCCGCGATGTTACGGGACTCCTTCCAAAGGATTATAGAAAGCTTCATAAAAAATAAAGCTTTACGTCACTTGTCCTCGCGAACAACGCAGTTTGCCCAGAATCCGCTTTTCAGCATAGGGATCGCAATGGAAAACTTGATGATATCGGAAAACTGTACTATAAAATATATCATGGGTACTGTAAGCGCAGTGTATCTGCAAAGGAAAAATGAGATAACGACCGGGACGCACCAAGTATAAACACTGTCGAAAAGAAAAGTGATCAGAGTTTTGCCGCCTGAGCGGATGGTAAAATAAGACACGTGGATAAAGGCGTGAATGGGAAGAGAAGCTCCCGCGATTATCATTAAATATGAAACGAGGGTGCGCACATCGTCTGATACGTTGTATAACAGAGGAATGATGGGAGACATGGCAACGATAAGAAGTCCGATGCCTATGTGCAGAAGGAGCGTGAAGGTTATAAGCTTGACAGAATCGGCCTTGGCACCCTCAGAATCGCCTGTTCCAAGCTTTTGCCCCAGTAAGATAGAGACTGCCGCGCCCATGGCAAACATGACCACGCAGAATAGTTGCCAGACTGTCTGGTTTATTTGCGATGCCGCAATAACATCTATACCTCTGGTGGAATAGTTGAGGTTGATAAATGTGTTTCCCATTGCCCAAAGAACCTCATTTGCAAGAAGAGGAGCTCCGGTGATGAATACCTTTTTGGTGAAATCTGCAGGTATTTTAAAGCTCTTGTACACTCCGCGTAAAAACGGGAAGCTGTCGATCCTACGGTGAGTGTAAATAATAATATAGAACATTTCCGTAAATCTCGAAATAACTGTCGCCGTTGCGGCACCTGCAACTCCCATGGCAGGCAGACCGAGCTTTCCGAATATGAGTATGTAGTTGAGGACTACATTTACAGCGACAGCAATAGAGCTTGCGATCATGGGAGGTACCGTGACACCGCAGTCCTTCAGTGTTCCTGAATAAATCTGCACAATTGCGAATGGAACGAGTCCGATCAGCATTATGAGTAGATAATCCTTTGCAAGAGAAAGGGTAAGCGCTATATCCTCAGGTGCGTTGGCGTCGCTTTCTAAGAACAGGAGTATCAGCTTATCCGAAAAGAGGATAAGAATAAGTATAAACAGCAAAGTCAGCGCAAGGGTAAACACAAATTTGAAACGGAAGGTATTCTTGAGACCGTCACGGTCGCCCTTTCCGAAAAACTGTGCTCCAAAGATCGAGGCACCTGACAGCATACCGAAGATGGCAAGGTTTAATATAAATATAAGCTGGTTATCTACGGCAACAGCACCGATGGAAGCAGTGCCGAGATTTCCAACCATAAGATTATCAAGCAGGTTTACAAAATTGGTGATCGCCTGCTGGAGTGTCAGCGGTATAAGAAGAGCGAGCAGCTTCTTATAAAAAGAGCGATCGCCGAAAAAAGTATTTAACTTCACGTCTATAACCTCACAAGTCGTTGTTTTAATATATTTTATCACATAAAGTGCTGCGATACAACATATAAAGCGAAAATATTGTAGTATTTAAATTTTGCTATATAAATAATGAAAGAAAAATGAAAAACCGAGTTTTGCAAAAAAAACTCGAAAAAAACTTAAAAAAAGTTGAAAAAAGGTATTGACAAGGGAAGAGTGATGTGATATAATATGCAAGCTGTCAGCGAGAGCGGGTCGAAAGACAAGCAGCGCGGAAGCAAAGCTCATTGAAAATTGAACAACAAGAGACAACAACATTTGATGGAAAGAATCAAGTGTATAGAGACTCCGAAATTCTTTTGAAGAATAAAAGATACTCAAAAACAAGTAAAGAGCATAAAAGATCGCTCTGATGCAAGATGGTAAGCGCCAAGGCGCTTGACATACAAACATTAGAGAGTTTGATCCTGGCTCTGGATGACCGCTGGCGGCGTGCATAACACATTCAAGTCGAACGAATTTGATGAAGTTAATCCTTCGGGAAGCGCTTTATCAAGTTAGTGGCGGACGGGTGAGTAACGCGTGAGCAACCTGCCTGTGATAGAGGGATAACACATGGAAACGTGTGCTAATACCACATGACTCAACGGAATCGCATGGTTCTGTTGTTAAAGGGAAACCGATCACAGATGGGCTCGCGTTGGATTAGATAGTTGGTGAGGTAACGGCTCACCAAGTCTGCGATCCATAGCCGAACTGAGAGGTTGAACGGCC
>JAFUPK010000012.1 GCA_017481265.1 Clostridia bacterium
ATTTCGTAAGAAATCCACGGAGCGAGGTGCTTTGCACCTCGACGCAGTTTGTGCCACAGTTGTGCCTCTTTGAGGCGCAAATAATTTGGCAAAACTGCTAACTTCGGCATTTGAGATGGTTTCTTCGAAAGATTATAGGTATAATATAATATTGCGATAATCCAACGAAACGGGAGGAGCAATCCCCCCTCCCCTACCAAATGACATTTGATACAGTTCTAATAAAATTAGAACAGCACTTCAGACCGGCTTCGCGGCAAAAACCAAACTCGCGACACCCACTGTGCAATATACACAAAAATACAGGTATAAATTTGGCTGAAAAGCCTCTTCACAAACGAAAGAAAATCTGTTACAATATATATACATCAAATTGACCCGGTGTGCCTTCCTGCCCATTTTCAGGTGGAAGAAACACAAAAAATCATATTTTAACGGCCGCAATGCGGCAGAACGGAGATAAATATGGCAAGCCTTTCTCTTAAGCACATTTATAAGAAATACCCCGGCGGAGTAACCGCTGTATCCGACTTCTGTCTCGACATTAAGGACAAAGAGTTCCTTATCTTCGTCGGACCTTCCGGATGCGGTAAGTCCACAACTCTTCGTATGATCGCAGGTCTTGAGGAGATCACCGAGGGTGAGCTTTTCATCGGCGACAGACTCGTAAACGACGTAGCTCCTAAGGACCGCGACATCGCGATGGTATTCCAGAACTACGCTCTTTATCCTCACATGTCCGTGTTTGACAACATGGCATTCGGACTTAAGCTCCGTAAGGTTCCCAAGGAAGAGATCAAGCGCCGCGTTGAAGAGGCTGCTCGTATCCTTGACATTTCTCACCTTCTCGACAGAAAGCCTAAGGCTATGTCCGGTGGTCAGAAGCAGCGTGTTGCGCTGGGTCGTGCTATCGTTCGTAATCCTAAGGTATTCCTTCTTGACGAGCCTCTCTCCAACCTCGATGCTAAGCTCCGTGCAACCATGAGAACTGAGCTTACAAAGATCCACCAGAGACTCGGTACAACATTTATCTACGTTACTCACGACCAGGTCGAGGCTATGACCATGGCTACACGTATCGTAGTTATGAAGGACGGTATCATCCAGCAGGTAGATACTCCTCAGAACCTCTACGACAACCCTGTAAACCTCTTCGTTGCAGGCTTTATCGGAACACCTCAGATGAACTTTGTAACTTGTGTTCTTGATAAGAGAGCTGACGGCGTTTACGCTACATTCGGCGCTAACACAGTTAAGCTTCCCGCTGACAAGGCAAACGCTCCCGAGCTTCAGGAGTACATAGGCAAGGAAGTTGTTCTCGGTATCCGTCCCGAGTGTATCCACGACGACGAGGCTCACATCCGTGCAATGGCTGACTCCATCATCGAGGCAGACGTTGAGGTTACTGAGCTTATGGGTGCTGAGATCTATCTCTACCTCGTTGCTGACGAGACAAACCTCATCGCTCGCGTATCTCCCAGAAGTAAGACACGCGCAGGTGACATCGTTAACGTTGCGTTCGATATGTCCCGCGTTCACATCTTCGACAAGGAAACAGAGCGCTGCATCATCCACTAATAACAAAAAATGCTCCATCTTCTTCGGAAGATGGAGTTTTTTTGTTTAGGTAAAAGGTAACAGTGAAAAAGTAATAGTTGAGGAACATTTCCGTGAACGGAAATGAATTTATTTGAAAAAACAGGTTTTGGGTGAGACAAATCCTGTGTTCAAACGACTAATAAGTGAAAGAGGAAGAACCCCCTTATTTTCGGGAATGGAGACCGGCGTGAAAGGGACGAAAAACCATCACGTAATGTTTTGCTTTTTCACGTGCAAACAAACACTAAAAATCAAAAGTCCGATTTTTATTGTTTGTTTCATAATTTTTTGTGCAGCCGTAGGCTGGAATGGAGATTTTTATGGATAACGGTGCAGACAGCTACCGCCGTTTTCTTGAAGGTGACGATAAAGGATTATCCGAGATAGTCGAGTTGTATAAGGACGGACTTATACTTTATTTGGTCGGATACGTGAATAATATCTACGTTGCCGAAGATTTGACGGAAGATACTTTTTTCAGACTTATCACGAAAAAACCGTCATTCTCAGGGAAATGCACCTTCAAGTCGTGGCTTTATGCCATAGGCAGAAACGTGGCTGTGGACTACATAAGGCATGAGTCAAAGTGTATCAGCACGCCTCTTGAGGACATTGAGAATGGGGCTTCGGAGGAATATGATCTGGAGTGCGCATACATAAAAGAAGAGGGGCGGATGAAAGTCCATCGGGCTATGCGGGAGCTTTCAGCGGATTATAAAAGTGTACTTTGGCTTGTGTACTTCGAGGGGTTTTCGAACACAGAGACCGCACGGATAATGAGAAAAAGCGAGCGGCAGATAAGAAATCTCCTATACAGAGCAAAGCAGTCTTTGAAAACAAAACTTGAAATGGAGGGATTTACACGTGAAAAGCTGTGATGAGATGGTAGACAGTCTCCTTGAAAGGAGAGAAAAATATGTTTTGGCGAGGACACGGAAAAGAAAAAGGACGGCGCGCATTCTGTCTGTATGCTGTATGTGTCTTGCTGTGGGACTTTGCACGGTAGTGTTAATTGTGAAGGACAGCTTGCGCAGTGTCAGCGGAAATAATGAACTGCCCATAGTATCATTTTACGCAGATATAGATATGTACCCCCAGTACCCGCTTCCGTCTGCCGGCGAAATACGGATGACTTACCGACTTGAGTGTGCCGTGAAGGAATACGGAAGCGGCGCCTTGTACCGCATATATATTGACATTCTTGACGGCGATAAGGTTCTGCCTGCTGACAGCGAAATCGTAAAGGCTGAGCTTGAAAGACTTTCGGAAAATGGATACGACGTTTCCGTTGAGAATTATACTATCATGGATGCGGAATACTCCGGAGTTGTCGCTCTCGTTGCTTTGGAGCAGCTTGAGAGCTTTGATGCAAACGACAACTATGGGTACTATATTCATCTGCACGATGAGTGTATCCCGCCGAATCTTTTGCCGGATCCTATAGCATAAGCAGATCAATACCGACCAGTGGAAATGTTCATATTTGCGCTGTATAATAGGATTTGGAAAGGTTGGTGATCTGTGTGACGAAGAAGTTTGCTGTTACTTCGCGGGAGATCGGAAAGGATATAGTCCGCACGGCAGGGCAGGCTGACCGTCTTACGAAGAAGTCCTACGAAAGCTGGCGTATACCTGCAATCATTATTGCACTTGTTTCCCTTGTCGTGACGTATATTTATCCCCTTGCTTTTATTTACGCTGTCCTTGCAGTGGCGGTCATTACGGTAATAGCCGTTTTGGGAAAATATCTGAGGCTCCGCCGCTTTGCCGTGAAGTTTTCCATTGATGATTACGAGATAAAGACAGACACGCTGTCGCACGTCGATCTTGAAAGCTTTGAGGTGAGACGCGGCAAATGGAGGCGAGACAGGGTTGAAAATTATATGCTCTGCTTTGAAGAGCTGGGCACGTATTACATACCTGAGGACAACTACCTTTGGAACGTGGATGCCCGAATGTCTGACCGTGCGGTCTTTGAAAAGGCTCACCGCGGAGACAAGTTTATCGTAGCAGTACATAGAAAAAGCGGTAAGCTGTCAGCCGTATATCACGCGGATTATTTTGAATATAAGGCAGACCGCTGACAAAGTAATTAATTTGAAATACAGTTGGCAAATTAAACAAAAAGGCAAAATAACAAAGCCTCCCTCCGAGAGGGAGGGGGACCACGTAAGTGGTGGAAGGAGCCTGCGCAACTAAAAGCTTAGTTAATTTTACTGCTTACGCACTCTCCTTCCCCCGCTTCGCGGGAGCTCCCTCTCGGAGGGAGCCTTGTTCTTTGTACACTTTGACAATGGTGTTTTCAAAACAAGGGTTTGTCATCAAGCTGACCCCTCCCGAATTTCGGGAGGGGTATTTATTCAGTGAAGCTCATGCTTGTTCCCATTTATTACTACAGTATTTTCATCTGTCCAGCTTATGCTGACACGCTCCTGCCACCTGCCTGTGTAAAGACCTTTCGGTTCTTTTGTCACCTTGACGAGCCCAAGGTGAACGAGGGACTTTTCGTAATGCAGTCGGACTACGGTGGATCCTCCGAGCGCTCCTTGATCTACGTCTATGACTTCGATCCTGTATGATTCTTCGGGAGAGGTATACGTTTCGCGCAGTGTGCTTGAAGTGAGCGGCATAAGCGTAACGAAGGCAGCAATAGCAATTGCAAAGGCGGAGAAAAGCAGGGGAACAGCGGAAACCGCAGAGAATATGAGGCGCAGGTTGAGGCGCGGCAGTATGACGATACAGCAGACAAATAAGCAGACCGTGTTTACGGCGGAGAGCACTATGGGAATTACAGATCACGAGCTTTTTATAATGCAAAAGGGCAGATAGAGCACCATAGATATTGCAAAGTCGGCGAAGTACAAAACGGCGACTGCTCCCTGTATCTCTTTGCGGTTCAGTACGGTTAAGGCGGCGGCACCGAGCGTCAGAATGGATGTGACGATCATGTTTACTGTGGAGGAAGGAAGTACAAAGCTTATGCTTCCTGCGAGAGCTATCGAGACTCCCGTAAAATCAAGCAGGATCGGAATAACGTACAATGCACCGAGGACGAAGGGAATGGCTTTCTCGCGCTTTGCCATCGCGCTGTCACTCCTTTCCCGTGAGCTTTGCATATATGCTTGACATTACAGCCGAAGCTGCGGTCAGGACAGCCGTTGTTACAAGTCCTCTTTGGATATACAGACGGAACAGCCTCGCTAAAGAGTCGGCGTATGCGGGAAACAGCTCATAGTGGTGTATGCACCAAAGCCACAGGCAGACCGTGAGAATGGCGCAGAGTGCGGCTGTGGCACATACAAAATTGCGGCGGCTTTCGTAAAAGCGGACGAAATGCCAGTTCAAAAGTGAGAGAAGAAATCCCGTGGCGGGTGCTACCGTCCAAAACGCCATACTGCCGTTTGTGAGTCCTGTGGGGATATAGGCTTCCTTATATACGCCCCATGTGATGATCAAAAATGCCATGAGCATACATACGGTCTGGAGTACGGAGGCTTTGAGCAGTCCGATCCTGCCGCGGGTCTTTTCGGTGATGGTACGTATTGCGGCTTCGTCCGTCTTTTCGGGAAGCTTTGCACCCATGGACTCAAGCTCGGCTCGGCAAGAGTTGCAGTGTGAAATGTGTTCTTCAACCGCTTTGGCGCTTTCGTCGGAGCAGGCTTCATCGGCGTATAAAGGGAGAAGATCTTTGATTATTTCGCAGTTCATATACTTATATCCTTTCTTGAGTCTCGGAGCTTATCTGCGATCTTTTGCTTCGCTCTGTAGAATACGACTCTTGCCCAGCTTTCGCTTTTGCCGAAGGCGAGGCTTATGTCCTTTAACGATATTCCTTCCATAGCGTGAAGGAGGAACACTTCTGTCTGTATCCGTTCAAGGCGTAACGCTTGCTCCACGATCTGCTCGGCGAGGACTTTTCGTTCCACGGAGAGGGCTACGTCGGTGCCGCAGGGAAGTTTTTCGTCAAGGGAGTCAAACTTGCTTTCGTGCTTAATGTGGGTGAAATACAGATTCTTTGCAATGGAGCACAGCCAAGTGGGGCAGAGTGCAGGATCGCGAAGCCTTGCGAGATTTATGTAAGCACGGTAGAAGGTCTCGGCGGTGAGCTCTTCGGCTAAGCTTTCATCCCGCCCGAGAGAAAGAAGAAATCTGTATACGTAGGTATAGTAGTCGCTGTATATCTTTTCGAAGTCCACCTGCCTCACCCCTTTCTGTATATTAGACTGCCGTGCGGCTAAAACGTTACAACTTATTTTTAAATATTATACCATGTCTGTCAAGGACTGTCGTAATAAATTTTCTGTGGAAAAATTGCTTCGGTTGTGATATAATAAGGGACGGAAATTAGATGGACATTGGAGACCGTTATGAAGAAAAAAACATTTTCACACATAAAAGCTCTCGCGCCTGCTATCGGTATTTCCGCTGTTTGCGGATGTGCTGTCGGGGTGCTTATATTTCTATTTAAGCTTGTGTCCGGAAAGGTCATTTCCCTTTCGGCACAGCTTTACGCCTTCGCGCGGCAGGATATCGGATATCTTCCCGTGCTGATTGCGGCGGCTGCCGCTGTGGGGCTCGTTGCCTCGCTTCTTCTCTTTATTGAGCCGAACTGCCGCGGCGGAGGAATTCCTACTGCCGTAGCCACGGTTCGCGGGCTTTTTGAGTTCCGCTGGCTTCGCAGTATACTTATGATATTCCCCTCAGCACTTCTTACATACCTTTGCGGAGTTCCTCTCGGAAACGAGGGACCCAGCGTCCAGATGGGAAGCGCTCTCGGACGTGGAACGGTGTCGCTGTTCGGAAGTTCTGCCAGACCTCTTGACAGATATATCATGACCGGAGGCGCTTGTGCCGGCTTTGCGGCGGCGACGGGAGCTCCGCTCAGCGGGATCATCTTCGCTTTTGAGGAGGCTCACCGCAAGTACACTCCCATGCTGTTCGTTACATCGTCGGTCAGCGTTGCCGCATCAATGATAGTTTCGGCGATCCTTGAGCATTTCACCGGCGTGTCGGCAACTCTCTTCGCCATCTCCGTTTCCGCAGCTCTTCCTCTCGGAAGCATATGGTACGCCGCAGTACCCGGGCTGGTCTGCGGAGCTGCCGCTATCATCTTTACTCGCTTCTACAGATGGGTAGGTGCTGTACTTTCGGGACGCCTTGCGCGTGTTCCCCTTGCGGTCAGAACGTCTGTCATCTTTGCGCTTGTTGCGCTGTGCGGATACTTTGTGATCTCGGCTACCGGCTCGGGGCACGATCTTGTCCACGCGGCTATGGAGTCCCACATGACGTGGGGCGTTATGGCGGCGGCGCTCATTTTCCGTGCTGTTATCCTTGTTGTTGCCAACAACAGCGGTGTGACGGGAGGTCTGTTCCTTCCCACACTTGCCATAGGTGCACTTATCGGCTCTCTTTGTGCCAAGTGCTTTATGAGCGCAGGGCTTCTCGGTGAGGAGCATTACGCCCTGACGGTAGCCCTCGGCATGGTGGCTTACATGAGCGCGGCATCGCGGACTCCCATTATGGCTATCGCCTTCGGTGCGGAGGCTCTGCTTTCCGCTTCGTCACTTCTGCCCACCGTTATCGCCGCTGTGACTGCGTTCCTTGTGATCGAGCTGTCGGGAGAGGCTTCCTTCAGCGACACTGTCATCGAGAAGAAGGTCGCCGCAGAACGTGCGGGGAAGAGGTGCGAGATCGTTGATGCATTCCTTGAGGTAAAGGCGGGATGCTTCGCCGAGGGACGCGAGATACGTGATCTGCCGCTGCCGCCTGCGTGCGTTGTGCTGTCGGTAAGGCGGGACAATTCCAAGGCTGTGACTCTCCATGTGAATGAAGGGGATATCCTCCACGTCAGGTACCAGACCTATGAGCCTGCCTACACGTCCCGAAGACTCAGCGATATTTTCGGAGAACAAACGGACACTCGTGAAAGCTCCTTTGAAGGAAGCGAGCGCCACAGTGTTCCCGAAGCATGAGACCACAACGAAAATAAAAGAGACCGCCTCGGAGCTTAACCGAAGCGGTCTCGTGTCTTTATTAAGAGCGTGAGTGTACAGTTTCCACCTTGATGATGTTGGTGTTTCCGGGAGTGTCGAGGGGCAGACCGCCGACGATGACGACACGGTCTCCCTCGGAGACGATGTCGATCTGCTTTGCACAGTCGATGGCGTGACGGAACAGGTGGTCAAAATCCGACTGATTAAGTGCAAGCACGGGATATACGCCCCATGAAAGTGCAAGCTGGTTGTAGGTCTTGATGCTGGGAGTTGCCGCCACGATGGGAGTTACGGGACGGAACTTTGACATACGGCGGGCACTTCTTCCCGTCATGGTAAGTGCAACGATGGCCTCTGCGCGGATATCTCTTGCAGTGGTGCAAGCAGCATCGCACATGGCGTTGGTGGTGTCGGAGAAGTCCATGACGTAGTCGGAGCCGTAGCTCTTCATCTCAAAGGCGTCGCGCTCAGCCTGATGAGCTACCTTCGCCATGACCTCGATGGCACGGAGGGGGAATTTTCCCACTGCGGTCTCGCCGGACAGCATGACCGCAGAGGTACCGTCGAATACGGCATTTGCCACGTCGGTGATCTCAGCACGGGTGGGGTTGGGATGCTCGATCATGGATTCAAGCATCTGTGTAGCGGTAATGACCATCTTGCCGGCTCTGTAGCATTCGGTTATGAAGCGCTTCTGGAGTCCGGGGAGGCGTTCGAAGGGGATCTCAACACCCATGTCACCTCTTGCTACCATGATACCGTCGGACAGGTCAAGGATGCGGTCAAAATCCTCTACACCCTCGTTGTTCTCGATCTTTGAGATGATACGGATGGCGTGTCCGCCGTGGTAATCAACGAACTTGCGCATATTTATGACATCCTCGGCACAGCGGACGAAGGATGCGGCGATAAAATCAATATCGTTTTCGATGCCGAACAGTATGTCGTACTTGTCCCGCTCGCTGAGGTGTGGCATATCAAGATGAACATTTGGAAGGTTGACGCCCTTGCCGTTTGTGACACGTCCGCCCTCGGTAACGGTGCAGATAACATCGGTATCCGTGAGCTCCTTGACTACCAGCGAGATGTTTCCGTCGTCAATAAGCACCACATTGCCCACAGAAAGCTGACTCGGGAGCTCCTTGTAGCTTACGCTGACCTCGCAGGCGCTTCCTTCCACATCGCGGGAGGTGAGGATAAAGCTCTTACCGTTTTCAAGATAAGCCTCGCCGTCCTTAAAGCTTCCCACTCTGACCTCGGGCCCCTTAGTGTCAAGCATAATGGCGACGGGACGTGCAAGCTTCTCACGAGCTGCCTTGATGTATTCGATTGTCTTGGCGTGATCCTCATGAGTTCCGTGTGAGAAATTGAGGCGCGCCACATTCATGCCGCTTTCTATCATTTTTTCGATCATCTTGGGGCTGTTTGTCGCAGGCCCGATGGTGCATACTATTTTGGTTTTTAACATTATACCGTCATGCCTTTCTTTGGTTTGTGACATTTATCTTTCTGATGAAGGTAAAGCAATGCTTGCTTTCGGCTCCTTCGGGGACATCATATCATAATAATATTATAATACCCTTTGCGTATAAGTTCAAGACGCGTGGCGAAAAATCGGTGTAAATTTTTGCTTTTTGGGTACTTGCTGCAAGGTGAGAGGGTGAGTTTGCCGCCTTTGACTTGCTTTTTTTCGCAATGTGTGTTATATTATTTGTATGAAGCAAAAACGGAGGCGGATATGACTGAAAAGGAACTGAAGGATTCTGTGAAAGCTCCCGCGGGAGGCTATTTCTTCTATGGTGAAGAGGATTACCTGAAGGAGCATTATATATCCATTATACGTCGTGCCGTTATCACTGACGAGAGCGTAGCCGAGTTCAACGAGTTCTCATTTGATGACGAGAGCTTTTCTGCCGCTTCCCTTGAGGATGCTGCAGCGGCGCTTCCGCTGATGTCGGACAAGAAGCTGATAAAGATAAAGCTTTCCTCCTTTGATGCTGTTCCGGAAAGGGAGAAAAAGGCGCTTTATGAGATACTGTCATCCCTTCCCGAGGATACGGTGCTTGTCCTGAGCATTGCCGCAGGCGGATTTGACAGCGGTACGGAGAAGAAGCCCAGTGCTGCCATGAAGGCGCTTTCCTCTGTCATGAGCTGTGTGGCTTTTCCACTCGGGCAGGAGGCAAAGCTTGTCCGCTGGCTGTACAGGCATTTTGCCGAGCGCGGAGTTGCATCCGACGAGGTGTCCCTGCGCCATATGATAAGTCTTTGCGGACGCAGTATGCACCGACTTGCCCTTGAAGCGGAGAAGGTGGCATCACGCGCTCTTTCGTCGGGCATGAGCGCTATCTCCGTTCCTCTTGTGGAGTCTACAGTAACTGTCACCGTGGAGGAGGACGCGTTCCGCCTTGCCAATTCCGTCCTTGAGGGGAACACAGCCGCGGCTCTTGACTGTATCGGACGGGCAAAGCGCCGAAACGAGAACCCCGTGAAGCTCCTTGCATCCGTAACGGCAACATTCTGCGATCTTGCTGCGATCGCACACCTTGCCGCTGAGGGCGCTGACAAAAAGGAGATAAGCCTTGCGCTGAAGATTCATGAGTACCGTGTGGGGCTTTACATGAGGGCGGCATCGAGAGTATCCCTTGATGTGCTTGACGATGCTGTCGCCATGTGTGCCGAGGCTGATGCGAAGATGAAGTCTATGTCTCTCGGATATGTGCCCCTTGAGCGGCTTATATGCTCTGTAAGGCTGAGATAAAAAGAAAGGCATTTTCAAAGCTATGGCAACACAGGCACAGACGAATCCATATAAATATTCCGATACAAACAAGCGCTACCAGACCTACGACTATTTTACAAAGCACGCCTTCGGAGGCAAGTGCGCAAAGGTGCCTCTTGATGCGGGCTTTTCCTGTCCCAACAAGGACGGAAGGTGCGGGCGTGAGGGGTGCATATACTGCCTTTCCGGAAGCGCCGCCGCTCCTTCGGGAACCATCCGAGAGCAGTATGAAGCGGCGGTGAAAACAGCAAAAAGCAAGTGGTCTCCCGTGGGGTACATTCCCTACCTTCAGGCGAATACCAACACCTATGCCGAGCCATCGGTACTGAGACAGGTGTACGAAGAAGCGGCAAGCCTTCCGGGTGCCGTGATGCTTGACATCGCAACACGTGCTGACTGTCTTTCCGATGAGGCTGTTTCGGAGATCGTACGGATCTCGGAGCACCTGCCCGTTACCGTGGAGCTGGGACTCCAGAGCTCGTCGGACAGAACAGCCGAGCTTATCGGCAGGGGGCACGATTTTGAGACTTTTGTGAGAGGCTACGAAAAGCTGAGATGTGCAGGCGGGAATATCCGTATCGGGGTACATATTATCAACGGACTTCCCGGAGAGGGATATGACCACATGATAAAAACTGCGCGGGACGTTGCCGCGCTTGCGCCGGACCAGGTTAAGATACACCTTATGATGGTGCTCTGCAGTACGGGACTTTACCGCCTTTATGAGTCCGGCGAATATACTCCCATGGAGAGGGAAGAGTACGTGCGTGTCGTATGTGATCAGATCGAGCTGATGCCCGAGAAAGCTGTGATCGCCCGTGTGACAGGCGACAGCCCTTCCGATGTTCTTGTTGCGCCGCTGTGGTGCAGGCGAAAGACCGAGGTCACAAATATGATCGACCGTGAGCTGTTCCGCCGCGGAACGTATCAGGGGATGAGATATAAAGTAACAGGTAATAGTGAAGAGTGAAGAGCTTCGGTGCGTTTTCGCCGGACGAAAACGGAATTTTAAAAAAGTCAGGAAAACACTAATGGATACAAAAAGATTTACCAAAAATGACAGCGGCTTTGTTTGCGCCGCCTGCGGCAGAGAAGTAGAGCCCCTCGGATACACCTCAAGGAATCACTGTCCTTACTGCCTCGCATCCCTTCATCTTGATATAAACCCGGGGGACCGCGCATCGGATTGCGGTGGCATCATGGATGCGGTCAAAGCCGATCCCGATCCGAAAAAGGGATTTATAATCTATCACAAATGCCGCAAATGCGGTGAGATCCGCCGAAACCGCGCCGCTGTTGATGCACGCGGTCAATGCGACGATATGGAGCTTCTTATCGCCCTTACCGCAAAGGAGCTTTGACGCATTTTTCTTCCGAACTCGGGAATAATATGAAAAATATTATTTCTCGGGAGAGCTGATATGCGTTTTTGGTATTTTTTCCATAAGATAACCTCCACCTTCCTTCTTGGATTTTTGTCGGGCACCGTTGCCGCTGTGCTGATTATTGTAAGTGCCATTATTTGCGGCGTGGTGTTTACCTGACATAAGGAGAATAACAGAAAGGCACCGCTTTAAATGAGACTTGACAGATTTTTTACTACCGTGGGCAAGCTTTCCCGAACTGAATGTGACACAGCAGCAAGACGGGGACGTATTACCGTAAACGGAAAGGTCGTAAAGCTTGTAAAGACGCACATAAACGAGCTTGAGGATATAGTCACTCTTGACGGAGAGCGTGTATATTTCCGCACGGAGTTTTACGTTATGCTGAACAAGCCCGAGGGGTATATCAGCTCCACAGAGGATTCGGAAAGAACGGTCATGCGCCTTCTTCCCGATGAGTACAGCCGTGCAGGAGGCTTCCCCTGCGGCAGGCTCGATATTGATACCGTGGGACTTCTGCTGATCACCAACGACGGAGACACGGCTCACAGGCTGCTTTCTCCAAAGCACCACGCAGAAAAGACTTACCGTTTCCGCGGCTCCGTTCCGCTGAACAGCGAGATGATAGCATCCCTTGAATCGGGCATTGAGCTGGGGGATTTCGTATCCGCGCCCGCTAAGGTGAAAATGGTCTCCGAGTGCGAAGGGGAGCTCACCATAACCGAAGGGAAATTCCATCAGGTGAAGCGTATGCTTTCAGCCGTGGGAAGCGAGATCTTGTTCCTTGAGCGCATCGCCTTCGGCCCGCTGAAGCTTGACGCATCCCTTGAACGGGGTGAGTGGCGCGAGCTGACCGAAGCGGAGATCGACAGCCTCAAAAGCTGCTGACACACGGCAGCACATATCGAACGTACGTTTTTGAATATATATAACAATATCGGATATTCTATTGAAAATATCCGATATTTGTGTTATAATGGACAAAAAGAAACATTTGTTTGATTGGAAATATATTTATGCAAAAAAACATTACCATCCGCGGTGCACGCGTAAATAATCTAAAAAATATTGACGTAACTATCCCGCGCGACAAGCTTGTTATCCTTACGGGGCTTTCGGGCTGCGGAAAGTCCTCTCTCGCCTTCGACACCCTCTATGCAGAGGGGCACAGACGCTTTGTGGAGAGTCTTTCGTCCTATGCACGTATGTTCCTCGGTCAGCTTGACAAGCCCGACGTGGACACTATTGAGGGTCTTTCCCCTGCAATCTCCATCGACCAGAAGACCACCTCAAAGAATCCCCGTTCAACGGTAGGTACTGTGACTGAGATTTACGACTATCTCAGGCTTCTCTACGCGAGACTCGGTGTGCCTCATTGCCCTGTCTGCGGCAAGGAGATAAGGCAGATCGCTCCCGAACAGATCGTGGATCGCATCACAGCCCTTCCCGAGGGCACGCGCTTTATGATCCTCTCCCCCGTTGTGAGAGGCAAAAAGGGACGCCACGAAAAGGTCATCGCAGACGCGAGAAAGAACGGCTATGTGCGCCTTCGCGTTGACGGAGTTATCTACGGCGACGGCGAGGATATTGAGCTTGATAAGAATTTGAAGCACACTGTGGAGATAGTGGTGGACCGTCTCGTCATGAAGGAAAACCTTCGCACACGCGTTACGGATTCCGTTGAGTGCGCGCTCCGCGAATCCGACGGATACGTGATCTGCGAGACCGTCCCACGGGAAGGCGAGGCTGAAAAAATGGAGTTCTCCACCAACTACGCCTGCGAGGAGCACGGTATCAGCTTCGGTGAGCTGGAGCCCCGTATGTTCTCCTTCAACAATCCCTTCGGAGCCTGCCCCAAGTGCGCAGGTCTCGGAAGCCTTCGCAGTATCTCCCCCGACAAGATTATCCCCGACAAGACCCTCTCTCTTTCCGAGGGAGCCATTGCAGTAAACGGATTCAAAAGTCTTACCGAGGACTCATGGAACGGTCCTCTCGTTATGGCGGCAATGGAGTCTTACGGTGTTGACCTGCACACCCCTGTGGAGAATTTTCCAAAGGAAGCTCTGGATGCACTCCTTTACGGCACTGACAGGCGCTTTGATGTCGTGCGCTATTTCGGCGGCGAGTCTACCCGCCAGCCTACAGCGAAGTTCGAGGGACTTATCAAAATCATCAACGAGCGCGCTTCATGGGGCGGCGAGCAGAACGAATACTACGACCAGTTTTTCCTTGACGTGCCCTGCCCCGAGTGCCACGGGCACAGACTGAAAAAAGAAGCCCTTTCAGTCACCGTCGGCGGACTCAATATCTCGGAATACTGCAATATGTCCGTAACAGAGGCGCTCCGCTTTACTGAAAGCCTTCACTTTGAAGGCGGAGAGGCTGTTATAGCCGCCGAGATCATCAAAGAGATAAAGGCACGCCTCGGATTTCTTTCCTCCGTCGGACTTGAGTACCTTACCCTGTCGCGGAAGTCAGGCTCGCTGTCGGGCGGAGAGGCGCAGAGAATACGCCTTGCAACTCAGATCGGCTCAGCCCTCACGGGAGTACTCTATATTCTTGACGAGCCATCTATCGGTCTCCATCAGCGGGACAATTCCAAGCTTATCGCAACCTTGAAGGAGCTCCGCGATCTCGGAAACTCCGTTATCGTGGTAGAGCACGACGAGGAGACCATGCTCGAATCCGACTACATCGTGGACATCGGTCCCGGTGCGGGTATTCACGGCGGCGAGATCGTTGCGGCAGGCACTCCCGCAGAGGTGGCTGCAAATGAAAACTCGATCACAGGCGCTTTCCTTTCGGGAAGGCGGAAGATCCCCGTTCCCACGGTCCGCAGAGGCGGAAACGGCAAGTTCTTAAGGATCGTAGGCGCCGCCGAGAACAACCTCAAAAACGTGAACGTCAAGATTCCTCTTGGCTGCTTCGTCTGCGTAACGGGAGTATCGGGTTCGGGAAAGTCCTCACTTGTGAACTCAATTCTTTTAAACACCCTTGCATCAAAGCTGAACCGTGCTGTGACCTACCCCGGCAAGCACAAGCGCATTGAGGGAATCGAGCATCTTGACAAGGTTATCGCCATCGACCAGAGCCCCATCGGGCGTACGCCGCGCTCAAATCCTGCGACCTACACGGGACTTTTCACGGATATACGGAATCTTTTCGCAAAGACACCGAGTGCGAAGGTGAGAGGATACAATTCCGGGCGCTTCAGCTTCAACATCCGCGGCGGCCGCTGCGAGGCTTGCGAGGGTGACGGCGTGAAGAAGATCGAGATGCACTTCTTACCCGACGTTTACGTCGCCTGCGACGTGTGCCACGGAAAGCGCTACAACCGCGAGACTCTTGACGTAAAGTTCAAGGGCAAGAGTATTGCCGACGTCCTTGAGATGACCTGCGAGGAGGGTGCTGAGTTCTTCGCGGACATCCCCAAGATCGCATCCCGCCTGCGCATGATGTGCGACGTAGGTCTCGGATATATAAAGATCGGTCAGTCCTCCACCACCCTTTCGGGAGGTGAGGCGCAGAGAGTGAAGCTGGCGACGGAGCTGTCAAAGCGTCAGACGGGCAAGACCGTGTACATCCTTGACGAGCCCACCACGGGACTTCACACAGCCGACGTTGAACGCCTTATAGAGGTGCTGAACAGACTTATCGAAAGCGGCAACAGCGTTATCGTAATCGAGCACAATCTGGATGTCATCAAGACCGCCGACCACATAATCGACCTCGGCCCCGAGGGAGGCGACGGCGGAGGCACAGTAGTTGCCGAGGGAACTCCCGAGGAGGTTGCCGAGGTAGAAGGCTCCTACACGGGACAGTATCTGAAGAAGATATTGGGAAAGTGATAGTAAAGCAGAGCTTATTTGATACGGATGGTACTATGTAATATCGAGCGCTTTGCAAAAAAACTTTTTTGGGTAATATTTAAAAATCCTCTTGACATTGCGTGACGACTATGGTATAATACCATCTGTTAACGGCGCCATAGCCAAGCGGTAAGGCAGAGGTCTGCAAAACCTTTATTCATCAGTTCGATTCTGATTGGCGCCTTTAGAAACATGAAAGACACACAGAAATGTGTGTCTTTTTTGCGTTTATACGGTTGTTTCTTATGGAAATTCGTTGAGTATGAAACTTTTCCGACTTTGCTTTATAAAGTTCTCAAAACAAAATTGGTTTCCAAATTGGTTTCTAAATTTGGGAAGGGAATCATGCTATGACAAGTACAAGAAGGCACAACGGAGAAGGCTCCGTTTGCCGTGTGTCGGAGAATAAGTGGATAGCCAAAATCAGCCTTGGTACAGGCCCCGACGGCAAAACTATCATGAAGCAGTTCTCAGGTAAGACCGAGACCATAGTGAAAAAGAAGCTGCGGGAATTTAAGAAAAGCCACGACTTCACCGAAAAGCACAAGCCCTGCAGCGACACTGTGGAAGCATACTTCTCTAAGTGGCTTAGAGAGTATCAGTATAACAAGCTGAAGCCCGTGAGCTTCGACCGCCTTGAAAGCACGGTGAGAAACCACATTACCCCGAACCTCGGAAAGCTAAAGATGGACAAGGTGACAAGAGACCACGTTCAGTCTCTCATAAATCAGCTTTACAATAAGAAGGGCCTCTCGTATTCCACAGTCAAGAAGGTCTACGTCGCACTGAACTCATGCTTTAAGCATGCTATGATAGCTGATGTGATATTGAGAAACCCTTGCCTCGGTGTGGTGCTTCCTTCACAGAGTGAACGTACCAGGCAGGTGACGTCGCTGTCGGCTGAAGAAGTGGAAATATTGAAGCGCGAGATCGTCAAGACCACCTCCACCGGCTCCCAGGTGTATCTCTACGGTCAGGCTTACCTGCTAATACTCAACACCGGACTCAGAATGGGCGAGGCTCTGTCGCTCCGTTGGGAGGACGTGGACTTTGAAAATAGGCTCATCACGGTGAACAAGAACAGCGTCATGGCAAAGAAACGCGACGATGATGGGAATACAGTGGGCGGGTACGAGTTCAAGACTCAGAACAGCACTAAGACCTCAAGCGGTATGAGAACGATCCCAATGAACCGCTCAGCGGAAGATGCTCTGCTGAAGATGAAGAAGAGTAGCGACAGCACCTTTGTGATAGCGAACAAGAACGGAAAGCAGGTGCTTCCCGCTAACTTTGAGCGCTCCTTCCGTTCCATACTTGAGAACGCGGGCATCAAGAGTGATTGCACGATCCACACCCTGAGACATACCTTTGCCAGCCTGCTCTTTGCTAAGGGAGTTGACGTAAAGATCGTCAGCCGCCTCCTCGGCCACTCAACGGTGAAGGTAACATATGATATATACGTGCATCTGTTTGATAAGGATGTGAGTATGGTGACAATGGTGTTGGATTGAGGTACCACACTTCAGTACTCATTGCAAACTTTCCGCTAATTCCTACTTATCCCCCATTCGCAAACACACCGTTCCGCGATATAATTATCCTATAACCAACAAAGAAAGGACAATTATCATGAGAAAATCTATACTTGAAGAGCTTTATTACGGTAACGTCTGCCCGTGCACAGACTGCAGGAACACCAGCGATGAAACAACTGAGCTTATGAGTTACCTTGCTGCACATCATAAGACTCTCTCGGATGGACTCACGGACAAGCAGAAGGAGACTTTAGTAAAATTCGATGACTGTCAGTGCGAGCTTATTGATATCAATGAACGTGAGTTGTTCATATATGCGTTCAAGCTTGGAATGCGTTTTGCTATAGAAACGCTAGCGTGAGGTAATATCATGGACATCAATTCACTCGAGCGCTTTGTTCAGGCGCAGGCGCTTATGTATCATGTAGCTCTTGAAGAAATCAAATCAGCTAAAAAACAGTCTCATTGGATGTGGTATATGTTTCCTCAGCTCCGTGGACTTGGCACGAGCTTCATGGCTCACACGTATGGCATTTCGGATCTCGATGAAGCTACACGCTATCTTGAACATCCGGTGTTGTCTGGGAGACTCCGGGAGCTTTGTGGTGAGTTATTAAAACACAAGGGCAGGAATGTTGTTGATATTTTTGGAGATACAGATTCAATGAAGCTAAGATCTTCGATGACTCTGTTCTCACTCACAAGTGAAGACTATACCATATTTGACGAGGTTCTTGAAGCATTCTTTGACGGTGAGATGGATGAGATGACTGTAGATTTAATAAACTGCACCGAACATTTAGCGCGCTCTATGAAAGATATTAAAAACAACAAACTTCTAGATGAAGATGAAATTTATAATGAGATAATCAGAAATCTAGAACATCTGGAATAACACTTGTACTTGATTCTATAAAGGTTCAAGTCTCACTACCAAGAAATCGCTAGAGTGCAAGGCTATTATCCAGAAACACTCCAAGGATTTCGGTGGCAGTCTTGATGATCCGGATGTTATTAAGCTTTGTGGGTGTAGTAGAAATAGCTATTATAAGTATAAGAGAGAAGTGTAAGGGAGATGAATCAAAAAAATATCGGCAACTACAATACAGATTTAATCCTATTTATCTTCGCTTGTAGTAACTTCAATGGTTTTGGAAAGTTCTATGTAACAATCCTTCTCTTTAAAGCCTCTACGCAAATAATCTCGTCCTCCATCTACAGAACAAGCGCCACATTTACACTGAACATAATCATGGCGATAGGTAGATTCTATAACATCACCACACAACTTGCACTGGATAGCATTTTTTATGATTTTAACCATGTACTTACCTCATTCAATAAAAGAATTGTTTTTCTCAAGAAGTCGTTTTCGTTCTTCCCAGTCTGGCATAAACATAGCGAGCTGTTGATAAAACTTTTTGGAATGATTAGGCTGAAGGAAATGTGTAAATTCATGAACAACAACATATTCAATGCAAGATATAGGAGCTTCTACCAAAGCATAATTGAATGTCAAAACATAACGTTTGGGTTGACAACTACCCCAGCGAGAAATCATATTTCTGTATCGAATAGTTGGATATGTGACCCCGTATTTTTGAAATTTGGGATAAATAGAATCACATAAAGATTGAATCGTATCTTTGCAAATACTCATTAACCATCTATCTATCAGTTTCTTTTTCAGAGTGAAATCACTTGAGTTCTTGACAGTCAATGTAATATATGACTCATCATATTCCACCTTGTTTCCCTTACCCTCAATAACCGTTAATCTTCTGTCATGGCCCAGTACTCTGAAAGTTTCACCATCCACATATTGCTTGGGTTTCGGAACATATTTCGCAAGCTCTTCATAATGAGCAAGTGCTTTTAAAATATACTCTGATTTAGACTCAATAAATTCATCAATTATTTCATCAGACACATGAGGATTGGCAGAAATAAAGATTGTTCTATCTGCTTTAATTCTTAAGTTGATATTTTTAACATCTTTTCTTTGCAGGTCATATTCAATTGCCTTGCCATTCAAAACTATTTCTTTGATCATTTGAATCTCCTAAGGGCAACTGTTATTACATTCTCAATGATCTTATCAATAGAATCAAAGTCAACTTGAATGCCTTTTTCTTTTTCAAGTTCATAGAACATATCATCGATATCTTGTGCAATCTTATTGTGAATATCTTTATTGGTCTGCCAATCAACCATATTGTGTTCATCTACAATTTCGGTAATTTGAATTGAAATGTCGGATATAACATCAATGTTGGCACTAATGTCCATTACATCATCCAAAATTGCAGTAATAACACCGTAAAATGCCTGTGCATGCACATTACCCTTGATCTTTTCGGGATAGGTAATATTCGTTGTGCCTTTGCGATAGTCTTCCATAATGGACTTCATCTTGGCAAGGTATTCAGCTTCTGTGATGACTCTGTTCTTATATTCTTCAAGAGCATCTTTGATTCTTTTAGAGAAAGCATCGTAGTAAGCGGGATTTTCATCTCTGTTTACTTTAATACTCTTTGTCATATGCGAAACAATTGCATCAGCCTTTGATCTCATTGTTCCGAGCTCGTGAAGCTCTTTTTCCAATTCATCGCGGTCAAGAATATCTACAGGATTGGTAATTTGTTTGATACCAGCAACAGACATATGTGTATCAAGCAAATAAAACTTCTAAACATCTATTACTTCTCCTTTTTCGTCTTCTCCACCGGTTTGTCAAAATCACTCTGATAGAACTGATTAAATATCATCAACCGAACTATCCGGAAATTCCGGATAGTTCAATTTTTCTCAGCCAGTTTTTTCTTTTCTTGCTCGCGCTCAATCTGCTTGATGCTCTTTTCGGGTGTAGGGAGGTCCTCAGGCATTGTGCCGCCAAGTTCTTTGATGGTCTGGCGGACTTTTGCACCGACTTCATAATGAGTCCTGTTGGCTTCGGCTTTGCCTTGAACATTATCCCTACGAAGCTTTTCCTCTGTCTGCGTAGCACGGAAGAGGTTAGCAGCAAGTTCCGTACTTCCCATATGGTCAAGGATTTTCTGGCTCTTTTTCAGACCTTTGTGCTGATGGATGGCTCTCATATCCATTCCACCGTACAAACCTTTATATCCCCAATTCTGAAAAACTGCATATTCTACGGGTTCGGTAATACCAGCCTGCTTTGCGGCTTCCGCAAGAGCCTTGTTATGAGCTACTATTTCATTACGGATTGCTAAACGCTTTTGTTCTTCAGTAAGAACATCATAGTTTTCAATGATTTCTTGCTGTCTTGTCTTAACTGCAAAATAGGTTTGTCCAATAGCAATGACTTCTTTGCGAGGATCGCCGTTTTGCATAATTAAGTAGCACGCGTATCGTGACAACTGAACATCATCGATAATTCTTGTACCACCATTAGGCATGGGCGATGATTTGTTGACGTCAACGAAATGTTCCTCTACTAATATTCCACTGTTTTCACAAGCAATTTTAGCTTTGTCAACAACTTTAAGGAAATTTCTCCAATCGGTGTATTCCAATACATGCTGCAGTTCACGAGCATTCCAGTATTCTGTTCCGTCCTCGAGGATATGCTTTATATTTTCAAAAATACTTTCATCTTTGTCAAAAAAGAAAAACATTTATAGCTCCTTTCAAAGTCCCAATTCTTCCATATACTTCTTCATCTGCGCCTGCACCTCGGCAAGCTCCGCCTCAATATTAGCAATGTTCTGTTTCACCTCATCGATGTCAATGAGTTCTTCCTCTTCGAAGGTGTCCACGTAGCGAGGAATGTTGAGATTGTAGTCGTTTTCTGCGATCTCCTCAAGCGTAGCAACGTGACTAAACTTCGGCTCGTCCTCGTAGTGAATATCGGTCTTATACTGAACGTAGGTATCTACGATTTTTTTCACATCACACTCGCGCAGGATATTCTGATTCTTGCCCTTTTCATATCTACCTTCGCCGCTTGCATCGATAAAGAGCACCTTATTGTTCGTCCCACGATCTTTGCGGAAGATAAGAATACAAGCAGGAATACCTGCACCATAGAAAAGGTTAGCGGGAAGACCGATAACAGCATCAAGGAAGTTGAAATTCTCGATAATAGTACGACGAATCTTTCCTTCTCCAGCACCACGGAAAAGTACGCCATGAGGAAGGATGATGCCCATACGTCCGGTAGTGTCGTCCAAACTATGAAGCATATGCATTACGAATGCGTAGTCGCCCTTTGATGTGGGGGGAATTCCCCAGTCGAAGCGTCTGAAAGGATCAAGCTCCGCAGACATCTTTTCCTTGGGCTTTCCTTTTTCATCCACTGCGCCGGAAAGGAATCCACTGTCCCACTTATCAAGTGAGAACGGAGGATTCGCACAGATACACTGGAACTTCATCAACTTATCATCCTTGATGTTTCCGGGGTTAGAGAGGGTGTCGCCTTGCCAAATGGTAGCATCATCTACATTGTGGAGGAACATATTCATACGACAGAGAGCCCATGTCTGCATATTCTGCTCCTGGCCGTAAAGTGCAACCTTTCGGCTTTCTACCTGCTTATACGCCTTGAGAAGGAGGCCTCCGCTTCCGCATGTAGCGTCATAAATACGGTCATTTTCCTTTGGAGCAATCAGTCTTGCTACCAGCTCAGACACTTTGCTCGGGGTATAGAACTCGCCGCCTTTCTTTCCTGCGTCGGAGGCGAAGTTAGCAATCATATACTCGTAAGCATCGCCGATGATGTCAGCATTATCAAGCTGATCGGGAGAGAGGTCAAGATCTTTGAAGTCCTCAAGGAGATTTTTGAGGATTGCATTCTTTTCCTTTACTTCGCCAAAATCAACGGTGGAGTTAAAGTCAATGGCGCGGAATACGTTGTGAAGCTTTGCACTGTTGTTTTTTTCGATATTAGCAAGGGCAATGTTAATCTTTTCACCAATAGCAGTATCGTTTCTGTTTTCATAGAGGTAATCGAAAGTGGAGGTTTTGTCCATAACAAAACGCTCGCGACTCATAGCACGGGCAATACGCTCTTCGTTTCCGTTGTACTGCTCACTGTACTTTTTTCTGGTGTATGCATATACGTCGCTCAGGTATTTTACAAAGAGCATAGAGAGGATGTAGTCTTTATATCGAGAACTGTCTATCTTTCCACGGAAACTATCGCATGCGTTCCAAAGTACCTTTTCAATATTCTGTTTAGTCGTCATTTGATATTACCTCTTTTCATGTTATCGTAGATTTGATTTAAAAGTAGTGTGTTATAGACCTTCTTTTCTACTGCTAACTTATTAAGAAGCTCTTGTTCTCGTTCTGCGAGTCTAAGAAGATTTCCCATAATATTTTGCTCGTTCAATGGCAGAAGGGTAATTGGAAGTGATGCGATCAACCCAGAACTTATTGTGCCGAATGCGGTACTTCCACTGCTGTTCTGCATCATTGTGATTCTATTTTTATCACGCTTCAAAGACCAATATATATATTCGGGAGATGCAAACCGTTTATCAACACGAATAATTACAAAATGTGAAGGAACAACTATACCACACAGTTCTGGACGTTCTATCAAAACCGCAGTGTACGGGGCACTCAATCTGACGAGGATATCTCCCATTTGAGTCAAATAATCTTCTTTAAGTTCTGAAGATAATTTGTAAGACTCAATATAAGATTCATTTATATATCCTTCGTTTGAGATGCATTTCAAATTTAACAATCGATAATTATATGTACATGAAGAAGATGCTTCTTTCTTTTTTCGTGCGGTAACAAGACCTGTTCTCACGGACGCTATTTCACCTATAGTCATACTCTCCTCCGAATATTTTGTCATGGAAGTTTTGTGATGGTTCAACTTATACCAATAACCTATATTTCCACTTTCTTATATGATACCATGTTTAATCCTTTTTGTCAAGGTCTAAAAAAGTTTTTTGTCATGATAAATTTGTGACAGCGATGATGTCACTCGTATTTGGATAGATTTTTGTATAGTGTTATAATCAATGTTTATACAAACTTATCATGTATATCGCCCTCAAAATTCCGACGCCAACGCCTTATAGTAAAACTATCTAATGCACTTGAACAAAAAACATTCCCAACATCAATCGCAAACATCTTCCGAACTTCTCCCAAAGCCTATGTACGAACGACTCCAAACACGATATAATTCATCAAAAATGAAACAAAATTGGTTTCCAAATTGGTTTCCTTTGAGCTTTGTGTCGAGTAAGAAGTGTGAAAAAGCCCAATAAAATAAGGGGTAATTCGCCATAGCCAAGCGGTAAGGCAGAGGTCTGCAAAACCTTTATTCATCAGTTCGATTCTGATTGGCGCCTTTAAGAATAAAAAATCGCTCATCGAAATGGGCGATTTTTGTTTTTAAAGATAAAGTGACAAGCAGAATCGAACGGGTCGATAGGAGGGGAGTCCCATTGGACGAGCCTCCGTCTGATTGGCGCCTTTGTAGACAACAAAAGGACTTCCGAAGAAGTCCTTTTGTTGTCTACAAAGCTTTGATGAGATGCAAGAATCGAACTGGTTTCGATAGCCGCTTGCGGCGTCTGACCCACGCCTTTAAGAATAAGAAAATCGCTCATCGAAATGGGCGATTTTTGGTTTTTGAGATCTAATGACAGGCAAAAGTCGAACTGCTTCGAGAGGAGTGGTGTTCCACCGCACAGCGTTCCGTCCGACCTGCGCCTTGTAAACAAAAAAGTCGGGCGCATGACACCCAACAACACTACTATTATACCATACTTTCACCCGGTTTGTCAAGATATCTGTTCGTCATAGTGCCGAAATTCTCCCTATTGAACAAAAATAAAATATAAACTTTGTACAAAATTACATCTTGCAAAAACTAAAAATGTGTGGTACAATATAGACACAAGAAAGGAAGGTACACTCCAATGAACAAGTAACCTTCAAGGCTCCGAAAGCAAACCTCTACGGAACAGCGGATCCTGACTTAAAGCAAAGAGATAAGTAGGAAGTCAAAGATACGTAAAGAATCAGCCTGAGTGCTGTTGCAGCATGAATGAGGACAGACCAATGGGCAATTAAAACTCATACAAGCAAGTTCCATGGTAGAAAGTTAGAAGTCGTTTAAAAGTTTCATATTCCCTGTTGATTATAGTATAGATAAACGTCAGGAGCTGTAAACGGAGCCAAAATAAGAACTCAAGCTTTTTCGAAGCATAACACCAACGCAAATAGGGATCCTGCATACAGGATGTGGTTTAAAGTGCAAGTTGACGGTGACTGATCGAAAAGGCAATTTAAGAAAGAGAGGTAAACAAAAAGATGTTAGATATCAAGAGTGAACAGAAATGACCCTTGCCTGCAACAAAACTGTGTGAAGAAACAGTGCAGCCAAGGGTCATTTCATTTTTTAGGGGAAGCTTGCGCCGAGAGGCGTTTTTTTGTTTTTGTGGGGATCTGTGATGCCTGATTTAACTGCAAAGAAGCTGTCACATTAAGTGTCAAACAAAAAACCACCGTTTACGAGTTCTTGTACTTGTCTATCTACAAAAGCAAATTGTATAACCGGAGCTGTTCTGCCTTCGGCTTTGTGAGAAAAAGCTCATAGCAAGAAATCGGAATGTCATCGGAATTGTCGTGAGATCCATCCAATTTCTCAAACAGCTTTGACAGAGGAATATTCAAAGCTGTAGCAATACGCTCGATACTTTCAAGTGTTGCGTTCTTTTCTCCTCGTTCAAGCTGACCGATATAGGTTGGATGACATGAAGAAAGCTCCGCCAGCTTTTCTTGGCTCAAGCCCTTACTTGTTCTATAGTTTCTGATTCGCTGTCCGACAGACTTTGCAATATTGCTCATAAAATATCCATCCTTTATAGACTGTGCATATAGTCTATAAATATTATGCCGAATATTCCACATACTATTGATATTATTGCAGTCGGGTGGTATACTATAAATATCATCGTTGGAAATTCTGTGCTCATAGTAGCTTATGTGCACCGAAATCACCTAAAAAATAAGGCTAAGCTTATGGAGGGAATCGGTAATGGACATATTAACAGTAGCATTTTTCGGACACAGGCTTATTGAAAATCCTTTTAGAATCGAAAAGCTTTTGGATAAATATATAAGAGATCTAATAACAGCGAATGAATACGTGGATTTTCTTGTAGGACGTAACGGAGACTTTGATCAATATGCCGCTTCAGCGATATTACGTATGAGAAAACAATGTGGCGAAGAAAACAGTGCATTGGTGCTGGTACTGCCGTATCTTACTGCCGAATATCTTAAAAACGAGTCAAGCTTCCGTAATTATTATACCGATGTAGAAGTTTCTCTAAGGGCGCAAAAAGCACATCCCAAATCAGCAATCCGGATAAGAAACCGCGAAATGGTTGACAGAGCGGATTTAATAATATGCTGTATCGAGCATAAAAACGGAGGAGCATGGTAAGCTGTGCGGTACGCAATGCATCAAGGGAAAAAGGTAATAAACCTTGCTGAAAATTCTATGTGAAATGTGTATCCTGCATTGCATATCGTGTGGCGGTGTGCTATAATAAAATGTAATTATTTCATACAAGGAGCTTGCCCATATGACACACTCACGCACGCTTTATGTCAGTGATCTTGACGGAACCTTACTGAGACACGACGAGACGCTATCCCCTTACACGGCTGAAGTGATAAACTCACTTTCCGCGAAGGGGATGCTTTTTTCTTTTGCCACGGCAAGGAGCCGTATTACCTCCGTCAAGGTGACAGGTGCAATTACAGCGAACATTCCCATGGTGGTGTATAACGGTTCATTCGTTATGGAGAAGGTGTCGGGACGGCATCTTTATTCAAACGAGTTTTCCGCAGACGATGCTTACGGGATACTCGATCTTCTGATTGAGCGTGAGATCTACCCCATCGTGTATTCACACATAGACGGAGTAGAGAAGTTCTCCTATGTGCCGCACCTTGAGAGCCGTGCTATGAAGATATTCGGTGATACCCGCCGCGGAGATGTGCGCGAGCGCAGGGTAGATACTGTGGAGCGGCTCTATGACGGTGACATATTCTATTTCACCTGCATCGACGAGGAGGACAAGCTTTTGCCCGTGTATGACATGCTCCGCAAGCGGTATTACTGCATTGCCCACAGGGATGTTTACAGCGGAGAACAGTGGCTGGAGATATTACCAAGAGGGGTATCGAAGGCGGCAGCGGTGGCAGAGCTGAAACGGATCCTCAGCTGCGACAGGCTAATTTGCTTCGGCGACGGTGTTAACGATATTCCGATGTTTGAGCTGGCAGACGAGTGTTACGCGGTAGGCAATGCCCACGAGGACCTGAAGCGCATTGCCACGGGAGTCATCGGCACGAACGAGGATGACGGCGTGGCGCGCTGGCTTCTTGAAAATTACAGGTGAAGAGTGGAGCTCAAGTTATGGAGTCCTATAATTTGAGACAATAAACAAAAAGACACGGCATATCTCAAAAGAGGTATGCCGTGTTTTTTAAGGTGTGACCCTTGTGCCTGATTCATTTTCGATTTTTTTGATGCTGTCCTCTTTCAGAACACTGCGGAGATTCCGTGTCCATTCGGACCACTCCGAATTTTTCTCACCGTAGGTGAGGTTTTCCGTGTATTCGCGTTCGATCCAGCTTGATATATCCGCTTCGTTGTGGGATATCACGCCTTCGAGGTTATCGAGCGCCTTATAGAGCTTGGCTTCATCACTTTGAAGCTCTTTCATTTCACAGAAAAGTGCCGAAAGCTCGTCTTTGGTGTCAGCCGTCAGTAAGGAGAGCAGCTTTTCCACCGCATTCTCCTCCACCTTTTCGTCAACCTCGGTCTTCCAAAACGCGGGTATATCTCCCGTTATGGCTTCTCCGAAGTCGTGGATAAGACACATCCTTATGACCTTGTTTGTGTCAAGGCTCGGGTATTCGTCGGCACACAGCATAGCCATGACCGCAAGTCGCCACGAATGCTCGGCTACGGATTCCTGCCTTCCGCTTGATGTCCAGGAATGGCGGGTGTTGCACTTGAGCTTTTCGATGATGCCGAGAAAGTCAATAAATCTTCTTGCGTCCATTGTTATTTTCTTGTGTCCAAGCTTATCTTCTTGTGAGGAGCTTTTCGCCGTCGAAGATGAGAATTCCGTCACCTTCTCCGACCCTGCCTCCCTCGAGAAGATACTTCTTGAAAGCACGTCTCATAGAGGTGTCCTCGGGGTATTCTTCCACGGGAAGTCTGTGATACTTTCCGAACAGACGCCAGTTGTCGCCGAAATGGTCCTCGTCTCTGCGCTTGACCATATCGAAATCGTGCATGAAGGAACGGATGTTGGAGTTCTCGGGCAGGATATCCTCGTAGCCCTGATAGAGAAGCCATGAACCGCATTCGCAGACAAGATAGTCAAGTCCGGTTTCCTTTGTGTAGAACTCGTACGCCATACGGTAGGACTCAAGTCTGGCTTCAAGGTCGAAGGGCTCGCCGCTTGAGGGAATATGTATGCCCTTTATAGGTGTGCCGCGGGGAACGGAAATGTCGCCGCAAACGTAAGTTGGGGGATTCTCTCTGTCGTACTCGCCATCCTCATACTCAAATCTGCCGAATTTGATGATGCGGCAGGAGTAGAAAAGTCCGTACCAGCCTGCAACGAAGGTGCCCCAGATGCCGTACTCCTCCATACATTCGAGAGCCTTTGCGCGAAGGTCGGAGAAGGTATCAAAGAATACCTCGTCACTGACGCCGCGCTTGTCGTAGAGGGGCTTTGCACGCTCTGCGGCAATGAGAAGATGAAGCATCCACATAGAATATACACTTACGCCCATCTTCGCGCTGAGTACCTTGAGGCGGTCCTCGGTCTTGCCGGTGTCAAGGCCTGAGCTGAAATAGAAATCATTGATAAAGAGGAACTCTTCCTCATGGCCTTCACTTATTACTCTGTCCGCAAGGTCATTGAAGAACACCTTTGCTTCCTCGGGGAAGCGGCAGCTGTCGAGCAGAAGATTCATAAAATTAAGATTCATAACGTACCTCCAAAGTTAGATCATGAATATATTATAATAGATATATTATATCAAAAAAGTAATATCAAGTCAAGGTGTCAAAGGTCAAAGCAAGCGCCGAGAAGCGATGGTGCTTTGCCTTCGGTGAAACGGCGGTACATGGCACGCTTTTCCCCGTTTTCGGTGAAAAATCTGCCGCAGGCATATCCGAGACTTACGAGCACCGACGGCATTTTTGACTTGTTGCCGAAAAATTCAGAGGCAACGAAGCTGTCAGCGGCTTTCACACGGGCAAAGACGAAATCATCTCCCGCGTAAAGCTCAGCATATCGTTCAAGGAAGGCTGTCATGGCATCTCCCATGACTACAGCTCCGGTGGGTAGGTGCTTCTGCCTTTCTTCGGAGTATTCGGCGGCATTTACACGTCGGAGAACTGTCTTTTCGGCTCCGCTTGCAAGGACTGTCGCCCCGGTAAGTCCCTCGAAAGGAAGAAAACCGAGCTTTTCGTACATTTTGGCAAGACCTGCATCCCCCGGGACGAGGATCATCCCCGCGTACCCTTCGGAGATTAGGTATTCTTCCGTATCCCTCATGAGACTTCGGAAGATACCGCGCCCTCTATAAGCTTTGCTTGTAGCCGCTGCGTATACGTAGGCGTACTTTTCGACCTTTACACTGCAGTCCATGAGGTGAAGTGCGGCTACGATACGGTTATCTTCGATGGCACATCGGCAGGCTTTTGCTGAGTACGCACTTTCCATGTAGGAATCTATAAACTCATCGGTGTCGCCGAAGGCTTCTTTCCAGAGTGCCTTTAAGCTTCCTGCCATATCGGGTGTCGGAGAGGTAAAAATCATTTTTATTATCAAGCCTTTCCTTGATTTGTGGTGTTTTTTATCAGTCAATGGCTGAGAAAACTGCCTCCGCTGTGTATTTCTCGATCATATGATGGGGATACCAGCTTTCCTTGGCGCGTCGGAGACCTTCGATCCCCATATCATCCTCGCGGTTGAGGTATACAGCCTCGGGATGATTTGCCCGTACGTATTTTGCAAGCTCAACGGCAATGGCAGTGTAAGCAGTCGGAACACTTGAAGAAGCCTTTTCAAAGTGCACGTCAAAGGTGTCGGCGCCGCTCATGCTTCCGAGAGAGAAGGCTATAACTTCTTCGCCGTTTTTAATACATACCCCGTCGGCACCGAGAGAGTCCATGTTGTCAAGAAGTCTTGCGATCGCCTCACGTTCGAGGGTAAAGCTGTCCCGGTCACGCTCCGCGTACCATATGTCGAGCATTTCCCCGATACCTTTTACGCTGTGCTTTGAAATGCGGCTCACACTGCAGGACGGATATTCACTGAAGAATTTTGCGTAATGTCCCCGCTTGCCGTGGTAGTGCTTGCCCTTCAGCTCGCTGAGCGCTTCCGTCAGGTACACATAGTCAAAGCTGTCGCGGTCAGCCTTTACGGTAAATACCGTACCGAAAAGCTTTTCTGTAAGCTTTGCTTCCTCTGCAGTCATAGATTTTATTATGCACTTTCTCCCTCTTTCACCGGCGTCCTTCAGTATCTCACTGAGCGCGCAAGCGGCATCTCCGTCGCCTACAGGGAACAGATAGCAGCCTTCTCCTCCGAGATAGCGCAGTATGAGCATCCCATGAATCAAAGCATATTCGTGATGTCCCCATGATACAAGATTGGTAAAGCTGTAGTCGCATCCGCGGGGAGCTCGCCCCGAAAGGTAACTTTCAAGGATATCTCTTTCTTTAGCGGTGACTTCTTTAAAATCTATCATCGGCTGCCTCCGTGTACTTTTTATAAGGTGATTATATAACGCTGACGGCTCTTTGTCAAGTGCGGTGATCTGAAAAACTGTTTATGAAAAGAGACAGTCGTGATTGACAAACGCAGAAGGATATGTTAAAATTAAAATGTAATATTAAAACCAATGAAAGGAGATTCAGTTATGAACTTTTTAAAGAAATTCTGGCCCACTTCCTTTAACGTAAAAAAGGGAGATGCAGTTTCTCTCGTTATCCAGCTTCTTATTCTCATCGTAGTATGTGCAGTTATCGGAATTCTTATCGGAGTGCTTGCAAAGATCCCCGTTCTCGGCATTATTTTCGGTATTGTAGGTGCTCTTGTTGAGGCATATGGCATTATCGGCATCGTGCTTTGTGTGCTCAAATTCCTCGATATCGTGTAAAATCATATTATAGGCATCGGTAGCTTTACGGCTGCCGATGCTTTTCTGTATTATTTTGTAAAACTACTGTAACATATTCGTAACTTCCTTGACACCTGCGGCAACATGATGTATAATATTATTGATATTTTAGAGTCGGAAAGGAAAATATAATGAAAAAGATCATATCTTTTCTCCTGATCGCAGCAATGCTTATTTCAAGCCTTGCTATTGTTGTCGGTGCCGAGCTTGATGCCGACAATAACTGGTATCCCGTAAATGACAAATGGGATGCTATTTCCCGTGATGGAGTTACTGCCAGATTTGTTATCGGCGGCGACATCCATTTCAGCTATTACAATGCTCAGCATAAACTGACGGCTGTGTATGACGCAATGAAGCAGATCGGCGGGGTTGACGCCCTTATGATCGCCGGTGACCTTACTCACTACGGCTATAAGGAGCTCTACGGTGAGCTTATGGACGTGGTCAATGCAAATACACAGAAAAGCGATATCACACCAAATGCTACGGGTGATTCAGTAGGTACTACGATCCTTTCCATGGGCAACCACGAATATTGGGATATGGTCGAAAACGGAAACGGCACCGGAGAATCTCTCCAGGAAAGATTCACCGAGTGTACCGGCTATGACCCCTGCGATCTTTACTGGATCTCCGGTATTCCCGTGATCGCTCTCAGCCCCACGGGAGACGTGCCTGCGCGTGTACCCGATATTGAGCCCGGAAACAATTACGACGGCAGACTTAAGTTCCTTCAGGACACTTACAAGACTATTGATGATTCCGGCTACAACGGCCCCATCGTGATGATTGCCCATCACCGTACTCCCACAGACGGCAAGGCAAACGATTACTATTCTCAGGAGATCGTTGATCTTATGAAGGCTCATCCCAACACGGTGGTCTTCACGGGTCACTCTCATACATGGATCTGGAACAATAAGGAATTCGTCATTCAGGACGCAGGCTTTACTCAGGTCCGTGCAGGAAGCCTCGGAAACAACTACGGAGGTGTCGGCAGCGGATTTATCAATCCCAACACCGGAAAGCCTCAGGATCCCTTCAAGCTCGATGGAGATATCAACTGCTCCTGCGTTCTCGTGGACGTTATGTCGGACGGAACAGTCAAGCTTCGTCCTATGGACATCGCAAAGGGCAAGTATATGTTCCCCGAGGATGAATTCATAATTGATCCCTCATCACCCGACTACTATATGCACGAAAGCAGTGAAGAAGGAACATACGCAAGTGATGCTCAGGCTCCCTCCTTCCCCGACGGTGCAAAGGTAACGGTCGAAGATGTCGGAAATTTCTCCTCCGTTTACGTATCCTTCCCCCCTGCCGTTCCCGCAACATCTCTTGCCAAGGACTTCGTTGCCGAATATCGCATCCGTTTTAAGAATACGGAAACGGGAGCATATCTGAAAAACGGCTCGAAGAATTATTTCCGCGTGGGCAATTACAGACGTGACGAGGACAACAACAAGGATTGGAAGGTGCTTATCAACGGTCTTTACTGGGATACGAACTATCAGGTAGAGCTGCGCGCCGTAAGCGCATACGGCAAGGCAACTCCCTGGACTCCCTGTGACACGATCATCAATATCGGACACGGCGTGCCGGCATATCCCCCGATTCCCGTAGTCGACTTCGACTTTGTTGACGGAAGCATCAAGGATCAGACCGGCGACCATAAGCTTGCATACACGACTACCTACGTTGAAGATGAAGTAAACGGCCGCAAGGCTGCCAAGTTCCGTGCACCGACCGACACCAGCATTGCATACGAATTCCGCGAGGAGGACTTCAACAGGATCAGAAACTCCTTCACGATGGAGTGCTACTTTAACTTAAACAATACTATGTCTGAGCAGGTGATCTTCGGCGGTTGGGATGCCGCAAGACTCGGCTTCAAGGTTCAGGACGGTCAGCTCCACGTTTGGGCTAACATCCTTTCCCTTGCCGTAGGCAGCAGCGAGGACCGACTTATTGCCAGCGCCGATATCGAAGTTCGCACCTGGTATCACGCAGTAGCGGTATGCGACGGTAATTCCGTAAAGCTTTACCTTAACGGCGAGCTCGTTGACGAGAACACCGGTGCAAGAGGCGGACTTGACATTGTTCCCTACGAGCCCGAGGAAGACGATCAGTCCGAGGTCGTTCAGTACTTCTGCGTAGGTGGTGCAAACCCCGAAACACTCACTCCCGTTTACTCGATCGGCGTAAACAGCATGATCTCCAAGGCTACTCTTTACGAGGGTTATATGACCGATGCTGACGTCAAGGCTGCATACAAGGCAGTAACTGAGCCCGAAGAAGTGACTCTCCCCTTCACCGATGTCAAGGCAAAGAGCTGGTTTGCAGACGCTGTAAAGTACGTTTATAAGAAAGGACTTATGAACGGCAAGAGCGACGACAAGTTCGTTCCCAACGAAGCAACAAACAGAGCTATGCTCGTTACTATCCTCTACAGAATGGAGGGCTCACCCGAGGTTACAGTCGATGTGCCCTTTACAGACCTCAAGCAGTCATGGTACAAGGATGCCGTAGCCTGGGCGTATGAGAATGAGATCGTAAACGGAACAAGTGCTACCACATTTGATCCGAACGGTGCTATCACCCGTCAGCAGATGGCGGCGATCCTTTACCGCTACAACACTTTCAAGGGATATGCAGCGGCTGAGCGTGCCGAGCTCTCCTCTTTCCCCGACGGCGGTAAGGTTCAGGCATATGCGAAGGAGGCTATGTCATGGGCGAACGCTGTGGGACTTATTACGGGCTCTGAGACAGGCGGACAGGTTCTTCTCCAGCCGAGAGGAAACGCTACCCGTGCTCAGGTTGCAACGATCCTTCAGAGATACGACCTTAAATACTAAAAATCACCGCCTCGGAGCAGCTCCGAGGCGGATCTTTCAGTATAGGTAACAAGTAAAAGTGAAGAGTGAAGAGTGAATAAGTTAGTTGTTTTCTGTTCGAAAGCAAATATTCATATAAAAACCTCCGATTTTTCCTGAAATCTGTGTAGAAGTACACATTGACAAGAGGGCAGTATCGGAGGTATAATTGTATGGTTTTTTCAAGAATGGGTAAAGGGTGGTCAGATAACGGATGAACAGAGCAATAGTTAAGCATTTTCCCCGTCGCGCGGAGCTTTTGCGTCCGCTTATGCAGTTCGATTTAAAAGCGTTCGTAAAAAAGAATATCGTAATGGTCATCGCTATGGCGGCGGCGCTTATAACATCTCTCGCAGTTCCTGTTGACGCTGAGTATCTCGGATACTTCGATTTTAAGACGCTTACCTGCTTATTCTGTGTTCTTGCGGTGGTATGTGCGCTCAAAAACATCAGCTTTTTCTATATTCTTGCCCGCAAGGTGGTAACAAGCTTCAAAAATGCCCGCAACAGCGTCATCGCACTTGTTTACATAACCTTCATCGGTTCCATGCTTATTGCCAATGACATGGCGCTTCTCACCTTTTTGCCCCTCGGATACTTCGTCCTTTCCGCAACCGGGAAGGAAAAGTATATGGCGTTCACCTTTATCATGCAGAACATCGCCGCAAATCTCGGCGGAATGCTCACTCCCTTCGGAAATCCCCAAAATCTCTACCTTTACACCAAGTTCGGCATCCCCACGGGTGAGTTTATGGCTATCATGGCTCCGCCCTTCGCGCTGTCCATCGTACTTATTACCGTTTGCTGTATCGTGTTCGTGAAGGCAGAGCCTCTTGAGCTTCACGACGAAGAGATAAACCTTGATTCGAAGCGCTGTGTGTTCTATCTTGCGCTCTTTGCTCTCGCTATTGCAATAGTGTTCCGCGGCATCCCCTATCAGCTCGGGCTGTTGGTCATCCCCGCGTGCCTTATTTTTGCCGACCGCCGCGCACTGAAAATGGTTGATTATCCGCTGCTTCTCACCTTTGTATTCTTCTTCATTTTCTCGGGAAACATGGCGCGCATCGGCTTTGTCCGCGATTTCTTCTCCATGCTTCTTGAAAAGAGCACCCTTCTTTTCAGCGTAGTGTCCTGTCAGGTCATCAGCAATGTACCCTCAGCGATACTTCTTTCGCAGTTTACTGAGAATTACAGAGAACTTCTCGTGGGTGTGAACATCGGTGGCGCGGGAACGCTTATTGCTTCTCTTGCAAGCCTTATCACCTTCCGAGAGTACGTAAAGCACAACCCCGGATGCGCTGTGAAATATATCGTGAAATTTTCCCTTTTCAATTTCGCTTTCCTTGGAATACTTACCGTATTTATGATGATCGTGATGTGAACAATAAAACTCCCCGCGTTCGGGGAGTTTTATTCAGACCGCTGACAAAGGTCTTGCGCTGACAAAATGCACAAAAGTTTTGATCGACCTTTTTTAAAAGGGCGCAGGGTCTTGGGACAGAGTCCCGAGTCGCCCTCCGCAGAGGGCGAAATTCCCCTTATTCGTCCAAAAAGCGACCC
>JAFUPK010000098.1 GCA_017481265.1 Clostridia bacterium
ACCGTGGATTGGACGATTCGCGTGTAACCATACCGTATGGCGAGAGGTGTTAGATACCCACCCATGGGCTACCACGTGGGGTAGCCCCTACAGTGGAAAATTCAGAACCGCCGTAGGGGAGACCTGTGGTCTCCCGTTACGTAAGGTTATAGCCATACCGTATGGCGGGAAGCGTGATTATACCCTCTCCGTCGGCTGCGCCGCCACCTCTCCCATGGGGCGAGGCAATTACATCCGTTACGTAAGGGTTACATCCGCACCGCATGGCGGGAGGCGTTTGAACGTCAGAAATAAGACCTTCGGATATCTCTGTCTCATTACGTGAATATTTATTATATTCCGTTGAAATATTATGTGTTTTATGATATAATTCTATTGTAAAACCTTTTGCTTGCAAAAATTATATTATTTCACCGAAAGGATATATCAACTATGACACCTGAACAGATACTTGCCGATATCTATAGCGACCGTGTAAAAAAAGTAATCATGGACGGCGACTATTCCGCAGAAATGGATGACCAGTATACACTCGTCTATGCCTACGGTCATAAAAAGCTTGAGGTCCTCGGCGTAAATGCCGTGGCTCATTATGCTGAACCCCGCTTTACCAAAACATCTACCATTGTCCGCTTCAGCCTTGGACGCGCTGCTCAGGTGTATTGGGCTATGGGTCTTTCCCCCGAGGAGCTTCCCCTCAATATGGGTCCCGAAAAGCAGATCACCCATAATAATAACGAGCCCGTTGATTGCCCCTCTGCAAGATTTATTATCGAAATGGCACACAAGTATGACGAGCCTATCTATGTCATCACTACAGGTCCCTGCTCCAGTGCCGTCAGCGCCTGCCTCATGGATCCCTCTGTTAAGGAAAAGATCGTCGTAGTCTGGCTGGGCGGAAATTGCCTCCACGAGTGGTATATCGGCTCTCCCTTCCATGAGTGGAATATGCACGCGGACTTCGCCGCATCTCAGATGCTCCTGAATATGGATATTCCCCTTATCATGCTCCCCTGCTATCCTAACGGCTCTGCCAAGATCGTTATGACCAAGGATGACCTTGCCAAGATCGAGGGCACAAACACCCTTGCGCGCGTCCTCAAGAATGAGCTTCCCCGTGTCTGCACACCCGATGCGGAGTTCGATGACCCCAACTGGTCAAAGATCATGTGCGACTACATGGGCGTTGCCGCTATCACCGTTCCCGATGCCATGAAGCTGTCTATCGTTCCCGCACCCGTGCTCTGCGATGATACCTCTTATGCCATTGACTCTACAAGACGCAAGATCATCATTGGAGTAGATCCCGATTCCGATGCGATCGTAGCTGACTCCATCGAAGCGCTGAACAACGCAGTTCGTAATTTCCCCTATGATTTCTGATAAACTCTGAATCAAAAAAATTCCGCCGCTTTGTCACACCTCCAAATGAAGGTGTGGTAAAGCGGCGGATCGTTTATTTTTTGAGAAGTCTTGCAAATATTGTGGCACATTCGGCACGGGTAGCTCCAAAGGCGGGCGCTATGTACATCTCGCCTGCCGACTTCTTGCCCGTCATAAGCCCCTCGGCAACTGCCCACGATACCGCACGAAGCGCATAGGTGCTGATCTTGTCCGTATCTGCGAACACTTCTAAGTCACCGGTGCCCTCGGTGTCGCGCTTCCATACTTTTTCGCAAAAGCGCATGAGCATAGTCACCATCTGCTCCCGCGTTATCATTCCCATGGGATCAAATTCCTTTGCTGACTTACCCGTGACCACACCTGCTCCGTAAGCCCATGATACAGCATCCCTGTACCAAGCCGCGCTCAGATCCTCAAAGGGGCTCTCGCCTCCTTCAGGAGCTCCCGCAAGGCGCCAAAGCACCACGGCAAGCTGAGCTCTTGTTACTCCGCCGGAAGGCGCAAATGTGTTCTCGGTCATTCCCGTGAACAGACCCTTCAGGTACACATATCGCACGCTGTCGCAGAACCAGTCACCTTCCCTGACGTCCGTAAATGGGTAGTCCCATTCCATGGTACAGATACCGTCGCACCTGCGCGCACATTCGGGGTACGGGCATGAGCTGTCAAGACATTTTCCGCATATCACGCACGCGCTCTCGCAGAGGTGAGTATCACTGCGCTCAAAGGCAAAGCCATTCTCTTTTGCATAAGAATCACCAACGGAGAAAAGGGGCGCTTTCAAGGCGAAATTGTCGTTTTTGATGTAATGTCTGTCACCGGAGTACAGATACCCGAGGGCAAAGGCTCCGATATATTCCACACTTTGCGGAACGTAGAATGACTCCAGCATCGGGCAATTTTCGAATGCGCTGTCACCGATGGTGCGGACGTTTTCGGGAAGAACTGCCTCAAGCAGGCGCACGCATCCGAAGAAGGAGAAGTCTCCGATGCTTTCAACAGCTTCTCCGAAGAACACGTACTCAAGAGAAGCACAGCCATTGAAGGCAAGGGAGTCAATACGCGTCACGGTATCGGGGAGAGTGACACCGCTGAGTGCTGTGCACAGGGAAAACGCTTTTCTTCCGATGCTCAAAAGCCCGTCGGGGAGACTTACCTCACGAAGTGATGGATGAGAATCGAAGGTAAAGCTTCCCACGGAAGTGATGCCGTCGCCCACAACTGCCTTAAGGATGCAGTTTCGATATGGAAGCCACGGCACGCTGTTGTAGGCGAAGTCAGGGATCTCGCCATTTCCTGTGATACTCAGCACGAAATCATCAGACAAGCTCCACTTAACGGAGTCTGAAATGCTTCCCGTGATGGGGAAGGTGTGTCCCATGCACTTTTTGCAGCACAGAAAATACTCGCACTCCGCGGTACAGAGGTCACAGTACGGACAAGCGTGATCGCACACATGGGAGCTGTCGTCGATTATGAGTGAAAAGCCGTTGCTGACGGCGTATTCCATACCTGCAGGGCTTCCTGCGATCACGGTGACGCCGTCGTACTTAACGAACTCGCGTTCAAAGTAATAGTAGCCTATGGAATGTTCGGGGACTTCCGTCACGGAGATGGGCAGATGGATCTCTTTGAGGGAGGGGCACCACAGGAACGCCTCCTTACCGATACTTTCAAGGTATCTTCCAAAGGTAACTGAGCTGAGCGACGAGCATCCGAAGAAGGAATAATCGGGCAGGTGCGTGATCTGCCACGGCACGTTTACGGATGTGAGCGACGTGCATGACTGAAACGCAAAGCGCCCGAGGTAGGAAAGCTTATCGGGCAGGTCGATGCCATCAAGAGAGGAGCATCCCATAAAGGCGCCCTCACCGATGTGGGTAAGCCGCATGGGGAGAGTTATGGTAGCGAGAGCAGAGCATCCTGCGAATGCTTCATCGCCGATGAAATTGAGGTATGATGCATACAGCGCAAGGTCTATCTCGGCAAGCTGCCAGCAATCTACGAAGGCGCCGTCTCCGATACGTCTGACGGAGGAAGGCATATCAAAAAACTTTAAGCCATAGCATTTTTCGAAGGTGAAAGCACCGATCTCGGTGATGCTTTTCGGCAGAGACACGGTAGTAACGGCGGGCAAAGAAGCAAAGCTGTAAGCGCCCACGGAGGTAATGCCTTGCGAGACTGTGATCTTTTTTACAGATTTGGCAAAGGTACGCCATGGCTGATCCTTATACGAGGAAAAAGCGGGCATATCACCGCTTCCCGTGATCTGCAGGGTACCGTCATCGGAGAAGCTCCAGGTGATATTATCACCGAGGGTCCCGTTATCTGCGGCAGACAGGGATACGGGGGTAAGAGACAGGATCAAGACACATGAAATAACGATGGATAAAATACGGTTCATAGATATCTCCCTTTCTGCCTTACGGCAACACAAAATTTTAATCTATAATTTACAGCCGTACTGTGCGGATGTAACCTTACGTAACGGGAGACCACAGGTCTCCCCTACGGCGGTTCTGAATTTTCCACTGTAGGGGCGCCAACGCAATTGCGTTGGTGACGTGTTTCGCGAAGCGAATACACTGCGTACTCCCATGTGTGCGTCCCGTTCTAACGTCTCTCGCCATACGCCATGGCTATAACCTTACGTACAAATCCACTGTAGGGGCTACCCCACGTGGTAGCCCATGGGTGGGTATCTAACACCTCTTGCCATACGGTATGGTTACACGCGAATCGTCCAATCCACGGTAGGGGGCGGCGCCATCGACGCCCCATTCGT
>JAFUPK010000099.1 GCA_017481265.1 Clostridia bacterium
CAGTATTCAGAGCATCTTCGGAGTAACGGCTACGTTGTCCGTGCCTTTAACCTACTCGATATGGAAAATTCCGACGGGTGGAATTGCATAGGTGAAACTGAAGGCGACGTTGATATGGTGCAGTCGGTTGCCGAAATCATAATCCGTAATACCTCCGAGGATGGAGATAAAGCAGACTTCTGGGACAAAGCTGAACAGAACTTGCTTATTGCTCTTATCCTCTATGTTCAGAGTATGAGAGATCCTATCACTAATGAGCTTCTACCGCTTCATGAGCGTTCTCTCGGAGCGATATACAAGATACTTTCAAGTGAAAGTGCCAAAAGTCTTGACGCAAAGTTTCAAAAACTTCCGCTTGACCATCCGGCAAGAGGTCCTTACGGTATCTTCAAGCAGGCCGCAAGCAACCTTTGGGGTAACGTGTTTATAGGTCTCGGCTCCCGTATGAATGTATTTCAGAATAAGCTTGTTGATAAAATTACTAAATACCACGATATAGACCTGGAACTTCCCGGTAAACAGCCTTGTGCATACTTTTGTATTATTTCGGCGCAGGATACCGCTTATGAGTTTCTTTCCTCACTGTTCTTCTCAATGCTATTTAAGAAGTTGTCTGACTATGCACGAAAGTACGGCGATGAACGAGGCAGGCTTCCCATAGAAGTAAACTTCATAATGGATGAGTTCTGTAATGTAGGTAAACTCCTTGACTTTAAGAAAACTATATCCGTTGTCCGCGGTTACGGCATCAACTGTCAAATTATCGTACAGTCTATAGCACAGCTCTCCGATCGCTATCCCGTAAAGGAATGGGAAGAAATTGTCGGCAACTGTGACACGCAGCTTGTGCTCGGTTGTAACGATATGATGACGTCGGAGTACATATCCAAACGATGCGGTGCAGTGACCATTCAGCTTACAAACAGTATGGCACCGCAGACGCCTTTGTTCTCTCCAATCACAAGAGAGGTTACAGGCTACAGACAGACCAAGACTAACAATACAAGACCGCTTATGTATCCCGAAGAAATACTTCAGATGGATAACAAGCAGTGTCTTGTGCTCATACGCGGACAGAAGCCGCTTAAGGGGTTAAAGATCATTCCCGATGAGCTTTCGTCTTACAAGGATTTGAAATATACGAGAGTGTCCGAATACATCCCAAAATGGCGTGAGCTTGATGAAGAGCTTGAAAAGGAAGCGCATCACGATATAAACGAACAGATAGCATTTGATGTTGAATCGGAAAGCGAAAAAGAAGATTTTACTCCTGAACCGCCTCGCGAACGGACACCAAGAAAATCTGCTCCGATACCTGAAAGTATACTTGCAACAAGTGGAGCAACAATGTATGACGATGGCGAATACACCGAAACAGATGCCACAGACATTATAAATAACTGAATACGGAGGATAAAAAGATGAACGTCTATAAAATAAACGACATTATAAGCTGCGACTTTCTCAAAATACCCAAATCATTATTTGCAAATCCAAAATACAAGAGCCTGTCATCAGATGCAAAGCTTAGTTACGCTTTACTCTATGACAGGCTTTCTTTATCAAAGCAAAACGGTTGGATAAACGAGAATGATGAGGTGTACCTCATATATACCCGTGAGGAAATTGCCGACGATATTGGAA
>JAFUPK010000100.1 GCA_017481265.1 Clostridia bacterium
ATATAATTGACTGTAGGCATATCTGCTCCTCCGATAAAGTTTTGTCTAGTCAACTTTATTTTATCAGATTTCGGCAGATATGCCTATCTTTTTTTGCTATCTGTCAGGTCTTACCCCAACTTTTATTATAGAACCAAAAAACATCCCTATCTCCGCTGGGGAGATAGGGATAATGTTTTGTATTAGCCTGTGATACCGGAACGCTCGATACCCTGAACAATATACTTCTGACCGAAGAGGTAGAGGATAAGCAGAGGGATGATGATGAGGATTCCGCAGGTGTTTCTGATAGCCGCTGTGTACAGTGTTGCTGCAGCAGCATTCATCTCTGACAGTGAAGAAGGTGTCGTGATGATGCTGGAAAGCAGTGTAGGTCCTGTGTGAGTGTAGAATACGTTTGTATAGAACGTATCTGTCCACTGCCAGCAGAAGGAGAACATGAACACTGTGATAAGCATTGTAACAGAAAGGGGAATGATGATGGTGAAGAATGTCTTGAACACGCCGGAGCCGTCAAGATATGCAGATTCTTCAAGCTCATCGGGAATACCGCGATAGAACTGTCTCATAAGGAAGATGAACAGACCGTTCTTATATGCAAGACCGGTAGCGGACATGATCCACAGAGGCCAGTTGGTATTCAGAAGCTGGATTCCGGGGGTAGCCGTGAGTCCCAGCTTATTAAGGAGTCCCATGATTCCAAGTATATCAAAGTCCTTGAAGTGCATGAACATTGAAAGTCTCAGTGTCGAATGAGGCACGACCATCGTAAAGATTACGACGAGGAAGAGAGCATTCGAGCCCTTGAACTTGAACTTTGCAAATCCATAACCAATGAATGCGCAGATGAATGTCTGAAGCACTCCGCAAACGAGAGACAAAAGGAACGTATTACCGAGAGCCTCAAAATAGTGGTTCTCAGCGATGATCGCCTTGTAGGTCGTAAGTGTGGGGGATTTGGGGATCATGTTTACCGTTACGTCTGTAAAGTCTGTCTCACTCATGAATGAGGATGAGATCTTAGAGAAGAACGGGAAGAGGATGATGTAGGATACACCGATAAGGAGAAGGAGACGGAAAACGTACCAAAGCGCCTTCTTGAGGGTGTACATATTGAGGAACTTCGCGCGGAGACGCTCTAAAAGCGGTGTACGTTCGAACTCAACGCGGATCTTTCTCTTAGATTCTCTTTTGATCTTAGGAGCTTCTGCTTTGTTCATTATTTACACCTCCTTAGTCTCTTCTCTGGTAGAACACGAAAGCACTGAGGATTCCGGCTACCGCTGCGATGATAAGGATAACGATAAGGAAGTACATCCAAGACATCGCGGATGAAATTACGTTTCCGTTTGCTCCGTTTACGCCGTTATATACATCGTTGATGTATGCCATAACGGTGTTACTGGAGGCTGTGAATGCGTCGATTACAGTGTAGATGGTATTTACCAGGATCATAGGGCTGACCATGGGGAGTGTTACCTTCCAGAATGTCTCCCATCCGGAAGCGCCGTCGATGGAGCAGGACTCATAGATGGCGGGAGAGATGGACTGAAGACCGGAAAGGAAGATAAGCATCTGTACACCGCAACGGTTAACGATATCGAAGATATTATTAACGGCTGCTACGACAAACTCAACGAGTCCCTGACCTACAGCCATGTCCGCGAAAAGCTTTTCTACGTCCATGACGTTAAGGATCTGGTTTGTAGTGTCCGCATCCTCACCGAGACCGTTGTTGATACCGCCGGACTGCATACTCTCGAGCATTGCGTTGTTGGCGTCGATCTGTCCGATAAGACCTGTGGTAAGGATAACGGGGATGAAGAATATCGCTCTGAACGCTGCACGGCCCAGTATCTTCTGGTTGAGGATGATGGCGATGAACAGCGAGAAGAATACGATAAAGGGAATGTCGATACAGAGCTGCTTAAGTCCTCCGATGAGGGCCTGAGTAAAGCCGGTATCTACGAAGAGCGCGTCTCTGTAGTTGTTAAGTCCTACAAAGTCCAGCGCATAACCACCGCCGGTCAGGATTCTGATCTCGCAGAAGCTGAAGCGGATGGAGTCGATGATCATGGGAAGATAAACTACCACGAAACCGATGAGGAAAGGAAGGATGAAGATCCAGCCTGCCCTCGCCTTCTTACGGTCGAGGGAGGCGGGCTTTTTCTTTTTGATGGGGGCGGCATTAGCGTTTTTATTGATTGCAGTATTCATATTTATCCACCCTCCTTATGAATTTGCTTCAACAGTTGCGAAGCTGTTTGCCTCAACAACTACTGTCTTTTCGCCGACTACTGCGGATACGGGGTAGGTGTTGTAGTTCAGAACAAAGCCTGTGGTGTCACCGTACTCTACGTATACGACGGAGCCGACCTGTGTTTCATACTTTGTAGCGAGAACGGGTCTCTCGGGAGCTGTGAGCGCGGAATTCTCTTCGGAGATACCGTTTTCGATCTCTGCGAGTCTTTCTCTGCAGTATGCAACATAGTCACGTGTGAATGTAGCGAGTGCTACTGTGTCATCGGGGTACTCGGGAAGAACAGGCTGATATTCGGAGTCTGTTCTCTTGGGAGCTTCAGTACCGAGACGCAGTGAACGCTTGAGCGCGAGCTGGTACTTAGCCTCTGCAACGGAAACTGCCTCAAATACTTCAGCCTCGTATGCATCAAGGATAGCAGTATCCTCATTTGACTCGTCCTCATCGGGAACGCGGACTGCGTCGATGAAGTCGTGGTCAGTAATGTAAGTAGTCTGGAGATCCTTAAGTGCGCCGTTAAGAACGTCGTAATACTTCTTTACGTCATCCTTCCAGATGTCGTAGGATACGGAGTAATACTTGCTCCAGAATTCATCGGAAGCGAGCTCCTTGGTATTCTGGTAGGAGAGAGTGAAGAACATGGACGCGCCGTTCTCAATTGCATTGAGGATAGCCTGGTCAATGTCACCCTCCATGTTAACGGGAGTGCCTGTGAAGTCAACGGATCCGTGGAGAACCATGCCTGTGAAAGGAACGGTCTGGCTTGCGCGGATGTACTCAGAGGAAGTGAGAGATACGTCGGTGATAACATCTGCATACTTAATAGCAAATGCGTTACCGCCGGAGATCATAACCTTGTTGTTTTCAGCAACGGAGTTAAGCATATCTGCTGTGTATTCCTTGGTATCCTCGCGGTGGTGAGGATCGTCGTCATCAAAGTCGGAGTTAAGGTCTGTACCGAGTGTTGAGAGTGAGATACCGCCGATATTGTAATCAAGATATCTGCCGGAGAACTCATCCCAGTATTCGTCGAATACGGATGCGGAGATTGCCGCGCCGCCAACGGAAACGAAATCCTGGAAGCCTGAGTCATAGACCTGCTTTCTGATGTAACGTCCGTCGATGGTCTTTACTGCGTGCGCTTTGAGGTTTACGCCGTCGAAGGTCTCTCTGGAGTTTACATAAGCGAAGTCAAACTCGGGATAGAGCTCAATGCCGTTCTCATTTGCGAAGCTTACGAGAGAATCAAGTCCGTCGGATCCGCCGAGAGCGCCCTGCCACTTAAGCTTATAAGGAGCTGTGGAATCAAGACCGCCGTTAGCAAATCCTGTGAGCTTGTAGCCTACGTTGGTGATACCCATTTCGGAAAGCTCATTTGTCATGGTCTGGATGTCGTCAAAGGTTGTAAGAGGAATATCTACGCTTACGGGGAAGGAGAGAACTCTCTTTGTACCCTTCATGGAGCCAAAGGACTCGATGTAAAGCGGGATAGTCTCCTTAGCCTCTGTCTTCTTCTCAAGAACACCTGCATTGCTCAGGTAGTCACGGTAAGCCTTAGCCATACCGATGTAGCTGGGCTCGTAGCCTGCCTCAGAGCTGAGCATGATGTACTTGATGCGATAGCTTCCCGTAAATCTTCTTGAAGAGGTTACGGTAAAGGTTGCGCCTGCGTCATTGCCGCCTGTCATAAGCTCATATGTATCGCTGGGACGGGGTGTAAAGGTAGCGTAAACAGAGTTATAGGGGTGAAGTGCTCCGCCGTGGTCGGTGGTAAGAGTAGCAAGGGAGTCACCCTCGGTGATGACTGCAAGGAATCCGGAGTCATTGTAATCCTGCTCGGGATCGCTGCCGTCAGCGGGAGTGGTGTAGTTTGTTACTGCGCCGAATACGGGGAAACGAAGTGTCTGGGCATTCTGACCTGTCTCGATCTCGTGATAAGCATAGTCAGCGCCGTAAACCTGACCGGATACGGTGTAGATAGTGTCTGCAAGGTCTTCATATCTGAAGATCGTACCGGAACCGTCGGGGAGGAAGGTGTAGCCTTCGAATTGATTGCTTCCGCTTCCCATGAAGGGGAGGATGGAAACCTGCTGGAGCTGATAGATGGTCTCGTCGAAGGAGATACCGTTTGCGGGAAGTGTTACGTCTACAACGCCGTTCTCGCTGACGGTATACTCAAGTGCCATAGCAAAGCGGGGAGGTACCTGGTCGGTATTCTTGAATCCGCACTGCTGGTTATCGAAGTCAAGCTCCTCGTAGGTATACTTGGGGCAGTACTTCTTAACCGTGCTCTCGAGGATCTCAAGCTCACGGGGAGAGATCTTGGTCTCGCAGATGTAGATAGCGAACTGCTTTACGATGGGGAACGCTGTCTCCATTTCCTTGATAGCTCGCTCGGAAAGACCGGGTGCATCTGAGTCCTTCTTTTCGTAGAAGGATTCGAACTTGGTCCATGCAAAGTTAAGGTCCTTGTACTCTTCCCAGTCAAAATCACCGTTCTTGTAGGTGCCGTCCTCCATCTGCTGGAGGGTTTCCAGAATAGGACCGCTGATGAACTTTTCGTAACGCTCTACGCTGATCATACGGGGAGTAAGACGCTGGATAGCGGGCTCACCGATCTTGTACTCAACGCGGATACCGTCCTTGATGTCCACCATTGTGATCTGCTGACGTTCTGCAGCTTCCTCATAGCTCCACATTTCCTTCTCCTCACCGTTATCGAGGTAAGTGAGGTAGATCTGGGAGAGAAGCTCCTTCTTTGTCGCCTCAGACTCTGAGAAATAAGAGCCGGAGAGGTCATAGGGGTTTGTGAAGAGGATATCGCCGGTCACGGTGTTTTCGAAAGCAACCTCACCGGTGTATGCCTCATAATAGATGATGATGCCGGATTCTTCCTTGATCTTCATCATTGTTGCGAGCTTAGCCTCGCGGGACTCAAACACGTCTGTGCTTGCCTTACCTGTATAGTCGATCAGGGGGTTACCGTCGCCGTCTACCTTGCCGGCAGAAAGAGGTGTAACCGTTGCCGCCTCAGTCTCGTGAGGAATAACTGCAAGTACGCCGAGTGACATAACCAGAGCGAGGGCGGTGGATATTATTCTTTTAAATTTCATTTTTAATCTCCTCCCTACATTCTGAAGCTCAACTCAACGGCAATGTTGGAGATGAAGCCTACGATCTGTGTCATAAGTGTCGAGAACAGGATTACGATAAACATAATGAACGCCATACCAACAACTGTTACGATGCAGGTAAGGATGTTCTTGCCGAGGCCGTAGTCATGAGTAATCATCGTACCGAGGATAAGGAGAAGTCCCATCCAAAGGAATGCAAATCCGTTGAGAAGTGCGATGATTCCCGCCTCATCAAGTGTGAGGAAGTTAGTAAGGATAACTGCGGGGATCATGAGGATCGGCAGAGGTGTGAGAGAGTAGCAGGTTGCGATGAAGATATCCTTCATGCTTCCTTCACCCTCAAACAGTGTGGTGAAGCACCAGTTAGCAATTACCCAAAGCAGGAGAGGAACGACAACGGCGGTAATATTACCGACAACGCTCATGTAGCCTGCATCGGAGGGGTTGTGGACGTACGCAGTACCCACGGACTTATAGAAGAACGCGAGAACTGTGAAGATGAGAAGCACGAAAGCAGACTTCATTGAGCCGCGGCGCTCATGCTTCAGATCCCAGAAGCCGTCAAAGGGATGGAAGATAACGTAGAACGCGTAGAGAACTTCCTCCTTGAGACTGCGGCGTCCGAGCTTGAGGGTTGCACGCTTGTTGACCTTGCCTGCGTAGCTGAAGAACTTAACTACGAGGAGGGCGATAACGATAACTGCAACGGGGATGATCCAGAAATTCTTCTTAGCCCAAGCGGAGCGGACTTCTGCGAATGCAGCGGAGTAATCCTCTGTATTCTTGATTCTCTCGAAGTAACTCATTGCTGTGTCATAGTCACCGTCTCTTGCTGCGGCACGACCGAGCTGGAGGTAAGCTATGCTGTAGTTGTTGTTTCTCTGGAGAATGTCTGTCCAGTCGCTTGTTGCGAGGTCGAAACGACGGTCAGCGTCGTTCTGGAGCGCATTGATAAGCATATCGCCGTACTCGGTTCTGTTGTAGACTACGAAGCAGTCGTTAGAGCTGTCGAGCACGAGCATCTTAGAGCCCTGGTAAGCGATACCTGTGATCTTGGCGATGTTACCGATCTGCTCACCCATATCACCGAAGGCGAAGAGGAGGTTACCGTTCTCATCGTATGTATAGATCTTGGAACGCTTTTCGTCGATGATGGACCATGTGCCGACAGGACCGATACCAACGTCAACAAGCTTGGAGGGACCCTTGATCTTTGCTGTGGAAAGTGTGGAGAGTCTTACCTCACCTGAGGGAGCGAACTCTGCGTTACGCTTCATAACGTCTGCACCGGAAGCATTGAGCTTCTTAACAGGAGAGGTCTTCTTGTCCTTTGATGTGATCTGAGCCTGGAGGTCAGCCTCATCAAGGGCAGAGGTCGTAACGTAGATGAAGTTGTCCTTATCAATGGTGATGTTGTTAAGCTCCTTGGAGGTTACTTCAGCCTGCTGCTCTCTCTGCTCTTCTGTCTGGAAACGTCTCCAGAGGATCTCAAGAGCTGAAAGTGTATCATTCTGAGCACCGATAAATCCGAAGAACTCAGCCTCATCGTTGATTACGATAACACCCTGATAGGTGGTGGAGGATACAACGAAGATTCGTCCGTACTGGTCGACAGCGCAAGCGATCGGCTTATAGATCGCGCCTTCCTCGAAGAGGTTAGACTCAGGCTGTTCGATGATCTTAACGAAGCTTTCGTTGGTGTCCTTGATGCCGGTCTTGAACATTACGATTCTGTTACTGTCGGTATCGCAGACGTAGATGTGTTCCTCGTTTACGAACACACCGGAGGGATTGGAGAAGCGGTCCGGTACGCCGTAGTCGTTAAGGAATGTTTCGATGATGTAATCGAGCTTATAGTATCTTGTAAGTACGAGAATACGGTTATTTGCCGTATCAGCTATGTACACCTTCTCATCGGGACCTACGAAGATGTCGCGAGCACCGTGGAGGGGCTTCTGCATTGACTTATCATCGGGATTGTACTTGATTCCCATGTATTCGTAGTCGATGTTCTTGAGCTCGGGAAGGTAAGCATCGGGGGATACCAGAAGCTCACCGTCGGGAGAGTAGGTGTAAGTCTTGTAGGGAGCTGCCGCTCCGATGACTGACGGGAGAGTCATCAGAAGGACAAAGGCGATAATGAGCAGGTTTCTTAACTTTTTCATTGTTTCCTCCTTAATCCTTCATACCACTGGAGCCCATCGTTTCGATGATGTTGCTCTGAGAGATGATAAATACGATAATAGGCACGATCATGATGAACACGGTACCTGCTGCCGCAACACCGTTTCTGGTAACACCGATCGATGTGATCTGGTTGATCGCGTAGTTGATGGTCTTGAGCTGCTCACTGTAAACAAGGTTACTACCGCCCATCTGCCACAGACCCTGGAAGGATGTGATGATAAGCGTCAGCCACGCGGGCTTAACCATAGGCATCGCGATAGACCAGAAGATGCGGAACTCTTTCGCACCGTCAAGTCGTGCAGACTCAAGGATCGCTGTAGTTACGTTGGTATCCATAAACTGCTTCATAAGGTAAAGACCGATTGAAGAAGCGAAGGAAGGAACGATAACTGCGAGATATGTATCCATCCAGCCGAGGTACGCAATGATAAGGAATGTGATAGTACCTGCGATAGATGCGTTATACATAAGGGACTTCTGAACTACCTGGAAGAAGAATCTGTTTCCGGGGAATTCGATCTTCGCAAGAGCATAAGCTGCAAGAGATGAGAAAACCAGGTTTCCGAAGGTACCCGCAAAGGAGATAAACACGGTGTTGAACACGTATCTCGAGAAGGGCACCCATGAGAAGTTCATGAGGTAGAACAGGTTCTTGAAGTTAACGAGAGTAGGTCTGATGGGAAGGAATCTCGGAGGGAAGATGAAGAGCTCTGTCATAGGCTTCAGAGACTGGGATATTGTATATACCAGAGGAAGCACCATGAAGAATCCGAGGATCGCGAGAAATACGGTAATTCCCGCGTCACCGCCCTTGGAGCGGTTCAGGACAACTTTATGACCGCGAGTACGCAGCTTTTTGAATTTTGTTTCACTCATATCACTGTCCTACCTTCGAAATTAGTTTATTGATGAGGAGGTTAGCGCCGATCATGATAAGGAACATGAGGAACGTCAGCGCCGAGGAGTAACCAACCTCCCACCTTACGCTACCGTACTCATCAATATGGTGGGTTACCGTATATCCCACGTAGTCAGTCGGCGGGTTACCGCAGAGGGTCGTAACGATGGAACCGAAGTTAAATGCACCGGTGATGGACATTACCGCACCGAACATAAGCTGAGGCTTCATGCTGGGAAGGGTGATGTACCATACCTCCTGCCAACGGTTTGAGATACCGTCGATGCTTCCTGCCTCATAGAGGCTGCGGTCGATACCCTGAAGACCTGCAATAAAGGACAGGAACGTCATACCGAGGGATCCCCAAAGGGCTACCATTATACATATCGGCATGATATAATTCGTATCCTTCAGCCACTGTACCGGGGTATCAATAAATCCGAGCTTCATGAGCCAAGCGTTCAGCCAGCCGTAGGAGTCCGCCGAGAACAGCGTCTGCCATACGATGTACACGCTACCGGAAATGGAAGGTGCATAGAAGATAAGTGTGATGAGCGCACGAACCTTCGGATTGAGCTCGTTGATGAACCAAGCTACGATGAAAGAAAGCACGTAGCCGGCGGGACCGACGATGGCAGCGAAGATGAGTGTGGTCTTGAGAGCTCCGATGAACAGCTCATCATCGAGGAACAGCGTAGCGTAGTTCTGCAGGAAGATGAAGTCAGGGAACTCGATCATATTGAAGTTTGTAAGGCTGAGAACCAGAGAAAGTGCAACAGGTATGATCGTAAATAAGAGGAAGAGGATCATGAACGGAGCGATCATGAAGTAACCGATCTTGTTTACGTTCATCTGGTGCAGCGTCCAGCGCGCCTTAGTCATATCCTTGCGGGACACGACCTTTGTTTCAGATTTCGTAGACATTTGCTATCTCCTTCACTATATTTTGTCGTTCTGATTATTTGTAGCTTCTGAGGGCTGCTGCTGCATCCTTCAGATTGCCGGCGATCGCGGAGAAGAGCTCGCCGTTTGCGCTTTCGAGTCCGCTTGCTGCGGCTTCGATAGCGTCGGCATTGTTTCCTGCTTCGATAGCATCACGTGCTGCTTCGATAGCATCCTTGTACTTCTCTGCGTCACCCTCGGAGAGCTCTGCGATAGCTGTCTCAGCCTCAGTCAGTCTCTTTTCTGCAAGTGTCTGACCGACCTCAAGTGTTTCATAGCCGAACTCACCGCGTTTACGGGAGATCTCCTTGTTGATCGCTGTGATGTATCCGAGAAGCTGTTCTACGGGGTCAGCGCCTTCGTTATATGCATTGTTAACTGCGAAGTCAACGTAACGTGTGATGAAGTAAGATCCGGGATACTGTCTCAGGCAGATAACGTCCTTAGCCTGGCTGATAAGAGCATCACGGTCGTCCTTCTTCCACTGGAGCTGTGCAAGAGCGCCCTTGCTTGCTACAGTTCTCATACCTGCCTCGCCGAGGAGGTTAACGAGCTCATTGGAGTATTCAGTCTGGAATTCAGCTCCTGCGAACCACTTCATGAATGTCCATGCTTCATCTATAGCCTCACAGCCGCGAAGCATTGTGATCGCATCTGCGTTACCTACGATAGCACGGTTGACAGTTACACCGTCATCCTGAAGCATACCGGGGATAGCATCGAAGCCCCAGAGACCTGCAAGCTCAGTAGCAAATATCGTGATATTGTTATATGTGATATAACTTGCGAGGAAGAGCGGGATCTCACCCGTTCTGAAACGGTTTACACCGTCGAAGTTAAGAGGCAGTGAGTACTGTGTGAACATATTTACCATGTACTCGAACGCCTCAAGGGAGGTATTGGCGTCAAAGTTTACGCGCATTCCGTTGTCTGCCCAGAATTCTCCGTCGGACTGGTAGATCATTGTAGCGTAGGTCGTTACGTCACGTGTCAGACCGATGTCCATGTTATTGAACTGGAGGACGGGAACACTGGCAAGAACGTCATCCCATGTTTCGGGAATGGTGATTCCGAGGGAGCCGAGGATATCACGGCGGTAGAACATCATGTTCCACTCAAGAGCTACGGGAACGCCGTATACGTGGTCAACGCCATCGGGGTCGTCAAGAGTTACTACCTCAAACGCCTGCTCATAGATGGTGCTCTTGAACACATCAAAGCCCTCAAGCTGCTCTATGGGAAGTATCGCGCCGCGGACTGCGTAGTCGATAATTGAGCCTGCAGCCTGAGAAGCGATAGCGTTACTTGTACTTGTCATACCGTCAAGAGCCACATCGGGACCGATTCCTGCAAGAACTGACGGCAGGAGAGTTCCGCCTGCAACAAGCTTGACCGTTACGGGAACTCCGGACTCGGGAGTGAACTTACTGTCGGTAAGGTCCTTGATGATCTGTACCTGGTCGCGGGAGGACTGAGACCAAACCTCGATGCGATCGCCTGTGATCTCGCCGTCTTCGTTAACTGCCAGTGCGTTGTAGTCGATAACGAAGCTGTAGAAGAACTTCTTGATCTCGTACCATGCGCCCTGGAAGAAGTTGCCCTCTGCCTTCGGGATATCGTCATCGGGAGACTGAACACGGATGTAGTCCATCTCAAGCACCTGCATCTGCATACTGGTTACCCAAGAACCGAGAGCAGAAAGGTCGCTCTTGAGAGAATCAAGATTCTTAGCGATCTGATCCTCGTCTGTACCCATCTTCATAACGCGGTCTGCGATCTGTGTGAGGGTAGATGTGGATGCGCTGAGCTCACCGTTTTCCTCGAGGTAATCAAGGATAGCATTGAGCTCCTTACCCTGGTCAACGAGGTCACGCATAACGTCGGGAATAACGCGGGCAAATCCGTAGTCGCGGTACTCATCGGGCTCAGCACCGGTAAGACGAACGATCTCAAGGTAGTCTGCGTTAAGCGCGTTCTGAACTGCGGTTACTCTGCGAAGGATGTCTGCGATCTCGCCGAGGTTTACCTCAAAGCGGACAGTATGTACACCCTTTTCGATATAGAACTTAAGAGTCTCTTCACCGTTGGTAAGAGCTGTGGTCTGCCAGTTGTCGCCGAAATCAAACTTTGAGTACTGCGCCTGGTCATAGGGAAGCTTACCGTCGATGAGGATCTTACGGGAAACGGGGTTGGAGGAGGAGTCCTGTCTGTATCTTATAACGAATGTATAGATAGCGGACTCGGGGAAGTCGATCTCGTATTCGATCCAATCGCCGACCTCAGAAGAGTAGATCATGTTTCTCATAGTAGCCTTAGCGCTCTGAGGCTCTGTGGAGGGAGAAACAGGGTCGGAGGTGGGAGTTATAGAATAGCTTGATACTGCAGAAGCGAGCTCTGCCTGAATGTCGAAGCTTTCGCCTTCGAAGTTTTTGTAGCCCTTCTTTTCATATTCAGCGAGAACATCTTCGTATTTACGGGGCTCTTCATACTTGAAGAACTCAATGTCTGCAAGGAAAACAGACTCACGTACTGCCTCGAGAGCGATCGTGTTTTCGCCTTCCTCAAGGTAGAGCTGTAGAGGAGTTGCATGGAAGCCGTCGGAATCGGTAAACACGTATTCCTGCCAGGTGTAGGAGATGCTTCTTGCGGGACGAAGCTCGTTTCCGCCCTGGTCAACTTCAAATCTGCCGTCCTCAGCGTAAGCGGAAAGCCACTTCTTATCCATCTGTACGAATCTTGCCTCAGAGAAGGGAACCTTGCCGTTGAGGTAAAGTGTACGCTGGATAGAAACGGAGCTTTCAACCGTCTGGTAAGTCTCCTCACCTTCCTCAACGGGGAAGAATTCCTTGCCGTCTGAGGGAGAAGCGGGACGGTACTTCATCATAAGGCTGTATAGTCCGGCTTTTTCTGCATTTATATTAAATGTAACCGTTCCTGCGTCGCCGATAAGGATGGCAGCGCTGCCGTCGGAAATACCGTCGGAGAGATCACCGTACTTTGCATGATCCTTGTCAATGACGACATAGTCAGCATCGGTCTCATCCTTATTTATGATATCTTCTGAAAGCTCGACCTTGAATCCGTCGGGCTTCGGAGTGGTCGCATCCGGATACTGCGCGATATACTCCGCATAGGAAAGTGTGGAAAGCAGCTCAGTAATATCCTGAAGACTATCTCCGCCGCCACCGACCGCGGGAGCATCGCCGACCTGCTCCGCTTTTTCCGCAGTATCCGCAAATACTGCTGTCGCCAGAGTGCTCATTGCCATAAGAACAGCAAGAATCAGCGATAATAACTTACGGCTTTTTGTGTTGCTCATATGATTCTCCATTCTGCCGCCCGCTACACGATGCATGGCAGCAATTCAAATTTTGATCCGGATCTGCCCCTGTTCTCGCATGGGACAGCCCGATTATACGAAGATGTCGCGTTCCGTTTAGGAGTTTTCGACATAAAAGTGCGCATAATTGTACACTTTATCTTCTTTTAGTTATAGATATGATACCATATTCGGTCAAAAAAGTCAAGCATTCACGTCATTATTAAGTACCTCCGCAAGCTCCCGCCTCGGGCGTTGGATCGGCAGGTAGATTTCCATATTTTCCTTGGTTTGATTTTGCCACTTATTCTCCGCGTCTGCCTCATCCTCGCTTGAGTAAGCTTCATTTACTTTCGCGTGTTAAATTTGTCAATATTTATGTGTTTTTTCATGTTACCAACAACAAGATGCAGTGTCCCATAGCTCCGGCCCGCCGATTGGTAAGTCAAGTTTACCTAACATCGTTATGATAAAATCTTTCGTTCCCTCGCCCGCAGCACTTGACAACAGAGACGTTTTGTGCATGGTGCACAAATTTCAGAGCGAATTTTCTACACATATACAAGTTGCACAAATATTTAAAAAACGAGGCCTCTAAGGTCAAGTTACTGCCAAAAAGAGAAATTTAATTCCTAATATGCGGAAAAACCGTTGACAAATCACCGTTTCCGCTTTATAATATACTATGATTAGGTTTATACTTTAATGAAAGGTCCGGTGACTCATATGTACTATATAGGTGTCGATCTCGGCGGAACAAATATTGCCGTCGGTATCGTTGACGAGAACTCCAAGATCGTCAAAAAGGCAAGCACTCCCACAAAGCCTGAGAGAGGAGCTGACGCTATCGTAGCCGACATGGCAACGGTCGCAAAGAATCTCCTTCTTGAGCTCAACATTCCCCTTTCCGAGGTTGCAAGCGTAGGTGTTGCAACTCCCGGTACTGCTGATACTGACCGCGGCGTGGTCGTATACGCAAACAACGTACCCTTCACAAGCTACCCCCTCGCTGACAGACTTTCCTCCCACCTCGGCGGGATCCCCTGCTACATCGAGAACGACGCTAATGCAGCTGCTAAGGCTGAGGCGTTCGCAGGTGTTGCAAAGGGCGCACAGTATTCTGTAATGATCACTCTCGGAACCGGTCTCGGCGGCGGTATCGTCATCGACGGCAAGGTATACTCCGGATTCAACTATGCAGGTGCTGAGCTCGGTCACATCGTTATCGAAAAGGACGGCAGACAGTGCTCCTGCGGCAGAAAGGGCTGCTGGGAGGCATACAGCTCCGCTACCGGTCTTGTAAACATCACAAAGGATCGCGTTGCTGAGGCTAAGGCTGCAGGCAGAGATTCCAAGATCTTCGCTATGATCGGCGATGACCTTTCCAAGATCTCCGCAAGAACCGCATTCACAGCTATGAAGGACGGCGATGCTCTCGGCGCTGAGATCGTTGACGAATACATCAGCTACCTCGCTTGCGGTATCGTAAACGTTATCAACATCTTCCAGCCCAACGTGCTCTCCATCGGCGGCGGCATATGCAACGAGGGCGAGAACCTCACAAAGCCCCTTCTCGAGAAGGTATGGGCAGAGACCTATTCCAGAGAAGGCACACCCCGCACAGATATCAAGATCGCTTCCCTCGGAAACGATGCAGGTATCATCGGTGCTGCAGTTCTCGGCAGATAAGTAAAATAGGTGTTAAAAAAGGCTGTTTTCAAATGAACAGCCTTTTTTCATGTGAAAGAGTAAGCAAAGGTCGCAGAATTGAGATAAAAGTATGCGAAAGTAGTGCGTTCAGCTTTTATTATACTCATATTCCCAAAGTTCTTCGTCTTTGCCTATACATACAAACCCAACACTTTCAAACAATCTAAGTGAGGCAGTGTTTTTTTCATCAATAGAAACTTGTATTTTATCAAAATCAAGTTCAAGCTTTCCTGCTTGAATATCCTTTAATATAGTTGTAGCGATTCCTTGTTTTTGAAATTCCGGAAAAACAACCACAGACATATACAAAACGCGGTTATTAGATTCAAGATGTATAGTGGAGACCAAAATGTCATCCTTATAAATTTTATAAAAATAGACATTATCGGTACTCGTTATATATTTCCAATAGTTTTCTTCATCAATACTGATAAACTGCAAAATCGATGGTTGCTTATAAACAGAAAGAATGAGCGGTATATCTTCGTCATCAGCTTTCATTAATAAGCAGTAAGTCATTTTACATTCTCCTTTGCGGTGTTGATGGAGGAAATGAGTATTCTGCGAATTGAACCACAATCGTGTAGAATTGTCTTTGCAACGTCACCGGAAATCAAACCGGCTTTTTGAGCAATCTCGATCCAATATTCTGTATCATAACATTCCTTTAATGCAATCTGCAGTTTTGCAATAAAGTCAGGACGGCTGTGAGCATATTTCGCCTCGCGGATATTTGCTCCAATACTCGTTCCGCTTCGTTCAAGTTGATTTGACAAGGAATAGTGTCCCTTGATGTTATCGGTCAGCTTCAATATTTGAATCGCAAATTCTGTAGATAAATCCGTCAATTTATTTTCAGCCATCGAAATCACCTCTTTGAATATATTATATCACAGGGTCCGACGATTTTTCAATGAAATCGCGCAAGCGCGATGAAATCCGAGCAAGCTCGGATGAAATCTGCTTCACAGATGAAATTAAATCCACCCATCCGCCGTCGAGGCGGATTTCATCCCTGTAGGGGATTTCACCATCGGAGATGATTTCACCCACCCGAAAGGGTGGATTTAGTTGAAAAGAACCACCAAAAGTATTGTAGCTGCACTGTTCGATAAATTGGAATTTATCTTACTCTTTTTTCTCAAGTTTGTTTATGCGATCTTCTAAAGTTTTAACTCTCTTCTCAAGACCCATTACGACTTCGTTGATTACAAACACAAAGAACGACAAAACAAATGCAACACCCACCTCAATCAAAATGGGGTCGCCACTTTCAAATAGCTTCCAGCCTCCAAAAAAGACAAATAAATAT
>JAFUPK010000101.1 GCA_017481265.1 Clostridia bacterium
AGCACGTTCGCTTGCGCGAAGTGCGTCACCAAACTTCGTTTGGTGCGGGTCGCTTTTTGGACGAATAAGGGGAATTTCGCGCTCTGCGGAGCGCGCCTCGGGGCGCTGCCCCAAGACCCTGCGCCCTTTTAAAAAAGGTCGTGGGGAACTTTTGTGGATTTTGTCAGCGCAAGACCTTTGTCAGCGGCCTGTATCACGGATATTTTCCGTGATATTTTTATATGCTGAGATAACTGTTTTAAAAAAGGTAGTATAACTGTGATGGATCACTCATTGAGTGTCCATGAGGAGCTGACCTCCTCTGTGGGTTCAGTATTGGGTAGCGTTTCGGGTGTTGTACTTGCCGATGCAAGCTTCTCAAGGTCTGCCTTGAGCTGTTTTCTGCGGCGTACAGTAAAGAAGAGCGCAGTAAGGCAAATCGCGGTAAGAACACCTCCCATTGCTGTGAGGATTATAGCATCTGTCCTTGCGTCCTTGCGGTAAGCTGCTTCGTCTGCAGCTTCATATGTGAAGTTTATGCGGGTGTCTGTACCGGGAAGCTCCGCTGTACAGTAGCCGAAGGCAAGCTCGTATTCATCGCGGACATCGCTTTCCTTGAGCTCAAGCTTGTTGGCAAGGAAGATACCCTTTAAAAGGGTGTCCATATACTCTTCGCTGTCGCTGTAAAGATATTCGATGTACTCATTGCATAAAGGCATTATGTCCGCGCTGTCCTTTACCTCAAGGGAAGCATAATATACATCTCCGTCTTCATCTGCAAATGCAACGATATAGAAGTGGTCTGTGGGATTGTCCTCGCTGTCCTCCCAGTAATAAGCGTACTCGCTTATGAGTATCATGCTTTCAAAGCTGTATAGACTACCGTTTTCAATGCTGTCATAGTTTACGTCAGCTTCGCTTATGATGGTTTTTTCACTAAATGAAGAGATGCCGCCAATAAGCATTGCCACACAAACTGCGGCAAGGATCGCAAGAATAACTATGGTGATGGTGTTCTGAGCCAAGGGACTTGCTTTTGCTTTTTTGTTCATATTTGAATCCATATAAAAATCTCCTTTCAGCCTATGGCTGCACAAAAAAATTATGAAACAAACACGTGTCTGCGAAGCAGACAAAAATCGGAATATTGATTTTTAGTGTTTGTTTGCGCGTGAAAATGCTGTAGTTTCGGTTAAAACTATTTGAACTTTCACGCTAATCTCCTTTCTTTGTGTTTACATACCGATTATATCATATTACCATGAAAAAGTAAATGTTTTTTAACAAAAATCAAAAATACATATAATTTCACAACAGCGAAAGTATTACTTGACATTTTTATGCGAAAAATGTATAATAATAATGTAAATAATATCCTTTGGAGGACTTATGAAAATTAAAAAGGATGGTGCTGCTCCGAAGAAGCATAAATATCTCGAAAAATTCGGAGCACTTTTTACTGATAAAAGAGGATATCTCAAGCGTCTTGCCATATCGGCACCCATCTGGCTGGCTCTTTGCTTTACGGTGTTGTTCTTCGGCCCCTTTGAGCTTGTTGCATACAGCGGTAAGTCCCTGTTCTATTCATATAAGGACGTCTGGCAGATACTTGCCGTTTTTGCCGGAGCGGTATTTCTTGTGGGTGTACCCATTCTTCCGCTGATACGAGGCAAGATATTCAATTATGTAATGACCGTTATCCTGTCCCTGACGTGCAGTGCTTATCTCCAGGCAATGCTATTTAACGGTGAGCTTGGAGCGTTGAACGGCGATGCCGTTGATTGGCTCAGCCACAAGGGTGATATGCTTATAAACCTTGCAATCTGGGCGGGTATCCTCATAATATGGTTATTTATAATGTATATGAAGCGTTCTCTTTGGAGAAAGCTTACTACGGTAATGGCAGCTCTTGTGGTGCTCAGCCAGGCAGTGCCGCTTGTGGGTATATTTACGGGGGCCTTCGGCGAAAAGACCACGTTCCCCGAGCATGACTATTATCTTTCGAAGGAAGGTATGTTCGATTATTCCGAGGAACATAACGTCCTCGTTTTCGTCCTCGACAGACTTGATTACGATTTCATAGCCGCCCTTGATCCGTCATTTTTCAGCGAGAACCTTGACGGCTTTACAAGCTACACCAACGCCATCACCACATATGCACGAACACGTCCTGCGCTGAGTCATATTCTGACCTCATATGAGGGTTGTGTATATGACTTCGAAGGTGAGGACTATTACAAGGAAGCGTGGAACGCCAACGGCAAGCACCTCCTTCGCGATCTCGGTCAGGCGGGATACCGTGTCGATGTGTATGCAGAGATGAACACCATGTTCTCCGACGGAGAGTTCGCCTTTGAATATGCGGATAACACGGATCACGCCAAGTTCGATATTCCCAAAGAGGTCATCCTTAAGAAAATGATGGAGCTTTCAGCCTACCGATACTCCCCCACAGCGTTGAAGCCCTTCTTCTTCCACGATACCAACTACTATAACAGCGGTGCTGTGGAGGTAGACGAGACATATGAGCGTGAACCCTATTTCGTTGACGAGTCTCTGTATATAGAGGGCTTTGAGTCTCTTGGACTCGCAGGTGAAAAGACCGACAGCGAGGGAAGCACGAAATGCTTTAAGTTCTACCATTTCAACGGCCCTCATGCTCCATATTACATGAATGAGGACGGTACACGCAATCCCGATGGTGAGACGGATAATGTAAAACAGACAAAGGGAAGCTTCAGCATCCTCTTCAGGATATTCAACAGAATGAAGGAGCTTGGTATTTACGAAAAGTCTGCCATAATCATTACTGCCGATCATGGCAGAGCAATGTCAGACATACATCCGCTCCAGAAGGAAACGAGAGTCGGGCTCTTCTATAAGCCCTCGGGCAGTGCGGGAACTCCCCTTGCGGAGAGCAAGGCTCCCATATCCACCTACAATATTGCGGCTTCCATAATGAAGGAGGCGGGTGCCGACTATTCTGCCTACGGACGCGCTATTGATGAGGTAGGAGAGGATGAGATCATCACACGCACCTACTACAAAACGGTGGTCGGTCCTCCCAACTATATCTATGTCTATGAGGTCACGGGCGACGCATCCGTCTTTGAAAATTGGGTAGAGGTGGAAAATTACGAAGTACCCGATGACGTATATTAAAACAAAAAAGACTCTTCGGAGTCAGCTTGCTGACAAACCCTGTGCCAAAGCACAGGGTTTGTCAAATTAAACAAAGACTAAATCAAAAGAAAAAGGAATGCGCGACCTGCGGGTCGCTTTTTGGACGAATAAGGGGAATTTCGCCCTCTGCGGAGGGCGACTCGGGACTCCGTCCCAAGACCCTGCGCCCTTTTAAAAAAGGTCGATCAAAACTTTTGAGCATTTTGTCAGCGGTCTGACTCTTCGGAGTCTTTTTTTGTGTAATAAAATGTGGATTATAAGGAATAATAGAATTAAAATATATAATGCATGACGGAGACAATATGCCTCACGGAATAATAAGACCACAAAAAAAGATACGGATAATATCTTCAGGCTCAGTTGCGGGAAGAGAAGAACAGATGGGGCCGCTGGGCGGAAGCTTTGATATGACGGACACAAAGGATGACAGCTTCGGTATGAAAACATGGGAGAAGGCCGAAAGCGAGATGCAACGCCTTGCGCTGGGATTTGCCATGGAGAAGGCGGGCCTTGACGAGGACAGCATCGACGCTATGTTTGCGGGCGATCTTCTTAATCAGTGTGTCGGTTCCAATTATGGTCTCGCAGACTACAAAATACCCTATTTTGGACTGTACGGTGCCTGCTCTACAGCATCGGAGGGAATGCTCCTTGCATCTCTTGTGTGCTCGGCGGCTCCGTCGCGATGTGCCGCTGTAACCTCGTCACATTATTGCTCGGCTGAGCGCCAGTTCCGTTTCCCTCTTGAGTACGGAGGTCAGCGTACTCCTACCTCTCAGTGGACGGTGACGGGATCAGGAGCCTTCATACTGTCCTCCCTTGACGGCGACCGTGCCTCGTATCCGTATACCCCATGCGTAGAGGAGCTGCTTCCGGGGTACGTCATCGACCGCGGGATAAATAATATAAATAATATGGGTGCCGCAATGGCTCCCGCCGCTGCTGATACTCTTTACAGATATTTCAGCGAAGGACATTCACCTTCGGAATTTGATATGATAATCACAGGTGACCTTGGCAGAGAGGGAAGCGAGATATTAAAGGAGCTTCTTTATTCTAAAGGCTTAGATATTGACAGCCGCCACGTCGACTGCGGTAATATCATATATAATGCGGAGTCTGCAGATAAGCACGCAGGAGGCTCGGGGTGCGGATGCAGTGCAGTGGTCATGGCGGCGCATATTCTTCGAAATATCGGTGAGGGCGTGCTCGGCAACGTGCTTTTTGTGGGAACCGGCGCACTTATGAGTCCCCTTGCCCTTAATCAGGGAAGCACTATACCCGGTATAGGACATCTTGTTCACATTAAAGGTGAGAAAGAGGCAGAATGATGGAGGCTTTTGCAGGATATATTTGGGCGTTCGCCGTCGGTGGTGCTCTGTGCGTAATTGCGCAGATACTTATTGACAAGACCATGCTGACTCCGGCGCGTATTCTCGTGTCATATGTAGTGGCAGGAGTCATACTTGGAGGAATCGGACTTTATGAGCCTCTTGTAAAGCTTGCAGGCGGCGGAGCCACAGTGCCACTTACGGGATTCGGCTACACCATTGCAACGGGCGTGAAAAAAGCAGTTGATGCGGAAGGCTTTACCGGCATACTCAAGGGCGGACTTACAGCTACCGCAGGAGGGATAACGGCGGCACTGTTCTTCGGGCTTCTTGCTGCCTTGATATTCAAGAGTAAACCAAAACGGTAATAATAATCTCCATTCAGCCTACGGCTGCACAAAAAATAATGAAACAAACACGTGTCTGCGCAGCAGACAAAAATCGGAGTATTGATTTTTAGTGTTTGTTTGCGCGTGAAATCGCTGTAGTTTCAGTTAAAACTATTTGAACTTTCACGCTAATCACTCGTTATCTTGCATAAAAACAACACTGCTGATTTGTATAAAATAAACAATGGACTTGCCGCCTTTTCGGGGCGCTTGTGCAGGCATCCAAATCGAAAAAACCTTCAAAAATACCGTTGACAAGGGCATCTTTTGCGTATATAATACGATTGTCGGAGAGGGAAAACACAACCGATAGTACCCATGAAAGGAATCCCCTACTATGGAAAGATGCTGTAAATATCTCTATAAGATCGAGCTCCGTACTACAGCAGATGTTCTGGAGTTTAACAGAGCGGCAACGCGTATTCGCGGCAAGGTCTATCTTGTAAACGGCGATAAGAAGCTTAACGCCAAGAGCTTCCTCGGTGTCCATCTTGCTAAGCTTGCATGGGACGAGATATACGTTGAGTGCGAGGAAAACTGCCGTCATGAGCTTAGAAAGTTTATTGTCTGAGCTTTACCCCCACTAAAAAACGCGGCAAATGCCGCTTAATATAAATCCTCTCCGATTGGAGAGGATTTTTGCATATTTGTGTCATTCGATTGATACTTGATTTTTTTCACGTTCTGTGGTACAATAAATAAGTACCGATTTTGGCGAAAGGAGAGAACGCTGTGGCTGATAACGGTAAGAAAAGCGAAAAACGCGTTATCGCGTACAACCGCAAGGCGCGACATGACTATTTTGTCGAGGATACCTTTGAGGCAGGGCTGTCTCTCTTCGGCACAGAGGTCAAAAGCGTCAGAAGCGGTGCTGTCAATCTCAAGGATTCCTTCTGCTACGTTAAGGACGGTGAGATATTCGCTGTGGGTCTGCGGATAAGCCCTTATGAAAAGGGAAACATCTTCAACCGCGATCCGCTTCGCGAGAAGAAGCTTCTCATGCACAAGCGGGAGATACTGAGGCTCGGACAGTACGTACAGCGGGACAGCTACACACTTGTTCCTCTGTCACTGTACTTCTCGGGATCAAAGGTTAAGCTTGAGCTTGGACTTTGCAAGGGTAAGAAGCTTTACGATAAGCGCGAGTCTGACGCTAAGCGTGACGCAAAGCGCGAGATCGAGAAGGCAACGAAGTATTCTGTGAGAGATTGACATCTGTCCCAAACGGGATCTGTACGGGGGCGTAAAGGTTTCGACGGGGATCTTGAAGCGAGATAAGCGGGTAGAGGTTGGGAAGCCTCTTAAATAATTCCTAATTAAATATCAAACGCTAACAATAGAGTAGCAGTAGCTGCCTAAGTGCAGCTTGTCCGCCGGAGAGTGCCACTGACTCCGGTTGCCCACGCGGTATACCCCCAATGCGGTATAGACATCATGTAAGTGGCGGACGTGAACAGCCCTTTAGCTTTTGAAGCTGTCACGCATAAAAAAGCTGGTCTGACCGAAGCCTGAGTGTCGGCGTCAGAAGGACGAGAGAAAAAAAGACACCCTGCACCCGGAGAAAGTTTCGTGAATGGGTTTTCGGACGCGGGTTCGATTCCCGCCGCCTCCATAAGAAAAAGGAGCCTTTTGGCTCCTTTTTCTTATGGAGGCATTGCAACGGGAGTCGAAAGCCCGTGCCCATGTCGGTACGACGGGCAAAAACACCACGGTGTGGTGTTTTTAGGGCGTTGCGTAGCAGTCGCTTGATACTAAAACTGCCGAGATGAGCGAGAGGGCGAAACGCGTTTCGCCGAGGAGCCGTTTCAACGGCTCTTTTTCTTATGGAGACGGCGGGAATATGCAACACGTGCCTGATTTGCGAAGCAAATGCGCGCGAATTGCCGCACTCTCGGAAGATCTAAGCTAAACAAGCCGCAATTCGACTCCCTCGTAAAACTGCCGAAACGAACGAGAGGGCGGAACGCGTTCCGCCGAGGAGCCAAAAGGCTCCTTTTTCTTATGGAGACAACACAAAAGACAACACGAATCATATGTAGTCAAAATCGCCTTTTAGGCGTTCGACGTGTTTCGTTATCCTTATCATTGGATACCCAAGATGCCTGTTGACAGGATCAGAAGGCTGTGATATACTGTCTTTGAAGAATGGTGATTCGTTCAACAGTGAAGGCACTTGGCTGCCGGAACTTCTTTGCGAGTCTCCGTTCTTCTTTTTTATCTGATCTATCGGGAGGACTATGTTTCTTTTGTGAAACAAGATCAAAACGGATAAGTGTGCCGTCCGGAAATTTTTTCTAAATAAAAGGCCATCACGACGAGCGTGATGGCGGAACGCGTTTCGCCGAAAAAGGAGCCAAAAGGCTGTGAGAACCACAAGCGCTACGTGCTGTTGACTATATATCCATATTATGTTATAATTATATCAAACCGGTTGGAGGTGAGATATGGTGAAGTTGCAATTTGAAGATAAATTTGATGAGCTTGAATTTTTTGCAAGGATAAAATCAAGACCATGCCTATTTTTGGGCAGAAAGTCTCTTGTTTTGCTTGATTCTTTCCTTTCGGGTATGGAATTTGCTTTTTATTACTCGGGGGAAGAGGAATGCCTACATTATTTCCGGGGATTCACCGATTGGTACCTCAAAACGGTGGTCAAAGACAAAAACGGGTATGCTTCGTGGCGGAATCATATGTTATACACCAGTGCTTACCACGATGACATGGCTTTTGATTGTTTCTTTAGTAAATTTGAGAGGTATTTAGCAGATACTTACGGCGCGAGCTTGCCGAGAGCTGAAGAACCGGGATATAAAGGAAAATTAGAATAGTTACTTAGCACACTGATTGTCGGATAACTTAAGCGTACGAGTGGGTGAATCCATTTTTTGCTACGGTTATCTGATTTTTTGCATTTTAAAAAAATAAAAAATCTTGTCAGCAAATCATGAAATGCTACACTATATTAGTGAAAGGAGGCGAAAACATGTAAGGAATGAACGGAATGTGTGAAGGATTGACACGCGATTTTACCGAAAACTATATGGAAAAGGTATTTTATTTCTGTCTCAAAAAGACAGGGGATAATACTGAAGCAGAGGATTTGACTCAGGATATTGCATTGCAGATCATCACTGCTTTGAACAAAGGTACTGTCCCGACAAGTTTTTCTGCGTGGGTATGGCAGATCGCGAGAAACCGCTACTGTGTTTGGGCAACTGAAAAGCATAAACGCAATGAGTCGTTAACCGGTTGCGACATCGGCGATTATGAAATTCAAGATGAAAGCAGCAGTTTTCTTGAAGAAATGGTATATGCAGAGCAAATGGCACTGTTGCGCCGTGAGTTGGCATTTATTAAGAAGGACTATCGCAGTATTATTGTTGCCTATTACATAGAAAACAAGTCCGTTCGCGATATTGCAGTGTCTACGTCTCTTTCTGAAAGTGCGGTTCAGCAACGGCTCCACCGTGCGAGAAATATATTGAAAGAAGGAATGAATATGGCAAGAGAATTTGGGAAACGAAGTTATAAGCCTGAAGAAGTATCATTCGTAATGAACGGAAGGGACGGTAAGAAGGGACAGCCGTGGTCTATCATTACACATTTGCTTTACAAAAATATTTTCCTTGAAACTTATGAAAACCCTGAAACTGCCGAGCAACTTGCGCTTGAGCTTGGTGTTGCAATGCCTTATATGGAGGATGAGCTTGAATTTCTCGTTCGTGAACAGCTCCTCCGCAAGGAAGGTAATAAGTATACGACAGACTTCTGTATTATCAGCAGAGATGAACAAAGAAAAAACTTTGATGCAAACGAAAGGGTCAAAAAACCGCTGACAGATAAAATATGTGAGCTTATTGATACCTATATAACTGATAACGGCGAGAAGGTTAACTTTAGTCACATAGGATACGATAGTGCAAAATGGGCGCTCATTGTCAGAACTTTCGACTGGTTAAAGTGGTCTGCGAGGGATAGAATATACTCAAGGGAAGAGTACCGTAACTCGTATCCGTCACGTCCCGATGAAGGAGCATGGGTAATTGTCGGATACGAGAGTGTGGATTATGAAGAACCTTGTTTTGTTGGTCAGCACGGATACATTTCGTATGATAAAAACGAAGTAACAGAGGATATAAACTTTGGACAGTTCAAATTCTATTACAATAATATTCAGGAAAAGACACCTGAGCATTTGACTTGGAAAGAAGCGTATACCCTTTGGCTCGTTTGTAATGACAGGATCGGCGAGTGCGAGGACGGTTATGTAGATAAGCTGAAAGAATACGGTTATCTGAACTGTGTAGCGGATAAGCTTGTCCCGAATGTTGTGATTTTTTACAGATCCGAAGAGGATGTGACAAACGAAAAGCTGAAAGCAATACACTATGATATTGACGAGCTTTTAAAGCAGGCACCAAACATTGATCGTGGGTACGTTGTTGAGCAGGCAATCAAGGACGGTTGGCTCAAACAAGATGAGAATACAGCAAATACCATAGGAGCATTTATTTATATCTAAAATTATTAAAACGAAAGCCGCTTTTACTGAAGCGGTTTTCGTTTTGGTGTATTATTATGATCTCATACTATAAAAAATAAACCGCAGGTTTACTTCGCCTTTCCCAACGGTGGCTGTACATTCTTACTTTTTGTGCTATAATATAATCAGAATCGCGCGTGGTTACTTTTAAACATACGGAGGTGTCATTATGGAAATGACCATCGGTGCTAATATAAAACGTTTACGCCGTGAGAAGAACGTGACTCAGGAGCAGCTTGCTGAGGCTATGGGCGTGACCTGCGCGGCGGTGAGCAAATGGGAGAGAGGCGAAAGCTATCCCGACATAACCCTGCTTCAACCGCTTGCATATTATTTCGGAGTATCCCTTGACGAGCTTATGGGATATAACAGAGAAAAGATCGACTCTGAGATCAATGAGGTCCTAAAGCTTTACCGCAAATACCGCAGTAGTAATGATGGCAGAGCCCGAGAAATCATCACCGAGGCTTACCGCAATTACCCGAATGATTACCGCATTATGTCACATTATATGTGGAACATCGGCGGAGATATGGCTGACAACGATCCTGCGGTCTTACTTACACACAAGGACGAGTTTCTTGCTATTTGCGAAAAGATACTTGACGGCTGTACGGACGAGAGTATTCGTCTGAACGCTTGGAATATGCGCGCGAAGATACTCCACGCGGAAGGAAAGACCGACGAAGCTCTTGAGATATACAAGAATAAGTTTACCACATGGTACGGTACGTGCGGTCAGAAAACGGAACAGCTTTTTGCAAAGGATACCGACGAGTATTATTATCACGTAAGAAAGAATATGTACGAGCTTGCCGCTTTCGCGGGAGACAAACTGGGAAGAAAGGTGTTCTTTGACAACAGCCTGTCGTGCAAAGAAAAGTCTGAGCGGGCTGTTAAGATAGGTGCAGCACTTCTTGAGTGCGCAAAGGAGACGGGCGAAGTGATACTTGCCGTTCTTGCAGAAGGCTTCCTCGGAAGAATGAGAAACGATCTCAGTTACCGCGGAGGCGGCGAGGACTGTGATGTTCTTCCCGTGCTTGATGCCGATCTTGCTTCGGCGAAGGTCATCTCAGAGGCTATGACAGAGGACAGACCACTGCGAGACGCATTCTGGACAAACTACCAAAGTCTTTCCGGAAGTAAGGATTTTCTCTCGTGGATAGTGGATTTCCACCTTGACTCAAAAAAAGGAAATGATCCCGCATGGCTTGCACTTCTTGATAAATACAGATGAATTACCGAATCACACCTCTTTTCTGAGGTGTGATTCGGTGAATATCAAAATCTCATTGCAAATCTGCTTTTCTTATTATATAATATAACATAACGATACATACGGTTTTCACACTTGCGAAAGGATGTGCTTAAATGAAAAAACTACTATCGTTTCTTCTTATCATTGCCATGCTTCTGCCCTCACTTGGAATAGTTTTCCCTACGGGTGCCGAAGGTGACTTTGATTCCTCCAAGGTGTTCATCGACGTGCCCGCAAAGGCGTGGTACAGAGAATACGTTGACTTTGTAGCTTCCCGCGGGATCATGGGGGGCTCGGGTAAGGAGAATACCTTTAAGCCTGCAGACCTCTCCACAAGAGCTATGGTCACGGTCATCCTTCACCGCCTTGAGGGTGAGCCCGAGGCGAGCTCGAAGGCTCCCTTTACCGACCTGAAGCAGAAGTGGTACATTCCCGCTGCTCACTGGGCTTACGAAACCGGCGTCGTAAAGGGGAGCAGTGCCACTACGTTTAATCCTAATGGCATGGTTACCCGTCAGGAGCTCGTTACGATGCTCTGCCGATATGCCGAGTACAGAGGTCTCGACGTTTCACAAAGACAGGACTTCTCCGATTTTGCAGATGCAAAGAAGGTCGCAAATTGGGCGAAGGATTCTATGCAGTGGGGTCTTGCAACGGGACTTATCAACGGCCGTAATGAAGGCGGTAAGGTCCTCCTTGCTCCAAAGGGCAACACTCCGAGAAGAGAAATGGCGGCGATGCTTTCACGCTTTATCACAAAGCTTGAGGAAGGCGAGAAAGCAGAAGTGGATCCTCTCTACGCAAATGCCGATTCACTCAAGGCCACCGCGGCTTGTGAGACCCATAGATCATCACTTCATATGGAGCTTGGTCAGCCGTCAGGACTTACCCAAGCTCAGCTCAGCGTTGCCATCGTCAGCGCACTTGGACTTGATCTTTCGATCTACTCCGTCGAGCTTGCAGGCGGAGCCTTTGAGGAATTCTTCACAGCTTATTCCGCTGTGAAAAACGGCGATTTTGCCACGATCCCCTTGACCTTTGAGCTTACTAACCTCCGTACACTCGGTGAAACGGTCAAGTTTGAAAAATTCCCTGTAGCAGTCAGAAGAAACGACTGGAGCGCATATCCCCACGCTATAGAGTGTGACGCGCCCGTCATTGCCGATGAAGAGCTTAATCTTGAGCTTGCGGAGTTTGATTCTCTCTACACTTGCTCGGTCCATGACCTTGTTCATATCGAGGCAACAAGCCTCACTGAAGCAGATCTCAAGGATGCGATACTCGGCATTATGTCCAGAAGTCCCTCCGTATATACGGTTGAGCTTGAGGGGAACGGGTATTCCGCGCTTAAGTCAGCTTATGACAAGCTTACCGTAGGCGATGCTACAGATGCTGTGGAAGTATCATTCAGGCTGAAGAATGAGCTTATCAAAAAAGACTGCGGCAAGGATTCGGCAAGCGATACGGTTACGGTTAAGTTTGCAGTCGTTAAAACGGACGTGTTCCCCTGCCGTGCCATAGAGTGTCCCTACGACCGTGCGGCAAAGGCTGTTGATGCTTTTGAAAAGAAATATATCTGTAACGAGCACGGCAAAGCTCACATCGCGCTTAACTACAGCGGTGCGGCAAAGCTTTCTGACGTCGAAGCTCTTGTAAAAGAAGTGCTCGATCTGGGTGCTCTTTATGATGTTACTATCGATTCGACAGCGTTTAAGAACGGTACGGTTAAGGTAGCTTTAGACAATATGATGGGTTATGATTGCGATGGACCTGTCTTCGAAACTGTATATACCAGAGATACATCGAGCGACAAAGCGGCAAAGTTTATCCTGTGCGAAAACGAGCGAGATGCATATAAGCTCATACTCCACGACGGTTACGGAGGTAACACCGGTTATGGAGCTTGGAACTACGGTCAGACTGAGTCCGGTTGGATAATCGATACCCGCGCCGATGACAGTATCCGTCACGGAGCTATCAACGATACAAGCATATTTGAGGCTTCTCAGGTAATACGTGAGGTCAACAACACCTCAAAGGGTGTCGTAACTCACAGATGCGGCGTGACTGTGACAAGCGGCTTTGACGGAGTACTTCTCGACTTCCGCAACGCTGCAGGCGATAGCGTGATGAGACTTGAAACGAGAGATGGAGTATGGAAGCTCCTCGGTAAGGACGGCTCCTATAGGACTGTATATGAGCCTGCCGGTCAGACAAAGTTCGTCTTTACGTTAAAGATAGATCTTTACGCGGAGATCGTATCCATCATCATAAACGACGCTGACTGCGGAACATATCCTCTAAGTACCTCCGGCGTTAACGTGAACATTCAGAATTTCCGCTTCGCATCCACAGAGCAGGATAAGGTAAGCTTCTCAATGGATCTCTGTGATACGAGCGTGAACTATTCAATGTGGGAATACTTCGCTGATTTCCATTTCTTCAGCACTCTTCCTGAGGGATGGAAGGGAACCAATACAACTCTAAGCCCCAATACAGGTACTCTTTCAGATGCAAAGCTTTTTGACCACTATGTCAATATCGGTAAAGACGGTTATATGGAAAAGAGCTTTGAACCCACAGACGGCAAGGTCATTGCTCAGTTCAATATCCTTCCTGCAGTAAGCGAAAGTAATACCGATTACGTCCTTCTCGGAGAGGGAAGTGAGCTCGTCCGTGTGACAACAGATGATAAGAGCTTCTATGTAAACGGCAATAAGGCTTATGACTATGCAAAGAACGTATGGTATTACTTCTACCTCATCTGTGATACAGAGACAGGCAAGATACAGTTGAAAATCAACGGTATCGACAGAGGTGAATACGCTCTTGCAAAGACAGAGACAGCTCTTGATACGGTGAAGGTCACAAATAGCGGAGCCTCTGCTGTTTATGATGCGTTCCTTGTATATAACGACGTTTTTCACAGTGATTACGTTCCGAAGCCCGTTAAGCCTGAGGGCGAAGAAGAATATACCGTTGGTATGAATGTATGCTCCATGTGGCAGAACGGCTTCCATGCGGGATGGGCGTGCCTTACTCCGTTTGATGATACGAGACCTATCCTCGGATATTATGACGAGGGTAATCCCGAGACTGCCGATTGGGAGATCAAGTATATGGTCGAGCATGGCGTCGACTTCCAATCCTACGTGCTCTTTGGTATTCAGGATACAGGCCCTGTTACGACAGGACTCGGAATGCACCTTGAAGACGGGTACAAGTATGCAAAGTACAGCGATATGCTTGATTACAGCCTTATCTGGTGCAGCGCATCTGCCACAAGTCCTGAGGATATGGATGCTTGGAAGACTTACTTTGTTCCGTACTTTATCGAATACCACTTCAAGGACCCCCGTTACCTTAAGATCGATAATAAGATAGTCTTCCAGACATTCCGATTTATCGATAGTCATACTTCTCCGTATTGGACTCCCGAAAAGCGCAAAGAAGCATTTGATTATCTCGATGAACAGGTAAAGCTTCTCGGATATGATGGAATGCTGTATATCACGGAGGAGCTTCACAACGTATATCACAGAGAAGAAGGGATAGAAGGTCTTTATTCCTACAACCAGGGACAGTACGGCATAAGCTTTGAGACCCTCAAGGAGAGGATCCTTGAGCTTGATGCTATGGCTAAGAAAGAGGATATGACATATGTTCCTTCCGTGGCTATCGGATTCAACTGCGTAGGTTGGATGAACCCGAGAACACCGCTTATGTCCGTTGAGGATTTTGATAGCAGTAACAAGTGGATTCGTGACGAGTATTTCCCCGCAAATACAGACGTTCCCAAGTGGGCTGAGAATCTTGTGATCGTTTGCACATGGAACGAGTATGGTGAGGGACATTACCTTATGCCATCTGATGATCTTGCGGGATTCGGATATCTTGACGTTTTGCGTGATACCTATACCTCGGCAAGTATTGATGAGTCAGTCAATACAAGGCCTACCGCCGTGCAGCTTGAGCGTATCAACCGGCTCTATCCTCAGCATCTGAAACTCATCAGGGCAGAGGAGCGCGGCACCTACACAAACGGTATATATGAAGCAAGACCGTATGATCCGCAGATGACCGAATGGGTCGAGGATCTGGATGTTGGAAGCTGTGTTATCGGTAAGGATGATAACATTACCGTTAAGAACGGTGTTATCGAAAACAACTCCGATAAGCGCGGACTTGTGACCATAGCGCTCGATACCAAGGCGGATCTTTCAAAATGCGCCGGCGTGGATCTGCTTATTGAGATGCAGTCGGGAACTTCCGGATTCCTTACCATAGGAACCGGTACTCACAGTAAGATAGAGATGATAACGTCCGAAATGATCACGGGTACGGGAGAAAAAAGATATTACGGAATAAGTATATCTGAGGATCGCGTAGGAGATCTCGTTCAGCTGAGACTTCCCGCGGGAGCAAAGATATACGGCGCAAAGATCGCGGCGGTTACTATGAATATCTTCCCACAGAAGCTCGTGATACAGGGAAATGAGATACCTTATAAGGTGCTTGCCGAAATGTCGGTTGCAGGCGACTATCTGTGGGGCTTCGACACCGTATTTACTGATCTGCATCTTTTCGGAATGTTTGCACAGTGGGATGCGGAAAACGGTAAGCTCACTATAGACAGCAGGGCAGGTACACTTGAGTTTACGATAGGTGCATCCACCTATAAGGTAAACGGAGTGAACTATCAGCTCGGATTTAAGCTTTACGAGACTGACGGAGTACCCATGATTCCGCTGAACAGAGTAGCAGAGCATCTCGGACAGAGGCTTGAGTATAATAATACTATGTACGCTGAAATAAAGTAAGTATCCGTTATCAATAATTAAACAAAAATGGAAGGGAAGTGTGCTTCTCTTCCATTTTTGATGTGGATAGGTACTTGAATAATTTTAATTACGGTGGTATAATAAACAAAAAGCGAAAGGGGATATCACTATGGACTATCTCAGAAAATTAAAATATCATTATAGACCCGCTTCCGGCTGGCTCAATGATCCTAACGGCCTTGTGTATTTCGATGGCTATTATCACGTGTTTTATCAGAATTCCCCCAATTTCGAGCGTCCGTTTCTGGAGCATATGCATTGGGGACACGCAAGAACCAAGGACTTTCTTAACTGGGAACAGCTCCCCACAGCTCTTACTCCCGAGGAACCGTATGATATAAAGGGATGCTGGTCGGGTACTGCAATAGTCAAGGACGACACCTTATACCTGTTTTATGCTTCCATAAGCTACCCGAAGGGACATGACAGAATACTTGAGACGGTGAGCGTTGCATACTCCACCGATGGTATCAACTTCACAAAGTATGAAGGAAACCCCGTAATAGCAGAGCATCCGGCTGACGGAGGTCCCGATTTCCGTGATCCTGCCCTCTGCTGTATTGACGGTAAGTATTATTGTGTCATCGCTTCGGGGCATGGTGAAACCCGCACAGCAAGACTTCTTCTTTACAAGAGCGAGGATCTCTTAAACTGGGAGTACGTGGGCGTTATGTGCGAGTGGGCTGAGAGCAAATTTGCCGAGTGTCCTTCCTTTATGCAGACAGAATACGGCTTCCTTCTTACCGCATCGGTTTGTCCGATCGAGGGAGACCCCTATTTCTCTGTAATGTTCGGAGATTTCGAAAACGATGTATTCACGATAAAGCATTCCGCATCTCTCGACCGCGGTCCCGACCAGTACGCAGGTCAGGTATTCAAGGATCACCTGGGACGGGCGCTTCTCATCACGTGGACTCCCGGATGGCGTTATCAGGGTTATGCCGAGCGCGACATCGGATGTATGTCCGTTCCTCGCGAAATAACTCTTAAAGACGGTGTTATATACGGATATCCCGCAAAAGAGGTACAGCATCTGCTTGTTGACGAGGATCCGTGTGTCCGCAGAACGGAAACGGGATTCGTTATCGAACGTACGGGACGTGACAGCGTTGTTTACGAGGGTGAGATACGTGATCTCAAGATTCTCCGCGATGAGTACATAGTCGAGGTGTTTGTAAACGGCGGAACCGATATATACACGGCACTTCTGTAATATGAAAAGCTGAGTCATTGAGAGCTTTTTCTCTCGATGATTCGGCTTTTTGTGTCAGTTGACGATATTTACTTGACCTTGCCATACGACAGTGGTATAATAACAATATAGCAATTATTACAACATGAGGCCAAAATTATGGAACTGAAGATAATCACCTACAATATCCGTGTACAGGGTAAAGCTAAGTTTTCCATCAGAGCTGCAGATGTTGCCGAGATGATACACGCAGAGGATCCCGACGTCGTGTGCTTTCAGGAGCTTGCAGATTATATGCAGAGCGTGCTTATGCCGTATCTTCCCGACTACACCTTTGTCGGCGGCTTCCGCGAAGCGGACAGAAGCGGAGAGGGAACTATAGTTGCTTTCAAGCGCGATAGATTTTATCTTTCCGATTGCAGGACTAACTGGCTGTCTCATACACCGCGCGTTCCCGGATCAAGGCTTGACTCGGACCAAAGCATATATCCCCGCCTTTATACTGCTGTGACTCTTACCGAGTACGGCACTTTCAGGACCTTCCGCATATACAATACCCATCTTGACAATCGCGGATGCGAGGCAAAAATGCTTGAGGTAGAGCAGATCCTTTCCGAAATGGCGGAGGATGCGGCATACGTTTCATATCCCGTTATTCTCACGGGAGACTTTAATTCTACTCCAAACGTACCTTCCGTTGACATGGTAAAGCGCGTCGGAGCGCTGACAGATGTTACTGCCCATATAAAGCAGAGCTTTACAAATGATCATACGCCGTATGACAGCGCCTGGCAGGGTGAAAAGATCGACTACATTTTTGTGTCGAAGGAGGTTGCCTGCAGCTCCTGCGAGAGACTTGACGGCGACGAATACGGTACCTGTGGATCCGATCATTACGCGATCTGCGCAAAACTTGAAATATGATTTGAGGATAACAAAATGGAAAATAAAAAACTTAGGAATCCATCCTTTGACGTCATCAGAATATTTGCGCTTTTCCTTGTGGTAAGCGTTCACTTCTTCTTACACATCGGTTATTACTATACTCCCATAGCAGGCGAAAAGCTTTTCGTGATGACTGTTATAAGAAGCTTTGCAAAGGCCTGTGTCCCTATGTTCATCCTGCTTACTGGATACCTTATGCGGAACAAAAAGCTGACGCCTAAATATTATCTCGGTATTGTTAAGACTCTGGGTATTTATGTGCTTGCATCCGTCGTCTGCCTTCTTTTTGAAAAATATCATCTTAAGCTTGACGTAACTCTTAAGTCTGCTATCCGCGATATTTTTGAATTTACCGGAGCGGACTATGCGTGGTATGTTGAGATGTATATAGGGTTGTTTCTTGCTATACCGTTTCTTAATGCTATGTATAATGCAATGGAAACTCCAAAAAAGAAGCTCGTTCTCGTCGGCACTTTCCTGTTTATCAGCTCTGCATCGACTATACCCGGAATGATATTTCCGGATTATATGGCGGACGTGTATCCTTTTGCTATCTATCTTGTAGGAGCAGCTCTCGGCGATTTTAAGGTAAAGCTCAACAGAATTGTAAATCTTTTGGGGATTGCCCTGCTTGCAGTCGGACTCGGTGCCATATCATTCTATAAAAGCCACGAGAAGGGATTTGTATGGGGCGCATGGCAGTCGGACTATTCTTTATTTGTACTTGGAATTGCCGTGCTCGTTTTCGTGTTCATTGCGGGGTTTGACATGACTCGAGCGCCGAAATGGGTGCATAAGAGTCTGAACGTGGTGTCTGACAGCGTTCTCGGTGCTTATCTTGTGTCATTTGTGTTCGACAAGGTATTTTATAAAAAGCTTTTGACCCGCGTACCTCAGCTTTGGGATCGCTGGCAGTATATGGTCGTGATCGTCCCTGCTGTCTTTGTTTGCTCCATCGTAACTTCGATTGGTCTAAACCTTATTTGGAAGCTTATAAGCACTCCCGTGTCGAAAGCTTTCGCGAAGATCTTTGGAAAAGTAAAAAAACCTTTATGAGCATTATAAATCATTCTTAATTTGCTGAATATTTCGGCAGGTGTTGACTCAGCGCACGAAAAATGTTATACTAAAAACAGTACATCCAATTATTTAACTTACGAGGTACATAAATATGGCAAAGAGTATTAATGACGTCCTTTCCATAATCAAGGAGCAGGGCATCAAGATGGTTGACTTCAAGATGGTTGACATCAACGGTCAGTACCGTCACGTTACCATTCCCGCAGAGAATTTCTCCGAGGACACCATGAAGAGCGGAATCGGCTTTGACGCGTCCAACTACGGATATGCCGTTGTTGAGAAGAGCGATATGGTCTTTATTCCCGATCCCGATACTGCTGTAGTTGACCCCTTCTGCAGCATTCCCACTCTTTCTATGACGGGTAATGCCATGATCATCGACAGTCCCGAGAACCGTCCCCTCGCACAGTACCCCAGAAACATCATCCGCGCCGCTGTTGAAGAGATGAAGAAGAGCGGAATTGCGGACACCATGTACATCCTTCCCGAGTTCGAATTCTATCTTTTCGATAACGTAACATGGGGCGTTGACGGAAACTACATCGGCGCGTCCGTTGATGCAGTACAGTCCTACTGGAACAGCACCGTTGAAGGCAAGGGTGTTGTTGTTCCTAAGCAGAAGAACTACCACATCGCAAAGCCCTTCGATATTTCCTATGAGTGCCGTAGTGAGATGTGTATGCTTATGAAGGAAATGGGCATCGACATCAACTATCACCATCCCGAGGTTGCCGCTTCCGGTCAGTTTGAGATCGAGCCCCAGCTTGGCGAGGTCGTTCATATGGCTGATGCTACGATGATGATCAAGTATATTATCCACAATACAGCTCTCAAGTACGGTAAGAGCGCTACCTTTATGCCCAAGCCTATCTACGGCGAGGCAGGAAGCGGTATGCACGTTCATATGCTTCTTATGAAGGACGGAAAGCCCGTATTCTCCGACGACAACGGATACTCCCACCTCAGCGAGACCGCACACTACTTTATGGGCGGACTTCTGAAGCACATTGCATCCCTCTGCGCTATCACAAACCCCAGTACAAACTCCTTCAAGAGACTTG
>JAFUPK010000102.1 GCA_017481265.1 Clostridia bacterium
GATGTACTCTGCGGGAGCGTAGCGCATGATGATGGTCGCAAGCTGCTCACGGGTGATAGTTTCCATTGGAGCAAACTTACCTTCTCCGACGCCGTTGACGATATCGTTCTCAGCCGCCCAGATTACGGCAGCGGCATACCACGCCTTTTCTTTTACGTCCTTAAACTTTGCGGAATACTTGACCGCAGGTGAGCCCTGAAGTCTGTGCAGAACCGTCACCACCATAGCGCGGGTCATGGTCTCCGCGGGAGCGAACTTGTCCGCCGACGTGCCGTTCATAAGTCCGTTTTCCGTAACGTACATAATGTCCGCATAGCTCCAGCGCTTGGGCTTTACGTCCGTGTATGGGGACTCTTCCGCTGCTGAGGTCACGCTTACTGCCAGTCCGAGCACAGTTATGAGCGCAAGAAAGAGCGAAAGGATTCTTTTGGTGTTCATAATTTTCTCCTTTTGTCGTTTGTAAAAATGTTATGTTAATTATATATCATTTTTGCCAATACTTCAAGTGTTTTTTTATCATTGACCGTTTTTTTGTACAAAACTGCGTTTTTTACCCATATACAAAGAGATGGCACCTTCCGAGCAGAAGGTGCCACTGAACTTTTTAATATCTACCTATCTTTTCATAAGGAATATCAATGAAATCCGCATCCTCGCGGAGGCTGTAGTCGCCGAGCGTGGGATTTGTAAAGAAGGGATTCTCGCTTGTAGAGATAACCTTGCTGTCCTCAAGTCTTGCGGCAAACCGCTCAGCTCTCTCGTAATACTCCTCAAGAAGGCTTCCGCCCTCAATACGTTTTTCGGTGGCAATGATCACATTGTCGTAGACCTCGTTAAGAGCGGGGTTAAGTACACAGTATGGATCGTCAACGTAGGGTGCCATATCATTTACATCATAGACCACCTTCGCAAGGTTCGGGAATCTTGAAGCCCAAAGATCGTTTCTGAAGGGTACGAGCTCCAGTATCATAATATGCTCTGTATCAGTGATAGGAGTTGTAAAGCCTTCGGTCATGCCCTCCTGATAATCGAAATGGTTCTGTCCAATAAGTATCTCGGTCTTTTCGTGGTCAGTGGTTGCGATCATAAGGTTATCGTGGATCTTATTCTCGCGTCCGCCGTTGACGAATACGCTGTGGTTAGCCATGTTATAGAAGATATTTCCGTATATCTCCTGACCCGACATCTGGTCGTCAAGATAGATTCCGAGAGCATTGTGTCCCTCGTCATGCTTTCCGACGTTACAAATAAGGTTATAGCGGATGACAGTTCCGTGACCTGCAAGATTTCGTCCGCCGTAGATGGCGCCCGAGTCACTTGACTGAGTCACGACATTGTGGATGTAATTGTACTCGATGGTAATGTAGTTACTTGCCCAGATGTACTCGCTGTAGAAGATAGCGATATTACTTGAGTTACAGATCTCGTTATGAGCAATACGGATTCCGCAACCCTGAACATAGATCGCCGACATACCTGTCTTTCCTATGGTTCCGAAGTGATCAAAAAGGCAGTTCTCGATCACGGAATTACCGGGGGTAAGAGTAACACGGTCGCCGGACTCAAGGTCGATAGCTCTGTGACCGATCTCATAGAACTCGCTGTTTGTGATCTTGATGTTATTTCCCTTGATGTCAATAGCGTAATAGTAGATATTGTGGAAGTAGCAATTGTCGACGGTGATACTATCCACATTTCTTGCATTTATTACTTCATTTGTGCTGAATGAGAAATCAAAGCCAACAAAGGACACATACTTTGTTCCGTCCATATGGAACATATCACCTGTTAGCATAACTGTGAGATCCTCTTTGGGCTCCATCGCATAAAGAGTACCGGTCTTAATGTCGATATAATACTCGTCTGTGCGGTCAAGCTCGTCGGGAATATTGTAGAAGTAGAAGTACGGACAAGGTGCCCACGTTTCAACATTCTTGTCTATACCGTAGTGGTTTACAGTAGGATAAACTCTTCCCGTTGCAGGATCGTACTTCTTTATCTTACCGGATGATGCGGACCAGTCGTATTTGAAATAGCCGAACATATACATATCTTCGATATTGTGATATGTATTGAGACGCTTAACGATAGGAGGCATAAGCTCGATATAAGACTCATCATCTGCAACGGAGAAATAGAGATTAGTAAAATCGTCGTTTCCAGTTGCAAGCTTGTTGGGCCAGCGGGCAAGATCAAGTCTGGTGTCGCCTGCATAAATGTTTGTGGTGTCGCCAAGCTTCGAGATATCGATGCCGTAATCAGACAGTGCAACCTTCATAATACTGTCGCGGCTGCCCTCGGGGAACATCTCCTTTTCGCTGTCGCTTATAGCAGTAAATCCGTCGGCAGGAATACTTGCTCCTCCGGTAAACTCAACCGTACCGTCACCGTAAGCGCAGTAGATAATGGGACACTCGGCAGTACCCGAATCCTCTGCAGTGAACTCAAGTGCTTCGGGAGCCTTATACGTGCCCGCCTTGAATGCAACCTTGATAGTACCCGAGGTCTTTGTCGCCTTCAGCTCGCGTACCATCTCAACAGCCTTTGCAAAGGTAGCAATGGGAGAGTTTATGCTTCCGTCATTGGTATCCTTACCGTCAACAGCTACGTAGATATCAGCATCTGTCACAAGAGGATATTCCTTCTCGGTGTATGTGCTGATCGGCTTCGGCTCGTTGTAGGCAATAGTATACTTATAGCCTTCGTATTCCTTGAAGCGTCTGAGAATAGCCGCAAACTGTTCTCTTGTTGCACCTTCTCTCGGCGCAAGAGTGGTCTCGGTCTTACCTGTGATAAGTCCGATAGCGTTCGCCCATGAAAGTGCTTCTCTTGCGTAATCATGTACTCTCTTGTAGTCCGCATAGCCTGTGATGTCGGCGCGCTCTTCCGTGATGATATACTCAGCGGGAGCATAGCGCATTATGATGGTTGCAAGCTGTTCACGGGTGATAGTTTCCATGGGGGCGTACTTGCCGTCACCGACTCCGTTGACGATTCCCTCATTTGCAGCCCAAGTTACAGCAGGTCCGTACCAAGCCTTCGGCTTAACGTCGGTAAACTTAGTAGCGGTATCCACCTTGGGCTCGCCCTGAAGTCTGTAAAGGACTGTTACTACCATGGCGCGGGTCATGGTCTCAGCGGGAGCAAACTTGTCCGCAGACGTACCGTTCATAAGTCCGTTTTCTGTGGCATACATAATGTCCGCATAGCTCCAACGCTTGGGTTTTACATCCGTGTAGGGGGATTCTTCCGCAGTTACAATACCACCTGCAAGAAGCACGCTTGCTGCCATAAGAATAGCAAGAAGCATTGATACTACTCGTTTTGCTTTCATTGTTGTCTCTCCTAAACAAAAAGATTATTTGGATTTACTATATTATACAATATTTATACGAATACTTCAATAGTATTTCTACACAATCTAACTTTTTCGCATACATTTGTTCCAATTTCACTTATAAAAAAAGCTTTTGTGCGCACTTTCCAACGCACAAAAGCTTTTCACATTTATTTTATACAGAATACTTTTCTTTGTAAAGCTCGAACTTTTCCTTATAATATGTACTGTCAGCTTTCATCTCGCGGATAGACTCATGCACGTTAAGGTTTCGTCCTTGTTCATCTATGAGGCAAACTGCGATATTAGAGCAGTGGTCCGAGGTTCTTTCAAGATTTGTGAGAAGATCTGACCAGATAAAGCCTGCTTCAACTGTGCACTCACCGTTTTTGAGACGGTCAATATGATTGTTGCGGAGCTTTTCCTTGAGGCGGTCTATTACCTGCTCAAGGGGTTCGACGTTAAGAGCTTCCGTATAATCATTGTTCTCAAAAGAGTTCAGAGTAATATCAAGGATCTCTCCGAGGGCAGCACAGATAGTATTTAGCTCAGCCTTTGCGCCTTCCGTAAGATTTATCTTCTTTTCACGGATCTCCTCGATGGATTCAAGCACGTTTACACTATGGTCGGAAATTCTCTCAAAGTCTCCGATTGCCTTGAGGATCATTGAAATATCCACGCTGTCTTCATCGCTGAGCTGGTAACGTGAAAGCTTTGTCAGATATGTACCGATAACATCCTCATAACGGTCTGTATCGTCCTCAAGACGTCTGACCTCCTGAGCCTTCTCGACGTCATAGTTATCCATGCACTCAAGCGCTATCTTGAAACCGCGAACAGCCTCTTTAGCCATTGTGCGTGCAAGATTGTGACTCTCTGCAAGAGCAATGGTGGGAGTAGCAAGAAGTCTTTCGTCGATAGTGATCTTCTTTTCTTCCTCTTTTCCTGAAGGTACGATCTTATAAGCAAGCTTTTCAAGAACTGAGGACATCGGTAGTAAAAGAGCTGTACAAAGCACGTTGAATAAAGAGTGAGCTACTGCGATTCCGAAGTATGAAGCTGAAACATCGAGGATCGCGGGCTTCGCTATTGCAGATAAGATGCTGAACAGAGCAATCCATACAACCGTACCAATAACATTGAAAGAAAGGTGAACAACTGCCGCACGTTTCGCATTCTTGTTGGTACCAAAGCTTGAGAGGAGCGCTGTTACGCAGGTTCCGATATTCTGACCCATAATGATCGGAATGGCAGCTGCATAGGAAATTGCTCCGGTAGCAGAAAGCGCCTGAAGAATACCGACGGAAGCAGAGCTTGACTGAATAATCGCAGTAAGCACAGCACCGACGACAACGCCGAGAATAGGATTCTTGAACATGATGAACATATTCGTAAATGCGGGAACATCAGCAAGACCTGAGACTGCGCCTGACATAGTATCCATTCCGAACATAAGAGTCGCAAATCCGAGAAGGATCATACCAACGTCTTTTTTCTTTGTGGACTTAGAGAACATAAGGAACACCGTTCCGATGAGTGCAAGGACAGGCGTAAAGGAAGTGGGCTTCAACAGTTTTAAAACGATATTGTCACCCGAAATACCGCCAAGGCTGAGTACCCACGCAGTAACAGTAGTACCAATATTGGCACCCATTATAACTCCGATGGACTGACGGAGAGTCATAATGCCTGAGTTAACAAATCCAACGACCATAACCGTGGTAGCGGATGAACTCTGGATCACGGCAGTAACTCCAAGTCCCGTAAGGAAACCCTTTATCTTGCTTCCCGTAAGCTTTCCGAGAAGCGCTTTAAGACCGTTACCCGCACGGCGCTCAAGTCCGTCGCCCATAACACTCATTCCGAAAAGGAACAAGCAGAGTCCGCCGATCATCGTCAGCACATCAAAAACTGTCATTCTTCACCTCAAAAATTTATTAAAATATTATTTTTATCGTCGTTCCCTTTCCAACGGCGCTTTCAAGAATTATAACACCCTTATGATAGGCAACGGCGTGTTTAACTATAGAAAGTCCGAGCCCCGTGCCGCCTGTGGCTCTCGAATGACTCTTGTCGACTCTGTAGAATCGTTCGAAAACACGTTCCCTGTGCTCAGGTGGAATTCCGATACCGGTATCACTTACAGAAAGAACAATATTATTGTCCTCATGTCCGAGAAATACTCTTACTTCTCCGCCTTCCTTATTATAGCGGATAGCATTGTCGCAGATATTGTATACGATCTCGTAGAGGTATCTGCGTATTCCGTTCATGACACAGCTTTCAATCTCAAGAGCAATAGTTACATTCTTTTTCTCTGCCGATGTGCGGAGCACGTCGGCAACCTCGGAGACTACATCAGCAAGGTCAACTCTTTCCATAGCGGGTGCGCTTTCCTCGTCAAGCTGTGACAGACGGATAATATCATTGATAAGAGACACAAGCCGTGCCGCCTCATTCTTGATATTTCCTATAAACCTTCCCTTGTCCTCTTCCCTGACAAGCCCGCTTTCAAGAAGTTCTGCACTTCCGATAATGGATTGCAGAGGAGTTTTCAGTTCGTGCGACACATTAGCCGTAAATTCCCGACGGCTTCGTTCGGCAGATGCAGTTTCTGTATAGTCGAGACAAAGTATAACCAGTCCTACGGTCTTTCCTTCGGATTCCGTACGGCTGATAATGAATCTGTAAAACCTACCGTCACGTTCCTTGCGGAATTCGCTTCGCTTTCCGGAAAGTGCAGTGCGAACGGCTTCCTTCATTTCATCACTTCTGTCTACTGAAAGAAAATTTCTTCCTATAGCAGTTTCGTCGGTACCGAGAAGCTTTTCTGCAGATGCATTTATGCTGAGGACCGTACAGTTACGGTCAAGAAGCACAAGTCCCTCATTCATAGAGGAAGTTATCTGCTCAAGTTCGTCAGTTTTAAGTCTGAGCTCCTTCATCTGACTTGCAATCTGGTTATGCTGGCGGTTCAGCTTGCCTATTATAGGAACAAGCTCCTCATAGGCCTCTTCACCGCCGGGGTTCTCAAGATCGAGTTCAGCCAGCGGCTTTACAATAGTTCTTGCCATTCTGTCCGACATAAACAGAGACAGCACTATGGCAAAAAAGATAATGGCACATACTGCAGGTAGCATTACGATCACGAGAGACGCGACGGTTATCTTGCTGACGGAGATCCTGAGGACCGTTCCGTTATTTAAAAGTACCGCTTCATATATTGTACGCTCTGTACGTGTAGCAGAATAGCGCGAGCTGCTTCCGCTGCCGCTTTTGAAAGCTTCCTTTATTTCCTCACGGTCAAGATGATTCTCCATTTCCGTAATATTCTCCGAAGAATCATACAGCACGGCACCGTCTGCGGCAACCACGGTAAAACGGAAGATTGATGAGTCAAGGTAGTCAAAGTACTCCATACCAACACGTTCAACGCTTGCCGCTATGAGAGATAATTCCTCTTTAAGCTGCCTTGTCTGTGCTCTGTTGTAGTACTCATAGAGAAATGTACTTGCAATAAGGATACTGGCTATAAGAACCGTAACGGCCACCGCGATTATTGAACGGAATATCTTTTTTGTCATCTCTTATCCGCCATTCTGTAACCGACTCCGATGACGGTCTCAATACATCCCGCAAAATCTCCGAGCTTGTGACGGAGATTCTTAATGTGCATATCGACAGTTCTGGATTCGCCAAGGTAATCAACTCCCCATACCTCTGAAAGCAGTCTGTCTCGGGTGAAAACGATACCGACATTCTGCATAAAAAGACGGAGTAGCTCAAATTCCTTATAGGTAAGCTCAATCTTTATATCATCGACAGTAACGGTACGCTCCTCTATGCTCATGCGTATTCCTCCCACCGAAAGAGAGGATTCCTTACTTTCGGGCTCACAGCGTCTCAACACAGCTTTGATGCGCGACACCATCTCCATGACTCCGAAAGGCTTCACAAGATAGTCATCAGCCCCAAGGTCGAGTCCTGAGATCTTGTCCATCTCCGTTCCCTTAGCTGTAGCCATTATAACAGGGATCCTACGCGTATCGGGATTAGTCCGTATCTCACGGAGAACCTCGATGCCATCCATATAAGGAAGCATTATATCAAGGACGATCAGCTCGGGCTTTTCGCTCTTCAGAGCCTCGAGCATACTTACACCGTCCTCAAAGCCCCTTGCCTCAAATCCCGTCTGAGTTAAAGTATATACCTCAATATCGCGTATGGTATTGTCATCATCAACACACCAGATCATTTGATACTCCAATCCGCCTAAGGCAATATATTCATTATTAGCATTACGCCATAATAATTATTATAGTACATTACACGTAATTTTGCAATGAAAAGTGGCGTGAACAGACACTCTTGCCCTGCATTGACTACATTTTACACCTGTACAGTAAAATCCGTATACAAGGATGTGTAAAATCCGTGTAAAGTTACTGCTGAGCCGGAACCGATTATAATAAATGTATAAACAGAGAGCAAAAAAGTCACTAACTTTGTAAGGAAATATTTTTATTTTTCCCTTGACAAACAAATAAGGGAATGTTATAATAAGCTGTACGCCTATGGGGTAGTTGTATAAATTACCTTGTGGGACGTCATAATAATCGTATACGGACATCTCTTCCGGATACGGTGATAAACATTTATTACTGAAGAAATGGAGGAAAGACATGCCAACACTCAACCAGCTTGTAAGACAGGGCAGACAGGACAAGACCTACAAGTCTAAGTCTCCTGTGCTCCAGCAGGGCTTCAACACACTGAAGAACCGCGCTACAGATCAGAGCAGCCCCCAGAAGCGTGGAGTTTGCACCAAGGTTACAACCACGACCCCTAAGAAGCCTAACTCAGCTCTTCGTAAGATCGCCAGAGTAAGACTCACCAACGGTATGGAAGCTACTTGCTACATCCCCGGTATCGGTCACAACCTTCAGGAGCACTCCGTTGTTCTGATTCGCGGAGGAAGAGTACGTGACCTTCCCGGTGTACGTTACCACATCATCCGCGGCACACTCGACGCACAGGGCGTCGCAAACCGCAACCAGAGCCGTTCCAAGTACGGCGCAAAGCGTGCTAAGAAGAAGTAATTCTCTACCCCAGCACAACCTAAGATGTGTCACCGCTGTTCTGTAATAAATGTTTATACAGCTGACAGCACCGAACACATACGAAAGATTTCTTTCGAGTACCTGTGATATCATATAAATTTAATGAAGGAGGGAAGTACAGTGTCGAGAAGAGGTCAGATATCCAAAAGAGATGTATTGCCGGATCCTATGTACAATTCTAAGACCGTAACCAAGCTCGTTAACAACGTAATGCTTGACGGTAAGAAGGGTGTGGCTCAGAAGATCGTTTACGATGCATTTGCAATCATCGAGGCGAAGATGGGCAAGAATCCGCTTGAGGCATTCAAGGAAGCTCTTGAAAATATAAGCCCCGTTCTTGAGGTCAAGGCTCGTCGTGTTGGTGGTTCTAACTACCAGGTACCGATGGAGGTAAGACCTGAAAGACGTCAGACTCTCGGTCTCCGTTGGCTCGTTGCTTACTCACGCACTCGCGGTGAGAAGACAATGGCTGAGAGACTCGCAGGAGAGATCATGGATGCTATCAACAGCACCGGCGGAGCTTTCAAGAAGAAGGAAGATACCCACAGAATGGCAGAAGCCAACAAGGCATTTGCTCATTTCAGATATTAATAGTACGAATATTAGTAAGAATGCCTTTCCCTGCTATGCAGCGTAAGGCAAGGGTCCGACAAAGGAGAATAAATTTTTATGCCAAGAGAATATTCCCTTGAGCGTACCAGAAATATCGGTATCATGGCTCACATTGATGCCGGTAAGACAACCACGACGGAGCGTATTCTGTTCTATACAGGTAAGACCCATAAGATCGGTGAGACCCACGAGGGTGCAGCGACAATGGACTGGATGGAGCAGGAGCAGGAAAGAGGTATCACAATTACCTCTGCCGCTACCACGTGCTACTGGAAAAATACGCGAATCAATATAATTGATACCCCCGGACACGTTGACTTTACTGTTGAAGTTGAGCGTTCTCTCAGAGTTCTTGACGGTTCCGTTACAGTTCTCTGTGCTAAGGGCGGCGTTGAGCCTCAGTCTGAAACCGTATGGAGACAGGCTGACAAGTACGGCGTACCGAGAATGTGCTACATCAACAAGATGGACATCATGGGCGCAAACTTCTATCGTGTCGTTGACATGATCAAGGACCGCCTTAAGGCTAACGCTGTTCCGATCCAGCTCCCCATCGGAGCTGAGGCTGAGTTCAAGGGCATTATCGACCTTATGAACATGGAAGCCGACGTCTACTACGATGATCTCGGCAAGGATATGCGCGTAGAGCCTATCCCCGCTGATTTGCTTGAGAAGGCTCAGGAATATCACGACGCAATGGTCGAGTCCATCTGTGAGACAGACGAGGAGCTCTTTGAGAAGTACTGCGAAGGTGAAGAAATCTCCGTAGACGAGCTCAAGGCGGCTCTCCGTGCCGCTACTATCGCTAACAAGATCGTTCCCGTAGTTTGCGGTACATCCTACAAGAACAAGGGCGTACAGAAGCTCCTTGACGCAGTCATCGACTTCATGCCCGCTCCTACCGATATTCCCGCTATCACCGGCGTTGACGCTGACAGTGGCGAGGAGATCGTAAGACACGCATCTGACGAAGAGCCCTTCGCTGCTCTTGCGTTCAAGATCATGACCGACCCCTATGTTGGTAAGCTCTGCTTCTTCAGAGTTTATTCCGGTACCGTTGATGCAGGTACAACTGTATACAACTCTACCAAGGGTAAGCGCGAGAGATTCGGACGTATCCTTCAGATGCACGCTAACGACAGAAGCGACCTTGACACCATTTACGCAGGTGACATCGCTGCTGTAGTTGCAACCAAGTACACAACCACAGGTGACACCTTCTGTGACGAAAAGAATCCCGTTATTCTTGAGTCCATGGAGTTCCCGGAGCCTGTTATCCGCGTTGCTATCGAGCCTAAGACACGCGCAGGTCAGGAAAAGATGGGTATCGGTCTTGCAAAGCTTGCTGAGGAAGACCCGACATTCAGAACCTACACCGATGACGAAACCGGTCAGACAATCATCGCCGGAATGGGTGAGCTTCACCTGGAGATCATCGTCGACAGACTTCTCCGCGAGTTCAAGGTAGAGGCAAACATCGGTAAGCCTCAGGTTGCTTACAAGGAGACTATCCGTAAGCGCATCGACCACGAGTGCAAGTACAAGCGTCAGTCCGGTGGTTCCGGTCAGTACGGTCACGTTAAGATCATTCTTGAACCTAACGAGCCCGGCAAGGGATACGAGTTCATCAACTCTGTTACAGGCGGATCTATTCCCAAGGAATACATCGAGCCCGTTAACCAGGGTATCCAGGGCGCTATGCAGAGTGGTGTTCTCGCAGGCTACAACGTTGTAGACGTTAAGGTCACACTCTACGACGGTTCTTACCACGAGGTTGACTCTTCTGAGATGGCGTTCAAGATCGCAGGTTCTATGGCTTTCAAGGAAGCTATGCGTCTTGCTGATCCTGTTCTTACTGAGCCTATCATGAAGGTCACCACGATCACCCCCGACCAGTACCTCGGCGATATCATCGGAGACTTCAACTCCCGCCGCGGTCAGATCTCTTCCATGGAGCCCGGCAACGGTGCTACCGAGATCATTGCACACGTTCCTCTGTCCGAGATGTTCGGTTATGCTACAGATCTTCGTTCCAAGTCTCAGGGTCGTGCTCAGTACTCTATGGAGCCTGCACACTTCGCTGAAGTTCCGAAGTCTATCCAGGAAACCGTTATCAAGGCAAGAGCGAAAAACTAATCAAATTTAAAAATCAAACTTAATTTTAGGAGGATTATACCCATGGCAAAGGCAAAATTCGAACGTAATAAGCCCCACGTTAACATTGGTACCATCGGTCACGTTGACCACGGTAAGACCACTCTTACTGCAGCTATCACTAAGACACTTTCTCTCGGAAACGGCAACATCGAGTTCATGGCATATGACCAGATCGACAACGCTCCCGAGGAGAGAGCTCGTGGTATCACAATCAACACAAGACACGTTGAGTACGAGACTGAGTCTCGTCACTACGCACACGTTGACTGCCCCGGACACGCTGACTATGTAAAGAACATGATCACCGGTGCTGCTCAGATGGACGGTGCTATCCTCGTTGTTGCTGGTA
>JAFUPK010000103.1 GCA_017481265.1 Clostridia bacterium
TAGAACGGCAGTTATGGGAAAGGAGCAATAAAAGCTATTCTCAACTGTTGAGAACCCACACAAATCCATTACAGCGAAGAAAGGAATACATTATGGAACTACGCTACAAACAAATCGGGGATCAGTTTTACCCCAAGCTTGAACTGCCCGAACAGACCGATTATGAGATTGGCAAGTACGGCAACCTACATCTCGCGTTTCTCAAAAATCACCGACGCGGGACTTACACCACCCTTTTAACAGAAGGCAGACTCAACGAGCACCTTCACACCATCGACGAGCAAGCGGCGGCACTAATGGAAACGGAGGTCAAAAAACTTGCTGCGAGGAACGGTATCACGGAAGAATTGAAATCGACAGATCAAATGCGCTGGGTGCAAGAAATGAATAACTTTCGCGCCTGCGCCGAAGAATTTGTGCTACGGGAGGTGATCTACAGATGACGGTATTGAACGAATTATGGTACGGTAATATCGCGCCAAGCACCGATTGCAGACTTTCTACGAAAGAAACAAAGGAGCTTATCGGCTACATTGCCACCCATCACGACAACTTATCCGCAACCCTTGACGAAAAGCAGAAGGACATTCTGCAAAGGTTTGACGATTGTTGGTCGGAGCTTTCCGAGATCAACGAGCGCGAGATCTTTACATATGCTTTTCGGCTCGGCGCGAGAATTATGCTTGAGGTGCTGAGAGGTGAGGACGTATGATATACTTCACGGGTGATACACACGGCGGTTATAGAGATATTATAAAATTCTGTAATCGGCAGCATCTTTTGAGAACCGACGTTATCATCATCCTCGGTGACGCGGGATATAACTACTACAGCGGTGAGCGCGACGCAGAAGCCAAGTTACACCTATCTCACGTAAAGCCTACCATCCTCTGCATACACGGAAATCACGAAATACGCCCTGTCAATATCCCGACGTATAAGACGAAGAAGTGGAACGGCGGTATCGTATGGTACGAAGAAGAATACCCCAACCTACTGTTCGCCAAAGACGGAGAACTATATACGCTGAACGGCTTAAACTATCTTGCCATAGGCGGCGCGTACAGCGTGGACAAGCATCTACGTTTGCGGCGCGGCGCAGGTTGGTGGGAGGATGAACAACCCTCGGACGAGATAAAGTGGTATGTGGAAGAACAGATACGCACTCATAGAGTAGACATGATTCTCTCCCATACCTGCCCCCGAAAGTATACTCCAACGGAGGTGTTCTTACCGATGGTCGATCAATCGACCGTAGATAACAGTACGGAGATATGGTTGGATAAGATCGAAGAAGCGGTCAACTACAAGGCTTGGTACTGCGGTCATTGGCATACGGACAAGCGTATAGATCGGATGCACTTTCTCTACCGAACATTTGAGTCGGAAGAAGAAATGGGGTGACGGTATGGCTGTTAAGGTAAACGCATATATCGCCAGGCTCATAGAGATCATCCCAATAGTCGATAACGATGAAAACGAATGGTCTTGGCGAATGAGATACGTCGGAATGGAAGGAATACTTGGAATGTTTGAAAGTGAACACAAGCATCCCGGTGAGAAATTTATGTATATCGAAAGCCGAGACGGACGCTGCCTCAAAACAAGCTGCGGAACGTATGAATACCGCGAGGATTATCTGATCTTCACGACAAAGCATAGCGTTTATACGTTTCAAATATATTCATAACGCTACGGCGGTGGAAACAAAATTCCACCGCCGTTTTCAATTTGTAGACTGTTTTTTACGAACAGCCTTATATTTTTGTCCTTACAACCGCCTACTACTTAGAGGGACATTTGTTTTCAGAGATTTCTTCGTCCAAACGCGAAAAAAGTTCCCAACTAAATATTAGAGGATGTGGCGGGTTTTGCCTGTTATCGTTGCCTACTACTTGAGGGAAAAAATTTTCTTCAACTTTTTTGAAAAACTTTTCGGCCAAATTGAAAAAAAGTAAGCAACGTAATAGTGAGGGGTATAAA
>JAFUPK010000104.1 GCA_017481265.1 Clostridia bacterium
ATATTCGCCCAAAACAGTTTCCGTTCCCGAAGCCGATACTTGAGTAACCTTGACCGTATTGCCGTTTTCGTCAAGGCTATAGACTGTCTTTTTTGTAATATCTTCACCCGAATATGTATCACATTCCGTAAGAGCACCGTCTGAATTATAGGAATACACAAGTTTCAGCTTAGAGCTGATACTGCGTTCCTTGATCCTTCCATCCGAATCATACAGTCTGTATTCGTTCGGATCAAGAGTATTTTGTACCCTATAGCTTCCGTCTGCTTCATAGGAATATGTTTCGATGACCTCACCGCCGTGAATTACGGAAGCAAGCCTGTTTTGTTCGTCGTATCGGTACGTATAGACTTCCTCACCGGCTGTGCTGCTCTCTCGTTTTTCGAGCAGATTACCCTTGTCATTATAAGTCTGTATCAACTGCACGAAAAGTGTTCCATTGCCGCTATCTACGCTTTTTTTGGTAAGATTATGATTACCGTCGTATTCGCAGATCCACGTTGCTTGCAGATTGCCGTTCAGATCCTCCTTAGTCGTTTTGGTCTCATTTCCGTATTCGTCGTAGTAATACGTATATTTGCAGCCTTCCGAACGGTCGAGCATAGTATAAGGGAGATATATCTTCTTTTCCGACGGCACATTTTCACTGCTACCGGATTCGGTCTCTTTAATACTCTCATTTTTGCAGGAAGCGAATGAAAATAACAGGACAAGCAAAGACATAACGGACAGAACTCTTAACAAAGTAGTTTTTTTCATATAGCACAGTTCTCCTTTCTGCTTTGCCTTTATAATACCACTTATTTGTGAATATTTCTACAGTTTTTCGGCTTGTTCATATCTTTGATCACAGTAAAACATATTATTTTTAAAAAGCTCAAGGAAGAATATGCCCCGCTTGTCGGCGGTAAACTCCCTTCCCTTGAGATAGGCAAGCTCAGGTGAGTCCGAGCGGAAAACGAGCTTGTGGGAATAGAGCGCCTGATACTTGTAACCAAGCTTTCGGTCAGCGGCGTTGATGCCGTACTTGCCGTCCCCCACAAGCGGATGCCCCGCATACGCCATGTGCGCCCTTATCTGGTGCGTACGTCCCGTCATCAGCGTCACCTCAAGGAGAGAAAGAGACTTCGCCTTGTTGATCTCAATTACTTTATAACCCGTTACTATCTCCTTTGAGCCCTTGACGTGATTCTTCGTCACCGTCACCTTATTGGTACGGTGATCCTTGAAAAGGAAGTCTCGCATGGTCGCCTGCCTTTTCTCGGGAATACCGTGGACGGCACAGAGATAGTATTTATCAAGGGCACGGTCACGTATTGCTTCGTTTACGGCGCGAAGAGTTGCGGCATTCTTTGCGGCGATGACGATTCCGCCGGTATTTCGGTCGATACGGTTACAGAGTGCCGGCGCGAAGGAGTTTTCATTCTCGGGAGCGTACTCTCCTTTTGATACGAGATAGGCTTTGATAGCGAAGATGAGGGTAGTCCTCTCGGATTCCGCAGAAAGGCGTGGATCTCCCTCGTCTCCGACGTGGACGAGGACACCGGGTTTCTTATCAACAAGAAGCAAATTTTCGTCCTCGTACACGATATTCAGAGGAATATCGGCTTTTTTGTACTCGTCTGCCGATGCTGTATCCTCGAAGAACTCGTCCGGAATGTACATTTCAATAAGGTCGCCTGCCTCAAGCTTCTGCTTTTCCTCGGCACGCTTACCGTTGACCTTGATATTCTTTTTTCTTATGAATTTATACATAAGGGACATTGGAAGTCCCTTTGTGGTCTTGGTTATAAATTTATCGAGCCTTTGCCCGCTGTCATTTTCGTTTACGGTGAATTTTCTCACGGTTATTCTGTCCTTATGATATTTATTATTCTGTTTTGCTGTTACTTAACGTAGGAACCATCTCAGGCGCCGAAGTTAGCACATTCTGCCTTGCGGCATTATGTGCGTCGAGTTACGCTTCGCGTACCTCGCTCCTTTATACGACTCCTCCTTGGCTGAGTCTTTATTTTGTTGCTCTACAACAAAGTAAAGGAAAAATATGTTTGTTCTCCTACCGTACGTCACCCACTGATTCTGTATAGGAGGGGCTCCCCTACCGTCAACGCCTAACGCTTACCTTTTCTTATAAAACAGCGCACACAGGATAAGCTGTGTAAAAAGGAGTATCGCAACAGTAGCAAGAAGCACTCCGCCGATAAAGCGGTATTCTGTGCCAACGAGAATGATACCTGCAAAAAGCAAAGCAAAAAGCACCCACATCGCCGCCTTGATCACATGCTTTATTACCGTTTCGGTCTTTGGTGATCTGCCCCTTATACCGACTGACAAACGTGAAAGAACAGCTTCGTATGCAGTGCATAGAAGCTCTAAGATTACTTCCATATCACTCAAAGTCCTTCAGATACTCTGCGACCGATCTTGTCATCTCACGAGAGAAGTCTGAGTTATATTTCCTCTTGCAGAATGCCTTTATCCATCTGTCATAGTCCTCAGCATCACGGTCGCGTATGAGCATATCGCGAAGCTCATCGGCGTCCATCACGCGGTACCCGTTCTCGTGGACGATGTGCTTCATGTCACACCGCACAGGCTTCTGTCTTGCCTTCTGCCCCTCTGTGGGATAGCCGAATACCACCATTGCCGCCGGAAAAACGTAACGAGGAAGGTGTAGACTCTCGCGGTGGATCTCGCAGTTTTCCATAATATCACCGATATAGCAGGATCCGATACCGAGGGATTCTGCCGCCGTTACTGCGTTCTGTGCCGCGATGAGTGTATCGCTTACGGCAAGAAGCAGGTCTCCCACTCCCGGTTTTCTCGGCTCACAGTCTGCTGTACGGAAGGCATCGTACCACTTGAGGCAGTCTGCGCAGAACACGAGAACGAGGGGAGCCTTTGCGATAAAGGGCTGGTGGTCGCAGGACTCCGCAAGGGATGCCTTCAAACTCTCGTCGGTCACACGGATTATGGTATAAAGCTGCTGATTCCCCGCTGTCGGCGCCATTGCGGCAGACAAAAGGATAGCCTTTACCTTCTCTTCTTCTATTTCACGGTCCTCAAATACTCTTACGGACTTTCTGTCGTAAAGCTGACGTATTACCTCGTTCATGCCTGACCTCCTGAAGTATAATTTTTGCACTGTGGATTTATAAATATTATGTGTCAAATAATGCTTGGCAAAACCAAAGGCTCCTTCCGGGAGGGAGCTGTCACCTTTAGGTGACTGAGGGAGAACGCGGTATGTTAGTTCTTCATTCTCGTTATGTCGATAAGTTCAACGAAATTCAAACTCGTCCGTGCCGCTTGCTCCTTCCGTCTCGAGCACATTCGCTGCGCGAAGTGCCGATCCACCTCCCTCCCGGAGGGAGGCTTTTACGACGTTATCTATATACTTACATACATTGTGGAAGTTTGTGTCGACCTGACGGTTTGTAAAACGGATAACTTTAAGACCATATCCTTCAAGAATCTCAGTACGAAATTCGTCCCTTTGTTTGCCTTTTTCAGAACAATGCCGGGAACCGTCAATCTCTATAACCAATTTGGCTTTATGACAGTAAAAGTCCGCAATAAAATCATCAATGGTTTTTTGTCTCTGAAACCTCACTTCATATTTAGACAAAAAGTCATACCATAAGTGTTTTTCCTGCGGAGTAGCATTTCCTCTTAGATTCTTTGCGAGAACTATATTTCTTTTATTATAATTAAGAGACATTTCTTCATTCCCACTCCTTGTCTATCAATTATACCACATTATTCGCACAAATACAACAGCTCTTATCCCATTGGAATTCTCCGTCCCTACATGATTTCGGACAGCACTCCTATAATTCATAAATTGTTAATACCCGTTTGCTAACGCTATGATATAATATGTGTACAGACCTTTCTTCGGAGGTAACCACTATGAATTACACCTACACCGATAAGCTTTTCACTCTAAGTGACAGAATGGAAAAGATCCGCCGTGACGTTGAAGCGCGTATGAAGCCCTGGGGAGCACGTGAGTCCACCCACACAGGCGGAGCATATGACAAAAAAGAGCCCTTCCTCGATGCCTTTGAGGATCTCGCCGACGCGCCGTACCCGGTAGCTCTTGCCGAGGGAATCGTGCGAAGCTGGCTTGAGACAGAGCCCGTCATCTATGAAAATGAGCTTCTCGTCGGTATAAACCGCCCGCAGAGAAGATTTTATGAGCATTTCTCCTGGGGACTTTATGACCATATGTGGGCTTTTGAGTCCCGTCCCGAATATTTGGAGATCCACGATGATATCGAGCGCCGTTACCGTGCCATCGGCGAAAGCCGTATTACTCCCGGCTCAAGCAGTGCCATGGAGCAGGCTTGCCGCGAGTTTTTCGGCTCCGAAGAAGGTGCTAAGGCATCCGAAAGAGGTCTTTGGGCTACGGGAGGCTATCAGGGACACACAGTTCCCGGTTACCCGAAGCTCCTCTCCCTCGGTCTCGACGGAACTCTTGAGCAGATCGATCTCTACGACGCTAATACTAACGACGAGGATAAGCACGCTTTTTACGAGGCACTCCGTATAATCGTCCGCGGACTTTCACGATTCGCCGAAATGTATGCGGATCTCGCAAAGGATATGGCGGAAAGAACCGACTCCAAGGATGAAAAAGACCGTCTTGAAATGATCGGAACAAACTGCCGCACAGTCGCTCACAAGGCTCCCGAAACTCTCTACGAGGCGCTCCAGCTCCAGTGGTTCTACTGCCTTTGGGACTGGGTGGACTGCATCGGACGCGCCGATCAGTACCTCTTCCCCTTCTATGAAAAAGAGACGGATTCGAACTTCCGCGAGGAGCTTATCACCTCGTTCATGCTGAAGATCCGCGAGCACGGCGTACATAATGTGACTATCGCGGGAGTTGATCCCGACACAGGAAAGAGCTCTGCCAACGAGCTTACTATGCTGATCTTGCAGATCGCCCGTACGATGCACTGCACACATCCGCGAATCACCATCCGCGTAGATCGTCAGACTCCCCCTGAGGTCCTTGCACTCGGCGTACAGATGTGGTCCGAGGGAATGAGCGATCCCACGGTGGTCAGCGACACCCTCGTTATTGACGGACTCCGCGAGTTCGGCGTTTCTCTCAAGGATGCACGAGACTACTCTATGCTTGGCTGTCAGGAGATCGAGCTTCCGGGCAGAAGTAACTTCGGCTGTGAGGATGGCGTATTTAACCTTGCAAAGGTGTTTGAGTACACAATAAACGAGGGCTGTGATGCAGTTCTCGGCATAAAGATGGTGCCGAAGGGAAGAAAGCTCTCCGAATACACCTCCATCGACGAGATCTGGGCTGACTACAGCTATAACGTGGAGCACCTCACCCGCGCATTCACCGAGCTTTGCAGTCTCGGTCAGACAGCGCGGGATGCCAACTTCTCAAAGCTCGTAAAATGCGTTTACACCGATGACTGCATCGTCCGCGGAATCAACATGGACGGCGGCGGAGCACGATACAACTACGGATGCGTTGAGACCATGGGTATGGCAGTAACTGCAGACGCATTTGCGGCTCTCGAAAAGGCAGTTTTCACCGACAAGGCAGTGGATGCGGAAACTCTTGAAGCGGCGCTCAAGGCAAACTTTGAGGGCTACGAGGACACAAGAGCGGTCCTGCTCTCTGCTCCAAAGTACGGAAACGACGATACATTTGCGGATGCTTGGGCGGTACGTGTTCTCGATCACTTCTGGACTGAGTGTACCAAGTACAAATCCGTCCGCGGCGGCGCATATATGGGCGCTTGTTCTCTCCTTGACGCAGGTGTTGCCTACGGTCAGGAGACACACGCTCTTCCCGACGGTCACAGAAGGGGTGATCCTCTCGGAAACTCCATTGGTCCCCGTCCCGGGGCTGACAAGAACGGCGTTACTGCCATGCTCAAGTCCGTGGCTAAGCTCCCCTTGAAGCTTGGTCTCGGCGGTACCACGGTCAACACTCTCATCCCCTGCAACACCAACGCTTCCGATGAGCAGAAGTCGGCGATCTCGGCTCTGTTCCGCGCCTTCCTTGAAAACGGCGGTCTTCAGGCACAGATCACAACAGCTTCCCTTGAGGATATGCTTGATGCGCAGATCCATCCCGAGCTTCATGAGAATCTCATAATCCGTGTGGGCGGATACAGCGCGCTGTTCAACGACGTAGACCGCGATATGCAGGATGAGCTCATTTCAAGGTATTCAAAATAATTGTCTTACTTTATTGTACGGAGCAAAACCCTATGAAAAAACTTAGTCTGATCTTATCACTGACTGCCGCTTTGATATGTATGATGCTTCTTTTCTCCATATCAGCGATCGCTGCAGATGAGCTGCCGTTCACGGACGTAAAAAAGACCGCTTGGTATTACGAAAATGTCAAAGCCGTGTACAATTCAGGTATAATGGAAGGTAAGTCCGACGGTATTTTTGCGCCGAACGACAGCGTCACCCGTGCTGAGTTTGTGACCATCATGGCACGCCTTGCAAAGGCTGATACTGAAAGCTGCCGCGAACACATCAATAATTTTACCGATGCAAAAAAGAACGCCTGGTATGCCGACGCCATGGGCTGGGGTGTCAAAACGGGACTCGTCAACGGTACTGCCGCTGACAAGCTATCACCAAACAAGCCAATCTCCCGCGCCGAGATCGCAACGCTTATCTCTCGTCTTGCAGATCATCTCGGCATAATCCTCCCCGGAGACATCAACGCCGAAAAAAGCTTCTCCGACGTGAAGGCAGGCAAGTATTACACCGATGCTGTAGATCTTATGCGGAAAAGCTGTATAATAAACGGCGACGGCAACGGACGTTTCCGTCCTTCCGCCACTGCCAAGAGAAGCGAAGCGGCGGCAATGATCTCCCGATTTACGGAGTGCCGCAAGGTCGTAGAATCCTTCCCCAAAAAGCTGCCCGTTATCACCATCACCACCGAAACGGGACGTGATGTTGAATCAAAGGAAGAGTATATCCGAGCAGACTTCACCCTTACCGGTGAGGACGGACGAAATATCACAGCACCGCAAATGAGAATAAGAGGACGCGGCAACCAAAGCTGGAAGGTGGATAAAAAGTCCTACAGACTTAAATTTAATGAGGACACCTGTCTTATGAAGGATGGCGAAACCCTCAACAAGGACTGGACACTTATCGCCTGCCACGGAGACAAGAGCCTTATCCGTAACCACATGGCTCAGTCCTTAGCACGTGCCCTTGACGGTATCGCATGGGCACCATATACCGAGCTTGTTGAGGTGTATCTCAATGGCGAGTACCGCGGTGTATACACTCTCTGCGAGCAGGTCGAGGTCGCTGATGACAGAGTAGAGATCGAGGACGGTGAGAAAAAGGGCATCGGGTTCCTTCTTGAGCTTGACGGATATGCCGAGGGTGAGTACAACCACGATTTCTTCGCCGTTGAAGGAGTAAAATACACGGTCAAAAGTGACTTTGAATCCGATGAACAGGTCATCGCAATGAAGCTCCATCTGGGATGCATCATGAACATCATAAAAAAGGGCGACTTTGACAAGATCTCCGAATATGTTGATCTTGACTCCGCTGTGGATATGTACCTCGTATACGAGCTTATGCGTAACCTTGATGCAGGCTGGTCAAGCTTCTATATGTATTTTGACGAGCCTCACGGAAAGCTCTTTTTCGGTCCGCCGTGGGACTTTGACCTGTCGGCAGGCAACTCATACAACTGCGATGAGCGAACAGGTCTTTACGTAGGTCACAGACAGACCACCTCGGGTGAGTACGTCAGCACCACAAATCCCTGGTTTGCGTCTCTTATGGTAAACGAAGAATTTCGTACTATGGTACGTGACAGGTGGAACGAAAAGAAAAACGAGCTCCTTGATGTGGTAAATACCTGCTGCAAGGAGGCTCTCGTAAACGCCGAACAGATCGAGCGAAATTTTGAAGCCTGGGACGTGCTGCACGTGCTCATAAATCAGGAGCCTGCCAATGTACTTGCGCTGAAGAGCTACACCGATCAGGTAGAGTATCTTGGAAAATGGCTGCTTACCCGCGCAAATTGGCTTGACACCTACTATAACTCCGACAAGTTCGGTGCGGAGTACGACTACGGCGAAAAGCCTGCGTACGGCGTGACCGAGACCATATCAGCCGACACGTGGACCGTCGCCGACTGGTACGAGGGAGACGTAATGGCGCAGGTCTATATGGACATCCTTTACTCCGGCGTTGAGACCAAGGACGGACGTATTTTGGTACATCTCGGACTCTCAAAAACAGTCACGCCGGAGAACTTCGCAAGGCGTCTTCTTGAAGAACAGCTCGGCGCCGAAAAAGGCAGATTTACATTTATCTTTGATGAAACAGAGTTCAGCGAAATGAAGGTCACCTACGGCGGCGAAGGCTTCGGCAACTCCGTACTCAAGCAAATGACCGTAAAAATAAGGGATCTCACAACCGGAGAGGAATCACTCCCCGCAAGATACGATTTCCATATGGTAAAGCACGGAGATTCCGATCTGAATTAACAAACGAGGACGATCATGGGCAGATTATTTAAAGTAAACGACAACAACTGTTATCAAGAAAACACATATGTAAATAAAAACAGCTTCATCGGAAAAGAAGCGGACACTTCCCCTCTCCCGAGATACGAGGACATAAAGGATAAGCTGCCGCGTCCTATATGGGACGGCAACGAGGATGCGATAAAATGCTACGATAAGGTTTGGGAGATCGGCTTTTCCAATCTCCGACAGCCAAACAGCGAGGCAGGTTTCGTTTCCCCCTTTATTGACACCGCCTTTAACGGGTATCTGTTCATGTGGGACAGCGCCTTCATCATGATGTTCGGCAGATATGCTTCGAGAGTGTTCAATTTTCAACAGACTCTCGACAATTTCTACTCTCATCAGCACAAGGACGGCTTCATCTGCCGCGAGATATGCGAGGATGAAGCAGGTGAGCAGTGGAGCCGCGACGACCCCTGTTCAACGGGACCTAATGTGCTCCCATGGGCGGAGTGGGAATACTACACCACCACGGGAGACCGCGAACGTCTGAGTAGAGTTTTCGATCCCCTTATGGCGTATCACAAATGGCTCAGCTTCAACCGTGCATGGCAGGATGGGTCTTACTGGAGCTGCGGAAACGGATGCGGAATGGATAACCTGCCGAGACCTCTGCCGGGATTTGACGAAGAAGCATCCCACAGCTTCATGAGCTGGATCGACGCCACGACCCAGATGTACATAAGCGCTGACATACTCGTCAAAATGGCACGTGAGCTTGGCCGCGAGGATGAAACAGAGTGGCTTTCCAAGGAAGCAGAGATGCTTAATAAGCTTATAAATGAAAAGATGTGGGATGACGAGCTTGCCTTCTACTGCGACAAATACCGCGACGGAAGCTTAAGCCATGTCAAGACCGTGGCTCCGTACTGGACGCTCCTTGCGGGTATCGTCCCCGAGGATAGAGCTGATCGCTTTATAGCTCATCTTGAAAACGAAAATGAGTTCAAGCGTCCCAACCGCGTGCCTGCACTTTCAGCGGATCACCCCTATTATCAGGCGCTTTTCGGCTACTGGTGCGGCGGAGTATGGGCTCCAACAAACTACATGATAATGCGCGGACTTGAAAAGTACGGTTATCACGGTCTTGCTCGCGAGATCGGCGTCACGTACCATAATTACGTCATCAACGTATTCCGCAAGGAGGGTACGGTGTTTGAGTATTACTCACCCGAGCTTCCCTACATGAACAGCGGAAAACGTGATTTCGTGGGTTGGGGAGGAATTGCCCCCGTAGCTGTGCTCTTTGAGTTCGTTTTCGGCATCCGCAGCAACGCAAAGGAAAAGCGTATCACTTGGCGTGTCGGATGTACCGAACGCCACGGAATCGAGCGTTACCCTCTCGGCGACGGATGTGTTGATCTTATCTGCGAAGCGCGAGCTTCTGCTGACGATCGTCCCGTGATCACTGTAAAAAGTGACGTACCTGTCACCGTCGAAGTGATCTGGAAGGATGAAAAGTGGGAGATCACGGCGTGAATATCCGAAAACAAGCTTAGCACAGATGATTTCCTGTCACTCAAATAAGAAAGATTGGCGTTTTCTACCCTTAAGAATAAAACAATACCACAACTCAAAAAAGGAATGGTCATAAAAATGAAAAGAATACTGTGCGCGATCCTTGCAGCGTTACTGTGTCTTTTGTGCGTTTCCTGCTCTGCTGACGAGGACACCGCGGTCGAAACGGAAAAATCAACGCTGACCGCACAAGAACGCAGAGAGCTGAAAAAGTATTTCAAATCTCTGTCGGAGCATTATATCACGTCCGCCGACGGAAGGTCGGTCAGTGTAACTGTGCCCGATTTTGCAGCCCTTATTGACGAGCTTCCCGCCCTGAGATCCGTAGAAAACGCCACCGCCGACACGTGGCGTGCTTTGGCTGACAAGCATCCTGATTTGGTCAAGGAATACGTGCTCAACGTAGATCCGACAGTTAAAGATGCTGTGTTTGAGGCTTTATGGGAACAGATATGCATAGATCTGTTTTCCGACGTCGTGGGAGATATGACCCTTGATTTTTCTGACCCCTATGAGAGAGGAGAAGATCAGAAATGAAAAAACCAACCTGCTTTTTCCTCGTTCTTGTGCTTATAACAGGCTTATTTGCGCTGCCTACGGCGGCAAATAAAGAATACAGCCACACGATCGAAAACTGCTACAACTTCATCGACAGTGACAATGGGCGCTTTGCAACCTCGGACGTGTATTACAGCTATGACAATTTCGTAAATCAGCTCGACAGCAGTGACGGCTTTGCTTTTTTGGAGCTCGCGTTAGACTGCACCTCAGAGCTTACCTGCGAGCCCGACGTAGATGATTACATAGAATCACTTTCCAATGTTATCGCTCTTCAGGATATCCAGAATGCTTCAAACCTGTCAACTCAGCAAGCTCTTGACAATTTGAAGGATTCATCTGACTACTGCGCTGATTTTAGAGAGCTGTGTATTGACGGCTTGTCATTGGCAGTCGATGTGCACGGCTCTGAGCTTGCACAAAAGATCACAGATTTAACAACTACTGTCCTTGACAAGACGGAGCTCACAGCCGAGTATATTCAAAATCTTAATAATCTCTACAACCAGATATCCGACTATGCCGCATACGATTTCTATCTTTCTCAAATAGAGGCGAACTCCGACGGAGAACTGAAAGAGGCGGCGCAAATAATGCGAGACAATATGTCTGCCCTTTTGGAATACACCTTGGACGATGCGATATACACCTTTTCGGATGCAGCCGACGTAAAGCTATGGAATGTGGATGAGTCCTTATTTTCCAATATTGACGGACTTATCGACTCCCTTGCCGAGCATACCGACGGTCCGGTAATGGACGTCATACAGTCACTCAAGGATGCGTATAAGCTTGGTACCGACGGCGCTCTGCTCGCAGGTGATTTTTTCCTCGGCACAGAAAATGTAGCGAAGCGCGTCTGTGAGCTGAGAACACTTCTTGACATCTCCAATGCAACCTTGGATTCAATAGAAGACCTTCAGTACGAATTTCTTCTTGCATATGAAGGCGGGTACGCAACCGAGGAAATGGTCAACAGATTCACAGAGATGCTCGACCACCTTTACGACACCAGACGCAGAGGCGAATACTGCCTCTACAGCACCATCATGGAGGACTCCGGATTATTAAGCTTCTTTTTCGGCACTGAGGATGTAGAAGAGTGGTACAAAAAGATCGTAAGCTTTATCAATGATAAGGAATGGTATCTAAATATGATTCCCGCAGGTCCGGAAGCTCTTGCAACACACCACTACTACGTATTCGACGGGATTGCATCATCGTGGGAAGAGGCAGAGGCTTATTGCGAGTCCCTTGGCGGACATCTTGCAGTCATAGGTTCGCAGTATGAAAACGATCTTGTTTACAGTATCGTGCAAAGCGCAGGTTATAAAAGCGCCTATTTCGGACTGACCGACAGCGGAAGCGAAGGCTCTTGGCGCACGGTCAACGGAGAACCGCTTATCTACTCCAACTGGGGAGGACGTGAGCCTAATAACGAACGAGGGAAAGAGCATTACGCAATGTTCTATTACAAATCCCCCGACGGAGCATGGAATGACGGAGATTTCGGACACGGTACACTCGGCGGCGGCACTGCTTTCGTATGTGAATGGGAAGTAGACCCGGAAAGCGTTGACATTAACACTCTGCTTCCTAAGAACTGATTCAAAACAAAATCGACCTCGGCATTCGCCGAGGTCCAGGCCGCTGACAAAGGTCTTGCGCTGACAAAATGCACAAAAGTTTTGTGAGGGCCTTTTTTAAAAGGGCGCAGGGTCTTGGGGCAGCGCCCCGAGTCGCACTCCGCAGAGTGCGAAATCCCCCTTATTCGTCCAAAAAGCGACCCGCAGGTCGCGCATTCCTTTTTCTTTTGATTTAGTCTTTTTTTAATTTGACAAACCCTGTGCTTTGGCACAGGGTTTGTCAGCAAGCTGAGGTGATATTTAAAATATCACCTCTTTTCACATAAAAATCACGGAACGGATGCGATTGTTCAAAGAGTGTTTACAATTTTGTGATATAATTATATGAATAATATGCTTTTATAAACGAGCTATTTCAAAAAACACGATTTCTACTGTTAAATGCAGAAAGGAATGGACATAACATGATACAGATCAACAACCTGATGAAGATCTACGGTAATACTCCCGCCCTTGAAGGCATCAGCTTCAAGGTGGAAAAGGGCGAGATCGTAGGATTCCTCGGCCCCAACGGTGCAGGAAAGTCTACAACTCTCAATATTCTTACAGGCTACCTTTCCAGTACATCCGGAAGCGCTTCAGTCGGCGGAATCGACATTTACGAATTCCCCGATGAGGCGAAGAAGCTCATAGGTTACCTCCCCGAGCAGCCTCCGCTGTACCAGGACATGAAGGTGTCAGAGTATCTCAACTTCGTTTATGAGATAAAGAAGTGCCGCCTGAACCGCAAAAAGCATCTTGAGGAGATAATGCAGGTTACAAAGATACACGATGTGAAAAACAGACTCATCGGCAATCTTTCAAAGGGATATAAGCAGAGAGTCGGTATTGCACAGGCACTTGTAGGCAATCCTCCCGTTATTATTCTTGATGAGCCTACCGTCGGACTTGACCCTAAGCAGATCATCGAGATCCGCAACCTTATAAGAAATCTCGGACGTACACATACCGTCATCCTTTCCTCACACATTCTTTCCGAGGTCCAGTCGGTTTGTGACCGCATCGTTATTATCAGCGAGGGCAGGATCGTTGCCGACGAAAAGACCGAGAATCTCACAAGAATGACTGAGGACGGAAGCGACTACATCGCGAAGATCTGCGGCCCCTCACGTGAGGTGGCTAAGACTGTTCGCGAAATGAACGGTGTTATCTTTGCCGATCCTACGGGAGAACGCGAGGGCGATGCATATCTGTTCCGCATCCGAAGTGAAAGCGGTGTGGATATAAGAAAGCCTCTCTTTAATCTTCTTGCTGAGAACGGTTGGCCTCTTGTCGGACTTGAATCGGTCAGCCTTAATCTCGAGGATGTTTTCGTACGCATAACCGACAGCGACAGCAGAGCAAGAGCACGCCGCAAGGCTTGACAGATGAAAGGAATACGCTATGTTTGCAGTTTATAAAAAAGAGCTCCGCTCATATTTCACGACCCCTCTTGGGTATATATTCTGCGCGGTATACCTCGCAGTATCCGGCTTTATGCTCTCCCTCTTTACCGTTCACTCGGGAAGCGTGGATGTATCAAGTTATTTTTCCCTCATGATATATCTCAATATTATACTGATTCCCATAATCACCATGAAGAGCTTTGCAGAGGAGAGAAAGCTTAAGACAGAACAGCTCCTCGTAACCTCTCCTGTGTCCGTCTCTTCGGTGGTCACGGCTAAGTTCCTTGCATCATACACCATCTATGCACTGTCACTTCTCGTAAGCTGCCTTTATATCCTCGGACTGCAGAGCTACGGCACCATCAATGCTCCCAAGACCTACGGGTGCATCTTCGCTATGCTTCTTGTCGGTATGAGCTTCGTTGCCGTGGGAATCTTTATCTCATCTCTCACCGAGAATATCGTAACTGCCGCAGTTGGTACTATGGGAACACTTCTCCTTATGGCATTTGCATCTGTGCTCAATTCCCGTATAGATATCTATATCGTAAGACAGATCCTTTCATGGGTCTCTGTATACAGCAGATATCAGTATTTTACATATGGCCTTTTCGATGTATCGGCGGCACTGTATTACGTTTCCATAACAGTGGTGTTCCTCTTCCTTGCGGTGCGTGTTCATGACCGCCGCAGATGGGCGTGACGCTGACTTTTAAGAATGGAGATTAGCATCAATGAACGGAAAAAATATTTTTAAAAAGCTCGGACAGACGAAGAAAATGAAGATCGGTGCCCTTGCGGCGGCGTTTACTGCATTCTTTGTCGCCGTTATTGTAGTCCTGAACGGAATCGTAAGTGTTCTTGCAAATAAGTTTGGCTGGTATGTGGATATGACCAGCGAGGCTGTATTTACTCTTTCCGATGAGGCTAAGGGTTATCTTGCAGACCTTACTGCAGATGTAAATATTTACTTTGCCGCAGAGCCCGATGAGCTCATGGCAGATTTTGATATGCGATACGTCTACAACACGGCAAAGGAGCTTGAAGCGGAGTTCTCCAATATCCGCGTGTCCTGCCACGACGTTATCAAGCATCCCGACTTCTTCCGTCCGTTTTATGAGTCCACAGGCACAGAGATCACACAGAAGACTGTAGTGTTCGAGTGCGGAAGCGAATCTATTATTACAGGCTACAAGACCTTCTTTACATATAACGAGGAAGGCAACAGATGGGCATACAGCGGAGATTATCGCTTTGTGTCCTGCATTATGAGAGTAACTCAGAATGAGACCCCCATCGCTTACTTTACCACAGTGCACAGCGAGGACAGCTCAAGCGGTATGGAGCAGATCCTTACTGACAGCGGATTTGAGGTAAGACAGATCAACCTCAGAACAGAGGAGATCGACGATGACGCAAGACTCATTATCATAAACAATCCCAAGAATGACTTCCTCGGCATCGAAGCTGAGAGCGAAAGCGGCAATGAGATAAAGAAGCTTGACGACTTCCTTGACGGTCTCGGCGGACTTATCGTATTTGAGGATCCCGAGTATTCAGCAAGACTTACAAACCTTAACGAATTTCTTGAGGAATGGGGGATCTCCTTCCGCAATGACTGTACGGTGAAGGATCCCTCCCACTCAATGTCCGTTGACGGCTACTCTATCGTAACAGAGTACCCCTCTGAGGACAACCTCGGCAGCGGTGTTTACGATGATCTTGAGAATTTCGACTCCATGCCTCAGACCATCATAAGAAAGGCAATGCCCATTGACATCCTTTGGTCAGACAGAAGCACGGGCAGCAGCTGGAGATATGTATACCCCATGCTCCTTTCCTATGATTCCGCAGAGCTTATCGACAACCATACCAATACCGTAAAGGAGCACGGTCAGTATACGCTTATGACTCTGAGCCGTGAGTCACGGGTAATTGATAATGACCATTACTATTCATATGTAATGGCGGCAGGTACATCCAATTTTGCAAATGACAAGTATCTCATCAACAGCAACGCTTACGGAAATAGCGACATTCTCCGTCAGTCCATGAAATATATCGGACGAAACGGCATCCTCGCTGATATTCCTCCCCGCCCCTTTGATGATACCACAAGCACGGCAACGACTCTTCAGGCGAGAAACTATACCGTTTGTGTCACTCTTATACTTCCCGTTATCATCACGGTCTGCGGGGTCGTTATGATCGTTAGGAGACGCCACTCATGACAGAAAAAAAGCGAATCATATCTGTGATCGTGTCCGCATCCCTCTTTGTGATACTTCTTGCGGCATATCTCCTTGTATTTTTGCCTATGTCCCGTGCAGATTCCGAAGAAACGGCAAGTGCACCGCCCGTCCTTGAGGAATGGGAGGATCTTGGAATCGGAAACACCATACTCATGGCAAAACGAAGCGAAAGAGGTAATATCGCCTCCCTTGAGGTGGAAAACGAGCACGGAAATTACACCTTTGTCAAGACCCTCACCTCATCCGGCGAGAAATTCGTCCTTGAGGGCAACGAGGACATCCCCTACAGCGATATGGCATTCTCCATGCTTATCGTAACAACCGGTATCCCCACCTCCAGTGGTCGTATAACCACTGAAGCCACAGCAGAGGATATCAAGCTTTACGGCCTTGACGATCCCCTTGCTTCTTGGAAGCTCACTACGGAAGCAGGAGAGGTTTATGAGATAGCTGTTGGCTCAAAAATGCTCTCCGGCGGCGGATATTATGCTATGCGTAAGGATCATCCCACCCATGTGTACGTGCTCAGCAATGCTGTGGAGCAGTCTGTACTGCTTCCTGTTGAGTCTATGCTCAATCCCATTGTTTGCGCGGGCATCAATACGAACAATTACCTTACCTGTGATGATTTTGAGCTTACCTTCGACGGAAAGCCGGTGATCCGTATCCGTCAAAGAGAAAAGGAAGAGTTCTATAACCCCGATGCACAGATAGAAACTCAGATTACCTATCCCGGCTCATATAAGACCGACGATAATTTCTTGCTTGTAAATATCTCGCTTCTTGATAAGTACAGCGTTGAGTCAACGGAGGCACCAAACACCGACGGTTCGGAGGCTGTACAGGCGGTCTACCTCGGAGATGATCCCGAGGTGCTCCGCAAATACGGGCTGGGAAGCTATTATTACAACCTTTCCTTCACCATTGATGCCGAGATCGGATCATCCGTCACATATAAGTACGATATCCGCATTTCCACTCTTCAGGATGACGGCTATTACTACGTCACTTCAAACTATTACAACTACAAGCTCGTTATGAAGTGCCCGAAGGATATGTTCTCTTGGATCGAGCTTGACAGCTATGAGAACGGAGAACCCAAGGTGGACCTTATCGAGTGGATCGACGAGGACCCCATCATGCTGAACATCAGCTATGTGGACAGCATCATGCTTGATCTTGACGGAAGTGTAATAAACTACACCTTGAAGCACGGTACCAATTCCGACGGAAACGCAACTCTTGAGGTTACGGCTGATAACGGCTTCAGGATGACAGACAGTGATATCTATATCTTCAGAAATTATTACAAGGTAATGCTCGGCATCAAGCTTATGGCAGACAGCGAGCTTACCGATGAGGATGTTGAACGGCTTACAAGTGACGAAAGCCGCCACCTTGCCACACTTCGCTTCAATATGAAGGACGGCTCGGTGAATGAGTATAAGTTCTACCGTGATACCACGAGACGTGCTCTCATGACGTCGGACGGTAATGCGCAGTTCTATGTTCTTGCGGATTGGCTTGAGAAGCTTATCAGCGATACGGACAGACTTATGATGGGACTTGAGATAGACTCTTCCATGAAATATTGATAGCTTGGATCGGACGGTAAAACCGCCCGATCTTAGTTATTGGCGAATAAAGACCTCCTAAATGGAAACATTATAATTAAACTTATGTGTTTTCGGGGGATAGCATGATAAGCTACGGTCTGGCATTCGCAACAGGTTCATTTATCTATACTCTTGTGGAGATAGCTTGGAGAGGGTACACTCATTGGAGCATGACCCTTACGGGAGGAGCTTGCCTTACGGTTATGTATATGTGGAATGAGCTTCTCGCATCACGTCCCGCACCCCTCAAGTGGCTTGTAGGGGCGGTCAGCATTACGTTGATCGAATTTGTGGTTGGATGTGTGGTAAATCTGCTTCTGAGGCAGAATGTGTGGGATTACTCAAACCTGCGCTTTAACCTTCTCGGACAGATATGTCTCAGCTTTTCAGCTATGTGGTATCTGATCTCCATTCCCGCCTTTTCTCTATGTGATATAATTAAAAAAATAACGTGATTTTGCTTTGAGTTACGATTTGTAAGGAGGTCTGCATGAAAAACAGATCATATAAACGCGAATATGTTTCCGAGTCGGTGAGACGGGACGTGGATCGCGGAGTAAAAAAGCTGCTTAAGACGAAGTACGGTGTTCCGCTTCTTGTTATTCTTCTTATAGCAGGCGCTGTTTTGTACTTCTATATGAATAGCAAAACTGACATTGCTGTCGACAGGGACGCAGAGCTTCACTTTATCGACATCGGTCAAGGGGATGCTGCCATGGTCATCACAGACGAAGCCGTGGTGGTCGTGGACTGTGGGCCGGTGGCGTCATCCGACGTGCTGACGGAATACGTTCGCCGCTATACAGATAAGATCGACTGCCTTGTGATCACCCATCCTCATGAAGATCATATGGGCGGTGCTTCGGCACTTATAAACGAGTTCGAGATCGGCGAGGTCATCATGGAGGGGTATGACGAGTTCGAGTATGATGCGCCTGCCTTCTATGAAAGAGCTTACGATGCCATGGAAAAGCGGGGGCTTTATCCGGTGCTTGCAGTTCCCGGAGAAAGCCATACATACGGAGATATTTCGCTGAAGATACTGGCGCCCATACGTGATTATGACGATCCTAACAACAACAGCATCGTCCTCCGCCTTGATGCAGACGGTACTTCTGCCATTTTTACCGGAGATGCGGAGATTCTCTCTGAGGATGATATTTTGAAGGAATATTACAGTGACCTCGATGCAGACGTGTTGAAGGTTGGGCATCACGGCTCGTCCACGTCAACAAGCGAGAAATTTTACCTTGCGGTGTCGCCGGATATAGCAGTTATCTCTTGCGCGGCAGATAACGATTACGGACACCCGCATCGCGAGACACGTGCACTTTTTAAGAAATATTCTCAGGAGTATTACCGTACCGACGAGGTGGGAAGCGTAGTGCTAGTGTGTAAGGATGGAGAAGTAGTAAAGAAGTAAAACGTGATAAAGATATTTCCTTATAAAACAACTAACCCCAACAGTTTAAACTGTTGAGGTCAGTTTGCTGACAAAGGTTTCACGCTGTCAAAATGCCCAAAAGCTTTGATCGACCTTTCTCGAAAGGGCGCGGGTTTTTAGGGCAGAGCCCTAAATCGTGCCTCGCAAGGCGCGAAATACCCCTTATTCGTCCAAAAAGCGACCCGCAGGTCGCGCATCTCCTTTAACTTTAGATTAAGTTTTTGTTTAATTTGACAAACCCTGTGTTTTGGCACTGGGTTTGTCAGTAGTCTAACCCCAACAGTTTAAACTGTTGGGGTTATCTTGTATTTACTTAAAAAATCATCAGCTTCATTACGGTTTTTAAAAATAATAATGTTTTTATCTGCGTATTTGTTAAGTAGCTCTATTACAGCAGGTCTGCTGTTAATATTATAGTTCTTAATAAAATCCAAAAATTCTTTGTCTTCTTCGTCCTCGGTTTCGATCCATGGCATATCTTCTCTTGGCTTTCCCCTACGTGACATTATACCGGAAAGACAAGTTTCCACAGGGTAATCAAGAAAAAAGACAGTATCACACGCTGACATACGTAATTCAAGGGTTGAACCATAGTTCCCGTCGATTATCCACTTTTCTTGCGCTATGGCTTCTGCAAGCCTTTGTCTGAATACAGATTTTTCAACTGTAGTTTTATCAGGATTCCAATTCATCATATCCAAATAATAAACAGGAAGCCCTGTTAGCTTAGACAATTCTCGTGACAAAGTGCTTTTGCCACTGCCCGGACAACCGATTACCATAATTTTGTTCATTTATACGCTGCCTTTTTACTTAGGGTGTTATGTTATTTTTGCTTAGATTATATCACAATATAGATTTTAATACAATATAATTATGCGTATTGTTAATTATTATCTTTTCCCATTACTTTTGTTGCGTAGCAACAAAAGTAATGAATTCAGCCAAGGAGGAGGCGTAGCCGGAAACTTCGGCGCCCCCGATGGTTCCCTATATATGGTTTTGGAAAAACGGTATTGAAACGGGTTGTCGAGGGCGCCAACCCCTACCGATGGGATTGACGAGAATCACAACCGTACCGTATGGCGTGAGACGTACGACGGGATGTCCCCTACAGAGGATTTAAAGTATCTTCGCTTCAATAATGTTGCGCTGAAATTTACAAACTGGAATACTTACAAATAACCCGTTGACCATGCGGTCAACGGGTTATTGATATTCAGCTTAATATTACTCGTAGAGCTTTGTGAATCTGGTAAGTCTCTCGTACTTAGCCTTTGCGTTAGCCTCAGCCTTCTTGAAGAGCTCTTCTGCTCTTGCGGGGTTGGAAGCTGCAAGTCTTGAGTAACGGTTCTCGCTCTTGATGAACTCGATGTAATCGCCGGTAGGCTCCTTGGAGTCAAGGGAGAAGGGATTCTTACCCTCAGCCTTGAGAGCAGGATTGTAGCGGAACATCTGCCAGTAGCCTGCCTCAACGGCACGCTTCATCTCGAGCTGGCAGTTTGTCATACCGCCCTTAACACCGTGCATCTCGCAAGGTGCGTATGCGATAACGATGGAAGGACCGTTGTAAGCCTCAGCCTCAAGGAGAGCCTTCATGGTCTGGTTCATATCAGCGCCCATAGCGATCTGTGCAACGTATACGTAGCCGTAGGACATAGCGATCTCTGCAAGGTTCTTCTTGCCGATTGCCTTACCTGCTGCTGAGAACTGAGCAACCTGACCGATGTTGGAAGCCTTGGAAGCCTGTCCACCTGTGTTGGAGTAAACCTCGGTATCGAATACCATGATGTTTACATTCTCACCGGAAGCGATAACGTGGTCGAGACCGCCAAATCCGATGTCGTATGCCCATCCGTCACCACCGAAGATCCATACGGACTTCTTGTTGAGGTAATCCTTGCCCTCGAGGATCTCGCGCTCAGCGGGAACAGATACGCAAGTGCCGCGAGCTACGTCCTCTTCGAGGAGCTTGACCATGTGACGTGTAGCCTTCTCGTTAGCCTCTGCATCGTCTACAGTTGCGAGGTAATCAGCGAGAGCATCCTTGTACTCCTGAGTAGCGCCGATCTCGTCGTAGAGAGCTGCAAGAGCCTTAACCTTCTCGATGTATCTCTCACGGATAACGTTCTGACCGAGGAACATACCGAGACCGTGCTCAGCGTTGTCCTCGAAGAGGGAGTTAGCCCATGCGGGACCGTGACCGGAAGTGTTGTTTACAGTGTAAGGAGTTGCGGGAGCAGAACCACCCCAGATAGAGGAGCATCCTGTAGCGTTGGAGATGTACATTCTCTCACCGAAGAGCTGGGTGATGAGACGAGCATAAGATGTCTCAGCACAGCCTGCGCAAGAACCGGAGAACTCGAGGAGGGGCTGCTTGAACTGGCTTGCCTTAACGGTCTTGCCGATGATCTCGGGCTTCTCTGCAACCTTAGCTACAGCGTAATCCCATGCAGCCTGCTGATCGAGCTGGGATTCCTGAGATACCATCTCGAGAGCTCTCTTGCCTTCCTTGGTGGGACAAGCCTTTACGCAGAGGGTACATCCCATACAGTCAAGGGGAGAGATAGCCATTGTAAACTTGTAGTTTGTCTTGATAACGGGCTTTGCAGCGAACTTTGTGGACTCGGGAGCCGCAGCAGCCTCTTCCTCTGTCATAGCGAAGGGACGGATAGCTGCATGAGGACATACGAATGCACACTGGTTACACTGGATACAGTTTTCTGCGTGCCATACGGGAACATCAACTGCAACACCGCGCTTCTCGTATGCAGCGGAGCCCTGAGGGAATGTACCGTCAGCGCGCTCAGCAAATACGGAAACGGGGAGAGAGTCACCCTGCATCATACCAACGGGAGTTACGATCTCGTTTACGAACTTAACGAGGTCAGCTCTGTTACCCTCAGCAGCAGCCTTGGGAGCATCAGCAGCAACAGTCTTCCAGGACTCGGGAACCTCAACCTTAACGAGTGCGTCAACACCGGCATCAATAGCCTTGTAGTTCATTTCAACTACAGCGTCGCCCTTCTTGGAGTAGG
>JAFUPK010000105.1 GCA_017481265.1 Clostridia bacterium
AATACGCTCATTGTTTATAAGCTTAATGATTTTTTCACCATCATTTATTTCTCCTAGAAATTATCAATTTTAATAATATGGCATTACTTTATCTCTTTACTTGACCTAAAACATATCTATATAGTAATCAAATACCTTTTCATACCAATAACGATCATCATACATTTTGTTGTTCTGTATAAACACCTTTGAAAGCAATAATACCGGAACAACTTCCATTCAGATTATCAGGCAATTTGAAATCCGTATAAGGAGTACCATAGTATGTCAAGGATCGAGTTTTGTATTGTTGATAATTTTTCTTTGTAATTATATGTGAATACTTTCCCCCTTCTATCCAAAATATGTCACCGTTTTTATCGAACAATACAAAGTGTGCTATATAGTGAAGCTCATCGTGATATGTGGAATTAATTGAGAAATCAACTTTTATTTCCGCATCGGGATTTTTTTCAAATTGCTGCATAATTGCAGGGCGAGCTTCAACCTTAACATCTGAGCCCGGTACAATATACTGCATATACGTTGTACCACTGTATGTTTCTGTCTCAACCTCATAAGTGAACTTATCAAACTTGAGTCCCGGTTCAAATACTACATAGTTTCTGTAGTTTGCAGGGAAACCTTCGATCATTCGATTTTGCTTCATTATTGCCTTTCCACTTGAGTCATAGAACGTTGCTTTGAATGTGACATTGAGATTTTTGCTCGTTTGGTTCTCTACGTTAAAAATCATTACGTGACCGTCGGCGTAGTTGTATTTCTTCTCTTTAATTACGAGTTTACCCGTGGTAGGTATGTCCGGATTCTCGATTGGCGGCTGTGTTCCTGTGTTGGAGTTGCCGCTACCGTCCTTAGGTGCTTTCATAAAACGCTCGATCATAGCCGCCGCTTCTGCGCGTGTGATCTTCGCATTAGGATCAAAGCTTCCATCGCTGCGTCCGTTTATGATCTCTGCACAGTACATTTTCCAAACCGCCATAAATGCCCACTCCGGTACCTTGCCCGCATCAATAACAGAGTCTGTGCGATAAACATGAAGCGTATACTTCATGAAGTCGGAATATCGGTTGAGAATAGTAGCGAACTCGGCGCGGGTTATGTTGCCGTTGGTATCGAAGTATGTGCTTGACTTTCCTGTAACAATGCCGTTCTTGTACGCCCATTTTACTGCATCGGTGTACCATGTGCCGCTTTTAACGTCGGTAAACGGTATTGTTACTCCCGATACGGAAGGGCTGCCCGCTACACGGTAAAGAAGAGTTACGCCCATTGCACGAGTAAGTGATGCTTTCGGAGAGAACTTCGTTGAAGAAGTTCCCTTCATGATGCCTTTATCGGCAACATAGTTCACGCTGGCATAAAACCAGTCGGATGATTTTACATCCTTGAAGGATGCGGCGTTGACGGTGATGACTGCTGAAAGCAACATCACAGCGGATAGGATGATTGAAATTAGTTTTTTCATTGTAGGGGCTCCTTTGTATTTGCTTTTCATTCTCCGACACCGCAGTGAAGCTTTTCACGGCGCAGGATCAGATACGTGATAAAAAATATTAACAAGCTTACTGCTAAGATAAGAAGGCGGTTGAATGTCCAAATATTCGCCATGCCTGCAAGCTCGGGATATTTTTCCGCGTAGGCGTTGGGAACCGTATTCCCAATAAAATATGAATTTATGAGCGGGTCAAATAAGCTATTCGTCATTGGCAAATGCATAGCGGCTATACCCGCGCTGAAGTTGCTTATACCCACGTTCAGTCCGAAGCATATGAACAGAGATATATAGCAGTTGCGGACTATGACTCTGATAAGCGAATATAACGCAAAGAAAAACAGAACTGTTACCGCCACGGATATCGCAGTCAATAGCTTATAGTTTGCAGGTACGAACTCCGGTATTGTCTTCATTGTAATTTCTGCGGGATCGAGCTCAGTATCCGTGTAGCTGCTGAAAGCAAATGAGAAAGCCACGTTTGGGATCACAGTGTAAACTACAAATGGGATCAGATGCAGAAAAAACAGCTTTGTGGTCTTTGTTCCGTTTACAAGAGCAAGCTCTATCTCAGTTCGGTCATAGAGAATAAACGCGCATACGGGCACAAGAAGCACCGGAATGACCATTCAGTAGCATTTATGTATTTATAAGCATCATGCGGAAGCATCAGCACACGCATCATAAATGCCCACACTGCAAGAATAAATAGCTTCTTTCTATCAAAGGATCTTATTAACATAGCTTACTCCCCGACTGTCACGCTCTCGGTGGCTGCGATGGTCTCGTCTGTTGTTTCCGATTCGGTCTCATCGTCGCCGCCGATCTCGATAACTGTGATCTTATCGTAGGACTCGATGGGGTCCTCTACAATTATCTCTTCGCTTTTCTCCTCAAAGCTTCTTAACCCAAGAACGGTTGAAGTGGTAAGGAGTGCGGCAAGCAGCACGAAAGCAATAGCTCCGCGCACCTTATTCTCGCCGAAAACGATTCGAAAAATAGTTTTTAAATGGATCCATATCCTGCTGTAAATATACCTCATATTGTTATCTTCCTTTTCGCAAATCTAAATCTGGCTACAGCTTATTAGTCGCCTATGTTATTTTAATAATAACATGAGTTACTGTCAATTACAACCCATTTGGCTCGTTCGGTCAACTTGGCATCCCAATTGGCACAACTCACCTCTTTTATTTTTCAAAAGTATATGTTATAATGTAGATAATAGTATGATCTGCATATTAATCTCCATTCAGCCTACGGCTGCACAAAAAAATATGAAACAAACACGTGTCTGCGAAGCAGACAAAAATCGGACTTTTGATTTTTAGTGTTTGTTTGCGCGTGAAACAGCTTTTACTCAGACTAAGACTGTTTGAACTTTCACGCTATGCCCGTAAAAAACGCAGGTCACAAAAGTTACCAAAGGAACATTATTATGCGCATTGCAATCTGTGACGATAATATTAAAGAATGTATGAAGGTCAAAAGTCTCTGTGAAGGCTGTGGCTTTGAAGAGCAGATCTCTTACAGCATTTTCACATCCGGTCAGGACCTCCTTTTCAAGGTCGGCGAGGGTGTCCTTTTTGACATCGTCTTTCTTGATGTGGATATGCCGCTCATCAACGGAATAGAGACAGGAAAGGCTCTGAGGCAGCTAAGCAAAAGCTGCGTCATCATTTTCGTTACCGCTCACCCCGAATACGCCATCGACGCCTTTGAATGTCAGGCTTTTCACTACCTGCTCAAGCCTTGTAATGAGGAAAAGATACACGAAGTCCTCACTCATGCGTTTTCAAGGCTCGATCTTCTTCACAAGTACCATGTGGTAAAGCTCAAGGATAGGATACTCTCCGTACCCATTAAAGATATATGCTATATTGAGTATTCAAACAAGCATATCATCTATCACACGGTCACAGAGGATATAACCGAGCGAAACACCATGCAAAGCATATATGACTCAGTTCATGATCACGGATTTTTCCAGGTACATCAAGGGTTTATCGTCAACATGGACAAGATAAAGGTTATCGAAAAGGATGAGATAGTTCTGCAGGACGACCGTCGAGTTCCCATGAGCCGACGGAAAAAGGCAGAGCTTTCGATAGAATACATGAAACACGTGGAAAAGTACAAACGATGAATTATTTTGATATTTTTTATGCTTTAAGCGATGCCGCACTTACCGCGGGCTATGCTTTGTATATCTTTTCGGCTTTCTCCATAAGGAAAAGAAACAAATATGTAATGGCAGGCATTACCCTTCTCGCCTTGCTTGTGCTCTTTTCGAAATTAGCAAATATAAGTACAAAATACAGCGTGATTGTATCTATAATCGGAATAATAATGCTCTCCTTTGTTTACTGTATTAAGTGGCACAACCGTGTTTTCTTCACCTGCCTTGCTTATTCACTTACGGTACTGTGCGATAATTTAGCGGTTATCCTGATACTGCGGAACTATGATGTAAACATTGTTAATACACCCACACCCGAGGCTACGTATATGTGCCTCGTATGGTCGAGAGTAATGCTGTTCGTTTTTGCGGCGGTCATTCGTATTCTTAAAGAAAAAATGTTTGACACTATCCCATACGTGCGCTTTTGGATAGTCCTTATCGCTCCCCTTTCAGCCACGCTGTCAATATTCCTCCAGCTCCGTATGTATATGCTCAGTATATGGGCGTACAGCGACGTATTCTTTATCGCGTGGGTCACAAACGGCTTCTTCATAATGTCGGCAATAATCATCTTCAATGTTATCGACAAGCTGAAAAAGAGTGCCGAGTATGAGGCACGTCTTGCGCTGATCGACAAGCTCGTTACACAGCAGGAAACGCGGTACCGCGAGCTTGAGAACCATGGGAAGAGTATCTTAAAGATAAAGCACGATCAGAAGAATTTCCTAATCGGCGTACTTTCGGACCTTAAGGCAGGAAACTACAAGGATATCGAGAACTGCGTAGCACGTGAGCTTGCGACAGTTGATAAAGCCGACTTTCCGATGGATCGTAGTGACAGCGTGATATACCTTCTCATCAACAGCAAAAATGAATTTGCCAAGGAGTGTGGCATTCGTTTTGAAGCAGAGCTCCACGATATCAAAGAGTTGAAAACATCCTCCATAGATTTCGCAGTGCTTCTCGGAAATGCTCTTGACAATGCCATCGAGGCGGCAAAAAAGACAAAATTCGAAGCAAACAGGTATGTCTCCCTCATGATAAAGGTAGACGAAGGACAGATCGTCGTAATACTCAAGAATTATGCTCCGCCCGATACAGACATAAACGATCTGCGTACGGGGAAAAAAGCATCAGGTCACGGATTTGGCATACTCAGCATGAAAAACATTGTCGACCAGTATGACGGTGAGCTGTTTTTCGACATAGAAGGAAGCGTATTTACTACATATATCACACTTAATAACAAGAGCTTGTCTGCGTGATAGCAGTTACCCGAAATGCTTACAAAAATTATACAAAGGCAGTCTGTTTCATACAGCTAATGATACGTCCCCAAAAAGCAAAACACTTTTTGAGGAAGTACTACCCGACCCAAACACCAACCTTGTTTATCTGCTTGTGCAAAGCAAGGCAAGTGAGGCACTTGCAAAAAATGTACTTGTAGAATACGAGTATCATGACATATATATGATAAACATATCCTGCACCGACTTTGCCATCGTCCTCGGTAACGCACCGGATAATGCAATTGATGCAGCAAGTGCAAATGAATCAGCCGAAAAACGTACCGTGCAGCTCATAATCAAGGTCAAAGAGGAACAGATAATCGTTATAGTCAAAAATCTGACTGCCAAAGCCTCAACTTACGCATAGTTCACATTTGTATATTGACAGATCCCCTTAGAAAAGTCTCACAGAAGCTGAATCTATGAGAGTTTTCTAAGGGGATCTGTTTGATATTAATCTCCATTCAGCCTACGGCTGCACAAAAAAATAATGAAACAAACACGTGTCTGCGAAGCAGACAAAAATCGGACTTTTGATTTTTAGTGTTTGTTTGCGCGTGAAATCGCTGTAGTTTCAGTTAAAACTATTTGAACTTTCACGCTATCACTTGCCTTCCGTGTAATACTGCGCTTGAGCATACCAAAGCTCGTGATACTTGCCGTCCTCGTCAGACACAAGCGCATCGTGAGTTCCCATCTGTACTACCGATCCGTTATCGAATACTGCTATCTTGTCGCAGAAGCGGCAGCTTGACAGTCTGTGGCTGATATATATCGCGGTCTTGTCGCCGACGATCTCGTTAAACTTTGAGTAGATCTCATACTCAGCTACAGGGTCAAGAGCAGCGGTGGGTTCGTCGAGAACGATGAACGGAGAATCCTTATAAAGCGCACGGGCAAGAGCGATCTTCTGCGCCTCGCCTCCCGAAACATCAACGCCTTCCTCATCAAAATCCTTGTAGATGCCCGTCTCGATTCCGTTTGGCAGAGTTTCAAGACGGTCTGCAAATCCTGCTTCCTTCAGGCAGGAAATTACCCTCTCGCTGTCATAATTCACGCTTGCGGCAACGTTCTGGGCAAGGCTGAATGAAAAGAGCTTGAAGTCCTGAAAAACCACGGAGAAGATATTCATGTACTCTCTGTAGTCATATTTGCGGATGTTAATGCCGTTTAGAAGAATCTCACCCTCGGTAGGATCGTAGAGACGGCAAAGGAGCTTGATGAAGGTTGTCTTTCCCGAACCGTTCATACCGACGACAGCAAGGCGCTCACCTACGTTGAACTTTATATTCACATGGCGGAGGGCGTAGGTATCCGTACCGGGGTACTTGAAGGACACGTCACGGAACTCCACGTCATACTTTCTGTCACGCCTCTTTTCCACGGTAAGCGAGCCTTGGTACATGGCGTTGGGAATACTCAAGAACTGAAAATTCGGTTCAAGAAATTCGGCTTCGACCTTGATGTTCCCGAGTGTACCTATAAGTTTTTTTACAGAGCCCGAGAGCGAAGAAACAGCACCGATGTACTGCGTCACCTGACCTATACCGAAAGCTCCCGCATAGGCTTTAAGACACACGAACAGATACACGCATACGGTGAAAAAGCCTGACACAGCGCTTGCCGCAACGTGCAGAAGTCCCATTGGTCCGCGTGCCCATTTTGCAATCTCAGAGTCGGTTGTATAAGTAGGTATCTTATCTGCTACTGAGCAGATCATATCCTGCTGATCGTACATTCTTATATCAACTGCACGGTTCAGATGTCTTCCATAGAAGTAAAATCCAAAAGACCTGTTTCCGAACTTCGCCATCTCCGAATATCTTGTTCTGTAACCCGACGCCTTGGTCTGTAAAACGGGAGGGACTACACTTGACAGCACCATCACGGAAATGAGAGTTAAAATGAACACGGGACTGTCAAGATACGCTCCGATCACGCTTCCCGTAGAGGTCTTTGACACAAAAAGTCCCACGCTGAGCGCCACGGCACCGAAGATACCCGTGACTGCCGATACGAGATCACATACCGCATTGTTTAAATACATAAATGAGTTTCCACGCCAATTTTTAAGCTGCTTTATGTGACTCCAAAGCCCCTGAATCTCGGCGCTGTCCACGTCGGGGTAGTCCATATTCATGAATTTGTCAACGTACAGCTTTTCAAGCTGCTGCCATATATCCGTGATGTGGTATGTCTTCCACATTTCGATGCCTTTTGACATCACGGAAATGAGAAGCTCCGAGCCGACGATAAAGCCTGCAATAGTGAGAAGTCTTTTCAGATCCCTTCCCGAAGAAAGCTCACCGATAAGAAGGGCGGAAAGATAGATATTAACATACGGTGTAAGAGAATGGAACACGCTTTCGCACAGCTTCGTTACGACCATCATAGGGTGCTTGCCCCAAAGCAGCTTCAATGCTCCGAAGCTGAGCTTTAAAGCCTTAAAGGCAGATAGCTTTTCTTTCTTTTCAGCCATTGTCAGTACCTCCTTCCTTGTAATACTTGCTTTGAATATCGAAAAGCTCTTTATACTTTCCGCCGCGCCTCATAAGATTGGCGTGAGAGCCTTCCTCGACGATCCTTCCGTCCTCAAGATAGATAATGCGGTCACAGAAGCGTGTGGATGCAAGGCGGTGGCTGATATATACGCTTGTCCGTCCTGCGGTCATATCGCTGTACTTCATATAGAGCTCGTTTTCCGCGATGGGATCAAGGGCGGCAGTAGGCTCGTCCAGAAGGATCACGGGAGCATCCTTGTAGAGCGCACGCGCAAGCATAAGACGCTGTGTTTCGCCGCCGGAAAGGAGCACGCCGTCCTCATACACGTCTCTGCCGATCTGTGTCTTATATCCGTGTTCAAGAGAAGCTACCTTTTCGCTAAGTCCCGCCTTTTCGATAACGTCATAAAGCTTTTCGTAGTTGATACCTTCTTCCTGTAGGGTCACGTTCTCTTCAAGCGTGACGCTGAGAATTGAGAAGGTCTGGAACACAGCGCTGAAATGCTTATAAATGTCACGGCGGTTATATTTTCTAAGGTCCTCGCCGTTTATGAGCACTCGTCCCTCGGTAGGGTCGAAAAGGCCGCACATCAGCTTCACAAGGGTGGTCTTTCCCGCGCCGTTCAGTCCCACGATGGCAAGCTTTTCCCCTGCATTTACCGTAAGGTTAAGTCCGCTTATGGTATCCTTTTCAGCTTCGGGATAACGGAAGCTGACGTTTTCAAAGGTGAAGGTGTAGCTGCCGTTTTTATCGGGAACAAGTGCTTCTCCGTCCTCAAATTTAAATGGCTCGTCAAGCTCAAGCATCTCGCGAAGCTTCGATAACTCAAGGGATTGGCTGTGAAGTCCCGTAAAGTCTCCGAGTATGCTTGAAAACATTCCTGTAAACTCTCCGATAACTGTAAAGCAAAGCAAAAATTCCGATGCTGACATACCGTTTTCTATCGCCTGCAGAATAAGTACAGCATACGCCGCGCCGTTTCTGAGAAGAGCGAGTACGATTCTCAGCACATCTCCCTTAAGTCCGTTGACCTGACCTCGGAGCTGAAAACGCTGCTGAAGCTTCAAATTTGCGCTGTAGATGTCCTCAAGCCATCGTTTCATACCGAAGAGGCGCAGATCCTTGGCATAGGCGACGTCTCGTCCCACGTCAGTCACGTACCCGATGTGGCGTGAATAGCGGTCTCCCTCCTTGCGGTTTTCGTACCACCAGTTGTTGAGGCGGCGGTTCATGAAAAATTCCACAAGGCAGGTTACGACGGAGACAGCCATAAGTATGGGATTTACGTATGACAGCATACACAGGAATACGACGAAAGCCGTTGTATGTCCCGCTACCTCGCGGAAGCGCGACCAAATTGCTTCAGTCGGACAAGCATTGCTGTTACAGTTATTATAAGCTTGATTTATTATCTCGTTTTTCTTGGTCGTGACTGTGTTTGTGTACGATGTGGTCATGGCTTTTTGGTTTACTTCGTTTACGATCGCCATTCTTACCTCTACCCTGCCGTAGAGGGTGTTCTGCTCAATATAAGTGATCACGCAGTCAAGCACCAGAGTCGACAGAAGGAAACCAAGCATTGTCGCGAGCACCTTGGAAAGCGGTGCGGCGCTTTCAAGCACACCGAGTATGGATGGAGTCATGAATACTCCGATAAGATGCGATGTACATCTTACGACGATAAGCAGAACAAGTAAGAAGATAACGCTCTTCTTCGTTTTCCAGCCCTTGCGTAACATCCACATTACATTCTGTGACACGCTGTACTTTGGTTTTTCCTTAGGCTTTTTTTCTTTTTTTACTTTTTCTTTTTTCATATTAGTCCAAGCCTTTCGATTAAGTTACGGCTTCATTATAAACCAAGAATCCCCGAAAATCACATTTCGGGGACGAATCGTTATTTTCGGGTGACGAATTGCATTATATTTCGCTTTGCGGCAAGAGTATCTCCGTCGTGAATGCGCCGTCTTCGCTTCCGCGGCGGACGTAACCGCCGAGCTTTTCCACGGTGCGGTCTATACGCATAAGTCCGAATCCGTGCCCCTCGCCCTTTGACGAAGCAAAGCTTGTGTGCTTCTTTACAGCGGTGAGATTTGTGAAGGAAATGTAAAGCTGTGTGCCCTTCATGTCTATGTAGACTCTTATCATTCTTTCGCTTTCGGGAAGACGCATGCTTGCTTCGATCGCATTGTCGAAAAGGTTTCCGATGACTACGCAGAGGTCTATTTCCGAAAGGCTGAGCTTTACGGGGATTGCCGCATCTGCCGTAACGGGGATCTTCTTCGACCTTGCAAGAGATATCTTACTGTTCAGAATTGCATCCGTCATTGAGTTTCCCGTTTTTATTACCGTATCTACGGTAATAAGATCCTCGGAAAGCTTGTCAAGATAAGAAGAAATTGAAGATATGTCACCTTTATCGGCAAAGCTTTTCATGACCTGCAGATGATTTTTAAGATCGTGCCGCCATGCGCGCATATTTCGGTACATATTCTCAACTTCCTCGTAATGAGTCAGCGTCAGCTCGCGCTGATATTTTGCGATTCGGCGGTCCAAAAAATATGTTAACAAGGACACCTCGGTACCTCACCTTCTGTTTATAATAGCGTTCATCAGCTTTTCGTATACGCCTCTTGCAAGAGGGACAAGCTCACCCGTTGTAAGCGTTACTTCCTTCTTTGCGGCACGTCTCACCCTATCGAGATTTATAATGTATGATCGCCCCGCGCGGAAGAACGCCTCATCAAGCTGACTCTCAATTGATGCAAGTGTAGCCTTTACCGTGTACTGTCTGTCTGCGTAAACGGTCACGTAATTCCCTATGACCTCAATGTACCTGATCTCGGAGATCGGCACAAGCGACGATGTGCCGGAGCCTTCGAGAATGATCTTTTTTTCACTTCTCTCTAAAAGAGCCGCCGCTCGGTCAAGAACAGACCAAAGCTTATCACGGCTCACAGGCTTCATCAGATAATGAAGTGCTGACACGTCATAGCCTTCGAAAATGTAGTCAGAATACCCTGTAATAAAGATTATCTGCAAAGCCGCTTTCGCATCTCTCAGGTGCCGTGCAAGCTCCATGCCGTTCATGCCGGGCATCTCGATATCAAGAAGGAGAACGTCAACAGATTTGTTCTCGCTGTAATCGAAAAGGAAGGCTTCCGCAGACGGAAACGAACTGATCTTCCAAGCGTTCCCTGCTCTGTCCGCCCACGCAGAAACTTCGTGTTCGAGATATTCACTTACAGCGCTATCATCGTCGCATATGGCTATATTTAAGAACATATTAATCTCCATTCAGCCTACGGCTGCACTGCGTGAAATCGCTGTAGTTTCGGTTAAAACTATTTGAACTTTCACGCTAACGCCTCCTTTTCTATTTATATTGCTATTTTATCATATATTATCAAAAAAACAAGAAATTTTTTTCAAAAAACCTGCTAAAATCGGAATTTGTGTGCGTTACTTATGTAGAGGGATGCAGACATAAGCATCCAAATACTGAAAGAACGGAGAAAATCATGTTTTTAGCAACCTACAAAACGACTCTCAAAAACCTGACTCGTGCGCTTCTATTATGGATAGCATTCATGCTCGTTTTAGCCGTAGCCATGGAAATTGCCGTGGGCGGATACCGAACTCAGGTGGTCTTTGATGAAAACGGTGAAGTAAAATTCCCCCTTGAGTACATCAATGACTATCACCCCGATTTCATGCATGACTACGGTGACTACGTACAGACGCTCATGAACGCATCGAACTCATGGATCATGAACTACTCCATGCCGCTGTTCGCTGTGATCTCGGTGCTTCTCATTTTGAACCGTGATTACAGAGATAACTTTTTCGAGATCGAGAAGGCAGGCGGAGTCAAACCGCGCACGTACTATTTCGGAAGGCTTGCGGGCATCCTTACTGTCAACATAATTGTTGGCTACTTTGTATACGCATTCAGCGTAAACTGGTATTTCTTGCGGCGCAATTATCTGATGCACTGCGACTTTACCTGGGGTGAGTATCTGTCCGAGACCTTCATCCGCATTACGAGAAGCTTCTTCTGCTTTTCCTTTCTCGGAATCCTTTTCTACATTGCCATAACCTACTTAGTCGGTACACTTATGAAGAGCGGCTTTAGCGGTGCCGTTGCAGGCATCGGTTATTTGATCTTCATGCGTGTAGGATTTAACTCCGCCTTGCTTCGCTCGGGAGACCTTTATAACTTCCTTTCGCCTTCCCCTATGCATATGTCAAGCTATTGGGGCTGGTACGATTCGGAATGGTTCAACGAAAAGGCGTTCCACAACCCATGGACCACAGAGGAGCTGATCTTGCATACCGCAATTTTAGTCGGTGTGTCGGTCATATTCCTCGGAGCGGCATACGTATTAACAAGAAAAAGAAAGCTCTGATAAATTATTTATCACAAATAAAAGAAAGGTATGTTTATTACTATGAAAAAACTATTATCAGCTATCCTCGCCGCTGTAATGCTTTTAAGCTTTGCGGCAACTTCGGTACTTGCAAACGGTCTTCTTCCCTTCACAGACGTTAAGGACAAAGCATGGTATACCCCTGCTGTGCTGACTATGTATATGTCGCAAATAATGGAGGGAAAGAGCGAAGGCAAGTTTGAGCCCATGTCCCCCATGACCCGCGCTGAATTTGTCACGGTACTTTACCGTCTGTCGGAGGAAGCCTTCTGGGGAAGCGACAGCCTTACGTTCAAGGACACAAAAAAGAGCGCTTGGTACGCTGATGCCGTAGCATGGGCTGTAAATCGCGGTCTTGCTACAGGCTATCCCGACAACACCTTCAAGCCGAACGCCCCTGTACTGAGGCAGGAGCTTGCGAAGATGATGGTGGCTTTTCTTCAGTATATGAACATAACAAAGAAGGGCGAGCCTCTTATCGACAGCTTTGCTGACAGCACGCGCTTCCCCGACTGGGCGGCAGAATACATTGAGTCCCTCCGCGAAACGGGACTTATGGGCGGCGACGACGCAGGAAAGTTCAAGCCGAGGGCAAAGGCAAACCGCGCAGAGATCGCAACGGTGCTCACGAGACTTATGCCTCTTATGGAAACCGAAAAGGATGAAGGAAACACCGGAGGCGGCAGTACAGATTTTGTTCCCGCACCTGCACCCGATGGCTTTGAGCTTTACTCGGAAGAAGAAGCTAAGTACCCCTACTACATCCGCTTCCCCGATGGCTACAGCGAGAGCGAGAAATATCCCCTCGTGATCTACGCCGCAGGAAGTGCAGACACAAGCATTTCAAGCGTGGGTGCCATCTTCCCCAAGGAAGACAGTCCTACCTATGACTGTATCGTCATGATACCTGCTTTAGCTACAAATCGCGACCTTGAGAACTGTGCCGATCTTTACAGCTATGTAACAGACAAGTATGCTGTTGATACAGAGCGTGTATATATCATTTCCACAGGAGAAAATGACGGAAACTTCTTTACATGGAAGATGCTTGAGAAATCTCCCGAAATAATTTCAGCAGTACTCTTTGTCCACGGCGGAATCAGTGCGCTTTCTCACAAAGGTGTGCTTGATGAAAACTATGTTCTCGAAGGCTTCATATTTGACAGAATATCTGAAGAAGCACACGAGAATCTGAAAACACTTCCGATTTATTATCACCATTGTACCGATGAAAACCAGTATCCGGGTTATTACCTTGAAGCTGATTACGGCAAAAATTTCGTAACAGCTACCAATGCCGCAGGTATGACCAAGGTAACCGTCGTGATAGACGATGGATACGGAACCATTTACAACGACTTTGCCGTAAGAAACAACGGTGCCGCATTCGATTGGCTCTTTGCGCAGAGACGTGAAACAAGGTAATCGTGAAAAGGAGATTCGACATGAAAGAAAAGATAAAAAGTATTATTGAAAATATGACCCCCGGCGCAAAGATCAAGTATATTGCGGTAAGTGCCCTTGTGCTTGCCATCGCGGCATCTATAGCGGTATTTGCTGCTGTCAACAGTTCAAAGCCTTCCGATGGCATTATCTCAACGGAGAGCGCTACCATTGAATTTGACGAGGAGATCGTTCTTGATTTCGGCGACGGTGAGGACGATACGGATAAGCCTGCCGAGAGCGAAATCGTAACCGATGAGTCCGAGCCTGCCGAGGAATCAAAGGAAACGGAAAAGGCTACAGAATCGGCAAAGGAAACCGAAAAGGAAACGGAAAAAGCCACCGAAAAGGAAGAGACCGAGCCTGCAACTCCCTCCGAGGACACCGAAAAAAACGAGCCAAAGCCCGTAGTAGTACCCGAAACACAGGCGCCACAGACACAGCCTGCTGTAACCCAGAAGCCTGTAACTCAGAATCCCGTAACTCAGAAACCCGTAACGGAAGCTCCCGCAACTCAGAAGCCTGTTACTCAAGCACCTGCGACTCAGGCACCTACAACTCAAGCACCTACGACACAGGCACCCGTGACACAGGCACCCGTGACACAGAAGCCTGCAACGGAAGCTCCTGTAACTCAAGCTCCTGCTACAAAGCCCTCAGTTAATGAACCCGAGGAATCAAAGAACTACGGAAGCTGGGTCGTAAAGCAGAAAAAGTATTACTACGATACCCCTGCCTACGTTATATATTACGCCGGTATGGATGATATGCCCCAAGGCCCTACCGAGCCCGGCAATGTCATGATCCTCAGCGTTGAAAACAAGTCAGACGAGGCTTACACCATTACCATCGACGGTAAATACCTTGATGCTAACGGCAACGTTCTCAAGACAGAAAGGAAGACCTTCGAGGGCTTTGCCGCTAACTGGAGCAACTATTTCGTATTTGCGCCCGGCATTGAGTTTGACAAATTCACTTTTGAATTCTCTGCAAAGAAGTACAGCGGCGAGACATATGTACAGTATATGACACATTACGATGCAAGCGGTGTCGACACACGTTTTGCACTTGATGCAGGAAACGGTCGCGAATCATTCTCCGTCGACCCCGAAGGATTTGAATCTATGAAACAGCTTATCGCTGTGTGCGGTGGCATCGGGATGAGATATACAGGTCCCGGTATGGTGGATTACGCCGGCGATGTGGTACTCTTTGATAAAAACGGCGAGCTTGCATACATAAGAAATTACGGTAAAGGAAATATCACCTACGATCCGTCTCACAAACCTGGGTTAGCAATGGTACCGCTCTATCTCACAGACATACCATACAGCGAGGTTGACAGCTACAAGATCCCCGACAACCTAACAAGTGTTACGGGATTCTACGCCATCGAATCATTCGTACGCAAGTAAACTAAAGTACAAAGGGGCTGTCGCAAGTCGGATTTTATCCAACTTGCGACAGCCCCTTTTGAAATTTATTTATTGTAATGCTTATACAAATTCGCAAGTGTATGATTCATGGATTTTAATTTATCGAGTTCACAATCCATATATGACCATTCGTATGCTTTTTCCGAAAAACCCATAATTTCCAAATGTTTATATGAACGATAAAAATCATACTCTTTTTCAGAAATAGCAGTAATATTTTTGATTTGATTTTCTTCAAATTCAGCGACAAAACCATGATCAATAACACGGTTGGCATCACGCATAAATCCCAAAATATAATATTTATTTGTTGCTTTATCAAACTCTATGTGGTCTAACATCATATCTTCGCCTAACAGAATTTGGTTGGCAAGCGAAAAATCAAAGGTGTTATAAACCGAAATCGCAGAATGCAAACCATCTTTTTGACGTTCGATGTTTATAAAAAACTTTCCGTCAGCCGAAAAGCAAAACCCGTCATCTTGTGCTCCGTCAACCTTTGAAAAACGAAACTTTTTAATTAAAGACAAGGTTTCAAGAGAATATACTGCAAGTCTGCCTTCTGTAGATTTGACAACAAATAGTGTTCCGTCAGGCGAAATCATAGGCGTATAACCGTAAATTATATCTTTAAACTTAGCTAACTCATTACCATCCTTATCATATAAAAAAACAGTTTGTCCTGTACAACCAACAGAAAACTCGTTATTGGATACACAGCCCCAAAACTTTTTCATAAACTCACCGCCTTTAATTTATTATAACACAATCAGTCCACAAAGTAAATACGTACCGTATAAATCTCTCCTTTTTACAGATACTAACTGCGTATCACTTTTACTGATAAAAAGGAGATTTATATATATGAAAGCTACCGGAATCGTACGACGGATCGACGACCTCGGACGTGTGGTAATACCCAAGGAGATAAGAAGAACCATGCGCATCCGCGAGGGAGACCCCTTGGAGATTTACACTGACCGAGAGGGAGAGGTCATCTTCAAAAAATACTCCCCCATCGGTGAGATGACGGAGTTTGCAGCGCAGTATGCAGACACGCTTTACAAGACCTGCTCGCTTGCCGTGGCGATCTGCGACAGAGATGCGATCATCGCCTGCGCAGGTATTCCAAAGAAGGACTATAACGATAAAAGCTTGTCTGCCGAGCTTGAAGCCTTGGTTGACGAGCGTTCACTTTACACCTTCGACGGTACATCGGAGGTATCGCTCACCGAAAGCGGTGCAGGTACAGTAAGCTGTATGATGCCCATTATCTCCGAGGGAGATATTGCAGGCTGTGTGGTCTCCGTAAGAAGATCGGATGGTGAAACCTTATCAAGAGATATTGAGATAAAGCTGATCCAGACTGCTGCCGGATTTCTCGGACGTCAGCTCGAAAGCTGATAATACCGCCTTCGCACCAAAGCGAAGGCGTTTTTTTATTCGGTTATTGCCGATATTAAACAAAATGTCATTGACTTACATAGACGAAAATGTTATAATTTATAAAGAATCCAAACCGAAAGGAAAATCATCATGAAAAAGAGAATATTATCTCTACTTATCACAGTTTCACTTATGTTATCCGCGGTCGTCTTCGTTTCTGCCGCAGATACCGACCTTCCCTTCACCGACGTTAAGGCAGGCAAATGGTACTCCGATGCAGTTGCTACAGTTTATGCCGAGGGTATCATGGAGGGTAAAAGCGAAGGAGTATTTGCTCCCTTTGAGAATATGACGAGAGCACAGCTCGTCACAATTCTCTCCCGTCTTGCCAATGCAGACACTGCAGGCTGTGCCGATACTCTTACCTTTAAGGACACCAAGAAGTCCGCATGGTACGCAGATGCTGTGGGCTGGTCTGTCACAGCAGGTCTTGTAAACGGCTACGACGACAACACCTTCCGTCCTAATGCTCAGGTGCTTCGCCAGGAGCTTGCCGTGCTCTTTGCCAGATTCCTTACAGCAAACAGCATATCTCTCCCAAACGTAGAAAATCCCGTTACCTTTACCGATGCAAATAAGATTCCTTCATGGGCTGCTGAAGGCGTAGAGGTCATGCGTCTTACAGGTATCGTTGGCGGCGACAATAACGGAAACTTCAATCCCAAGAAGTCCGCTAACCGCGCAGAGATCGCAGTTATGCTCACCCGTTACCTTGCCGCTCTTGAAAATGCAGTTGATCCCATGCACGAAAAGCTTGAGAATATCAATTCCCTTACAGAAAAGTTCATGAATAAGATCCTCATCAAGCTTTATAACTATGAAAGATTCACCGATTACGGCTTCAAAAACAGCGTTTCCGAGCAGGTCCTCCCGCAGCTTGGTCTCAGCACCGATGTTTATGAGATGGTCAGCACAAAGACGGCTATAGTTAATGTCAATGACGGCTCCACTCACAGCGTATATGCAGGAGGCGACGACGTTACAGAGCCCTTCTTCATCCGCAACAAGGTTACAGGAGAGGTCACAGAGACAAAGAACCTCGGCTTTGTTATCAGAAGGATCAAGACCGTTCCCATTGAGCCCGAAGAATTTGATGTCTTTATGGATCGTGGCGTATACGAAAAAATGAAGGATATCTCCCTCGTCAGCACGGGTAACATAGCACGTTTTGCAAAGGCTTTCGCAAAGGCTGAGAAGGGCGAGTCCATCACCGTAGGTTACATCGGAGGCTCCATTACTCAGGGTGCTATCAGCGGAGCTCAGCGTCAGCACAGCTATGCTCACGTTACACACGAATGGCTCCAGAATCGCTTCCCGAACACTGAGGTCAAGTACGTTAACGCAGGTATCGGCGGAACTCCCTCCGAATTCGGTAACTTCCGTGCAGAGCCGCACCTGCTCTCTCACAATCCCGATATCATCTTTATCGAGTTTTCCGTTAACGATAATGCAGAAAATGCGGTTCACCGCGAGACATACGAGGCTCTTGTAAGACGCTCTCTTAATGATGAAAACGCTCCCGCTGTTGCACTTATAGTAAGTGCTCTTGCAAGCGAAAAGGCATCCGCAAATGCTAAGGAAGTCGCAGATCACTACGGTCTTCCCATAGTAAACATTGATTATGCTATAGATCTCGGAATCGAAAAGGGCGAGTTCACAATCAAGGAGTACGCTCCCGACGGAATCCATCCCTATGAGTGGGGACACAGAGTAATGGCGGGTATGATCACCAATATGCTTGAAAACGTAATGGCTCTTACAAAGACTGCTACAGATGCTGAGCTCACAGTTACAGCAGTTCCCGAAAAGACTCTTACTCCCTGTAACTTCGACAATCTCATGTACCTTGACCACGATGACTTTACCGATGCGCAGAAGAAAGATTGGGAGCTCGTTGAAGATAACGGCTGGGACAGCCCTTATAAGGGAACCATCGCTCTCACAGGTACCGCAGGCGACAAACTCAGCTTCACTGTTGAGGCTAAGAACCTGATCTTCCTTACCCAGGGCTTCACGGGTGATATCACCGTAAACGGAAACACGATTACCGTAAACGATCTTGGGGATTACCAGATGCTTTACTCATCTGACACTGCAACTACTCTCACTGTTGAGCTCACCGCAAGTGCAGACTCCGTGATAAACGGCTTTTCTTACAACTGATACAACTATAAAAATTTATAGCGAAGGAAAACAATCATGAAAAAGAGAATACTGTCTTTTCTAATCACAGTTTCACTTCTTTTGTCCTCGGTCGTGCTCGTTTCCGGAGCGGACGCCCTTCCCTTCACCGACGTTAAGTCGGGCAAGTGGTACTCCGATGCGGTTGCAAATGTTTATGCCGAGGGTATCATGGAGGGTAAAAGCGAAGGAGTATTTGCTCCCTTTGAGAATATGACAAGAGCACAGCTCGTCACAATTCTCTCCCGTCTTGCCAATGCAGACACCGCAGGCTGTGCCGACACTCTTACCTTTAAGGACACCAAAAAGTCCGCATGGTATGCAGATGCTGTGGGCTGGTCTGTCTCCGCAGGTCTTGTAAACGGATATGATGATAACACCTTCCGTCCTAATGCTCAGGTGCTTCGCCAGGAGCTTGCGGTACTATTTGCAAGATTCCTCTCAGCAAACAGCATATCTCTTCCAAACGTAGAAAATCCCGTTACCTTTACCGATGCAAAGAAGATCCCCTCATGGGCTGCTGAAGGCGTAGAGGTCATGCGTCTTACCGGTATCGTGGGCGGCGACGACAAGGGCAACTTCAATCCCAAGAAGTCCGCTAACCGTGCAGAGATCGCGGTTATGCTCACCCGTTACCTTGCCGCTCTTGAAAACGCAGTTGACCCCATGCACGAAAAGCTTGAGAATATCAATTCACTTACAGAAAAGTTCATGAACAAGATCCTCATCAAGCTTTATAACTACGAAAGATTCACCGATTTCGGCTTCAAAAACAGCGTTTCCGAGCAGGTCCTCCCGCAGCTTGGTCTCAGCACCGATGTTTATGAGATGGTCACCACAAAGAAGGCGATCCTTGACATCAATGAAAGCACTGTACACAGCGTAATGGCAGGCGGAGACGATACTACCGAGCCATTCTTCCTCAAGTCGGCTCCCTTCTTCATCCGCAACAAGATTACAGGAGAGGTCACAGAGACAAAGAATCTCGGCTTTGCTGTAAGAAGACTCAAAAGTGTCCCCATTGAGCCCGAGGAATTCGACGTCTTCATGGATCCCGACGTCTATCAGCAGATGAAAGACATCTCCCTCGTCAGCACAGGCAACATAGCACGTTTTGCAAAGGCTTTCGCAAAGGCTGAAAAGGGTGAGTCCATTACTGTAGGCTATATCGGCGGATCTGTTACTCAGGGCGCCTACAGCGGAGCTCAGCGTCAGCACAGCTATGCTCACGTTACACACGAATGGCTCGAGAATCGCTTCCCGAACAGTGAGGTCAAGTACGTTAACGCAGGCATCGGCGGCACTCCCTCGGATTACGGTAATTTCCGTGCTGACCCCCACCTTCTCAACTATGATCCCGATATTGTATTTATCGAGTTCTCCGGAAACGATGACATTGAGAACGCACTGCACAGCGAATCCTACGAAGCGCTCATAAGACGCTGTCTGAATGATGATAATGCTCCCGCTGTTGCCATTATAGTCAGCATAGTCGGCATCCCCGGAAGTGACAAACCATTTAAGCAGGCAGAGGAATTTGCAGAGTACTACGGTCTTCCCATCGTTAACGTGGACTATGCCATGAATCTCGGAATCGAAAAGGGAGAGTTCACCTACAAAGAATTCACTCCCGACGCAAGCCATCCCTATGAGTGGGGCCACAGAGTCATGGCTGATATGATCATCAATTTGTTTGAGCATATTTTGACACAAATGAAAACAGCGACCGATACCGAGCTTGCAATCCCCGAAATCCCTGCCGATACCATTACCTCCTGCCGTTTCGACACTCTTGAGTACATTGACATCGACGATTTCACAGACGAACAGAAGAAGGATTGGGATATCGTTGAGGTGACCGATCAGGGTACTCCTTACAGAGGAACCTTGCTTCTTTCGGGTACCGCAGGCGACAAGCTCAGCTTCACTGTTGATGCTAAGAACCTTATTCTTCTCTCGCAGAACTTTACAGGAGATATAACGGTAAACGGCAATACCGTATCAGTAGCGGATGTATGGAAATATGAGATGATCTATTCCTCCGACACAGTAACAACTCTTACTGTAGAGATAACCGCAACTGCAGACTCCGTGATCAACGGCTTCTCATATAACTGAAAATAACAAAATATCGCTACCGAAACGGGTGATGTTCTTAGCGGAGAATTTATGCCTTGAGCAAAGTGCAAGCATCGCATTTGACTAGTCAAACGCAAATATGGGCTAAGCCCAAACCCCTATAACGACAGAAAGAGATAGCAAATCGGTTCGTAGCCGAAATGTTATCTCTTTTTCTGTTGGTTTAATGAAATCGTTGCGCGGCAACGATGAAATCTTCACTTCGTTCAGATGAAATCCAAGGACAAGTCCTCGGATGAA
>JAFUPK010000106.1 GCA_017481265.1 Clostridia bacterium
GTTGGTCTTTGCGGGTCCTTGTATATACTACTCTTCCTCCATTTTGCTTTACTCGCCGATTTGGCGGGTAAGGCTTGAATGGTTAAACGAATTACAGAAAGGCAAGACCATGATCGAAATAAAAAACTTAACTAAAATATACCCCCTCGGCAAGAAAAAAGCGCTTGATAACGTATCATTCGAGATTCCCGAAGGAATCTTCGGTCTCATCGGCAGAAACGGCGCGGGTAAGACTACAATAATGCGAATCATTGCAACGGTAATGGATCAGACAAGCGGTCAGATATTCTTCGACGGCAAGGAGCTTAAAGCTAACCGTGCAGAATTCAGAAAGTCCCTCGGTTACCTTCCTCAGAGCACGAAGCTTATGCCGAGGCTCAACATCGTAGAATTCCTTGACTACGTCTGCATTATGAAGGGCATCAAGGACAAGAAAGTCCGTAAAGAGAAGATCGCGGAAGCCATTGAGATCGTCGGTCTCGTAGGGGAAGAAAAGAAGCGTCTCGGCAACTACTCCGGCGGTATGCTCAGAAGAGCGGGAATCGCACAGGCGATAATTGACGAGCCGAAGGTACTCATAATTGATGAACCTACAACGGGACTCGACCCCGAAGAAAGACTTTATTTCCTAAATCTGCTCTCACGAATTGCCGTAGGCAGAACGATTATATTCTCCACTCACATCACCGCCGACATCGAAAACCTCTGCCGAAACATCTGCATCCTTGAAAAGGGACAGGTGAAGTACGTAGGTGATAAGGGGGAGTTCATCGACTCTATCAAGGGCAAACTTTGGGAGCACTCAGGCACACCCGAGGATGAAGCAATGCTCCGCCGTGACGCAATAGTAACCTCCGTTGCATACGTTGACGGCGTTGCTAAGGTACGCTACGTGGCTGACGGTCAGCTTGTGGATTCCGTCGCAGTTGAGCCAACGCTTGAGGATGCGTACATTCACGCTTTAGGTGGCGTGAAGAGATAAGAATTGGTATTAAACCAATCCCCCCGCAATCCCTCGCCCTATAAATATATATTCTAACATAGACCGCTAACAGCCTAGTGCCGTTAGCGGATCTTTGTATTTATAGGAGAGATTCCATGAAAGGAAAACAGATCACAGTGCTTATGGTAGAGTCGGTATAATCAAGATGAAAATTCTTAGAATATCGTTTTTCGTCGTTTGTCGGCGAAACGTCGGCGAAAACGAAACCGAATCCCCGAATAAAGTCCATGGAGTCGGCGTTCCGGGACCGGAATAAGCATCTCATGAGTAACGCCGAAAAGGCGCGTCACGATACCCGAGGGTCAGTTTTGTTTTATCATTCCGCTAACCCCGACATATCATTCCGATAATCTCGGCATCGTTCCATTGACGTGGTATAATATGTATACGCAAGGAATTGCATTACCTTGACAGGTAACATATAATCAAAAACCTCGCCGTTTATCCTTCCGCTCTCCTTGAAAAATGCGGTGATGTGTGATATACTGAAGCTGCAAAATCACAGCATAAACAGCCGTAGGCTGAAAGGAGACATACATGAACATCTACGACATCATCCCCGATCCCGCAGAGAAGCCTCTTGACAGGCTTGTGGAGGGCTACAGCTTTACATCTATTCTCAGAACCATCGGCTTCGTGGGCGACAGCCTTGCATCAGGTGAGATCGAAGTTCACTTCGAGGATAAGGACACACAGTTTCACGATATGTATGAGCATTCGTGGGGGCAGTACATCGCCAGAAAGAACGGACTCACAGCGTATAACTTTTCTTTCGGCGGTATGGACACCGAGATGTTTGACAGATACGCAACCAAAAAGAAGCTTTGGGAGGGCGAACTGAAGGCGCAGGCTTACGTAATCGCTCTCGGGGTAAACGACCTCTACAACGGCAGCTTTGATGACTTCGGCTCTGTTGACGACGTGGACGTGAATGACTACAGAAACAACAAGCCCACCTTTATGGGTAATTATGCAAGGATAATCAGCCGCTTCAAGGAGGCCGTTCCCGACGCAAAATTCTTCCTTGTAACCTTCCCCAACGAAACGGATAAGCAGGTCTGGCAGAAGGAGACCATGGCTAAAGGAATGTACGAGCTTGCCGGGCTCTTCGACAACTGCTACGTTATCGACCTTTATAAGTACGGTCCCGTGTACGACGCCGAGTTCAAGAAAAACTATTTCTTAAACAGCCACATGAGTCCTGCGGGTTATCTTATGACCGCAAAGCTTATCGACTCATACATCGATTACATAATCCGCCACAACCCCGAAGCTTTCAAAACGGCAGGGCTCATCGGTACGGGGATCGAGTATTAAACCGGTTACAAGAAAGGACAGATTCACTTATTTTTGTTGCGTAGCAACAAAAATAAAGATTCAGCCAAGGAGGTGAGGAGCTTGCGACGAGGAAACTTCGGCGCCCCCGATGGTTCTTACGATAGATTACAGTCATTACAGTATGGCGAGAGACGTTAGAACGGGAGCAGCAAGCTACTCCCCTACCATAGATTTGTACTCAAGGTTATAGCCGTGGCGTACGGCTTGAGGCGTACGTTTTCGGACGACCAAAGGTCGTCCCTACAGATGGGAATAAAATACCGCAGCAGCCATGATGTTATCCTAACGCTTTTAGAACCGTTTATGTCAGCAAACCGCACGCCGCCTGCGGTGCGATTGCTTCATTTTGAGAGGTGTATGTGCATCTCCTTAGCCTACACCGCATTTCAGGAAGCTGACGGAGTGGGATTTGTAGAATCCCACGGGAGAATGTTGCCACCGCACAGCCTAGGGCAGCTTCTGGGACGCGGCGCGTTGAGCGGTCCCGGAAGGCTTTCTTAGTTCCGATTTCTTTCACGAAAGAAACGGATACGATTAAAATTGAAAATGCGCAGCATTTTCTTCATATTAGTCTATACGTAAGGTTATAGCCATACCGTATGGCGTGAGGTGTTAGACGGACAGTATTGTTTGCTACGCAAACAGTGACGCCTGTCCCTACAGTGGATTTGTACGTGAGGTAACAGCCATACCGTACGGCGTACGCTATCGGAATACAGTCACCGCGGCTTTCATTTACCCTTGAAAAATATACAGATGTATGATATACTAAAATCATAAAAACCAGAATATATTTTCAGCCGTAGGCTGAAAGGAGACCTACATGAACATCTACGACATCATCCCCGATCCCGCCGAGAAGCCTCTTGACAGGCTCGTGGAGGGCTACAGCTTTACTTCCATATTCCGAAAGATCGCCTTCATCGGAGACAGCCTTTCCTCGGGTGAGTTCGAGTCTCACGCGGAAGGCCGCGACATCCATTTTTACGATATGTACGACTATTCGTGGGGACAGCATATCGCAAGAAAGAACGGGCTGACGGCATACAATTTCTCCTGCGGAGGACTTCACACAAAGGGATATGACTCCTTTGCAGACTGGCATCTGATGTGGAACCGTGAAAAGGCGGCGCAGGCGTACGTCATCGCCCTCGGTGTAAACGATATCTACAACGGAGCCGTTGAAGAGTTCGGAAGTGCGTCCGACATTGATCTTGCCGACTACAGGAACAATGCCCCCACCTTTATGGGGTACTATGGGCAGATCATCAGTAAGTATAAGGAGATTTCTCCCGATGCAAAGTTCTTCCTCGTTACCTTCCCCAATGAAACGGACAAGAACACCGCCGTCACAGAGAAAATGGTCGAAGGGCTTTATGCTATAGCTGACCTTTTCGACAACTGCTACGTTATCGACCTTTATAAGTACGGTCCGGTGTATGACGACGAGTTCAAGAAGCGATACTTCTACCACACTCATATGAATCCCGCGGGCTACCTGCTTACCGCAAAGCTTGTGGATTCATACATAGATTACATAATCCGCCATAACCCCGAGGATTTTAACACGGCAGGCTTTATCGGTACGGGGATCGAGTATTAAACCGGTTACAAGAAAGGACAGATTCACTATGGCAGACCTTAACACATTTTTCACAGACGCATTTGAAAAATTCACCGACAAGGAAGAATTTTATAAGGCTGTGATCATGAATATGTACGGAGACGAGGCACTGCAGGCAAGAAACGAATATTACAGAAGGTGCTTTAAGTCCTGCGGAGAAAATGTTAATATCGGCGTGGGAGTCCAGATCGTTGGTGCAGAGAATATCTCCGTGGGCGACAACGTGAGCATCTGCGACGACGTCACTATCCGTGCCTCAGGAAGCATCACCATCGGATCGGGCGTTACCATTACGCAGAGAGTGTACCTCGATACGGAGGGCGACGATGGCTATATAAATATCGGAAACAACGTGTATATCGGCACGGGTACAAGCCTTTTCGGGCACTGCGGTCTTGAGATCGGGGATAATTCCCTTCTTGCACAGAACATCTCCCTGACACCGTACTCACACATATTTGAGGATCCCGACAGACCTATCATCGCTCAGGGCGGACACACCAGAAAGGTGACCATCGGACGCGACTGCTACATCGGAATGAACGTGACTATCCTTTACTCCGCCGACATCGGGGACGGAAGCGTAGTCGGCTCCGGCGCGGTAGTGGTCAAGCCTCTTCCTCCGTACAGCGTAGCTGTCGGCAACCCTGCGAGAGTGATCCGCAAGAGAGGCGAAGCGAAGAAGTAAAGAAAAAAGGAACCTGTAGAGGCGCACTCCGTAAGGAAGTGCGCCTCAGTTATATTCGCCTATCGGCGAGTGATATTGCTTCGCAGTGATATACGGCCAAAGCCGTGTGATATTCGGCTACGCCGAGTTTTTATGGCGAATATAATATCACAAAAGCCGTAGGCTTTTATATCACTTTTGCCGTAAGGCAAAAATATCACTGCAAACTTTTAGTTTGCAATATCACTTTTACACACCGAAAAAATGTTGTTTTCGACAAGTATTTATCCTTCACAAAATATGTAACACACTATGACACTTTCAAACTGAAAGTGACAATTTTTATATAAAAAGAAAGTAGGGAGAACACTTCTTTATGAAGTGTCTCCCTAAGGGTTCCTTTTTTAGTGATAGGCATATATA
>JAFUPK010000107.1 GCA_017481265.1 Clostridia bacterium
AGGCATATCTGCTCCTCCGATAAAGTTTTGTCTAGTCAACTTTATTTTATCAGATTTCGGCAGATATGCCTATCTTTTTTTGCTATCTGTCAGGTCTTACCCCAACTTTTATTATAGAACCTTTGAAAAAAGCCTCTGTTAGACCGCTGACAAAGGTCTTGCGCTGACAAAATGAACAAAAGTTTTGATCGACCTTTTTTAAAAGGGCGCAGGGTCTTGGGACAGAGTCCCAAGTCGCCCTCCGCAGAGGGCGAAATTCCCCTTATTCGTCCAAAAAGCGACCCGCAGGTCGCGCATTCCTTTTACTTTTGATTTAGCCTTTGTTTAATTTGACAAACCCTGTGCTTTGGCACAGGGTTTGTCAGCAAGCTGAGTGGCTTTTTTGCAAAAGCCTCTGTTTTTGTTATTATTTTTCTATTCCTGCACTTTCATACACGCCCTTTTTGAACTGCTTTGCTCCCATAAACTGATCAAATTTATATTTCTTTCCGTTACTGACAACAGTAAACGCAGAAAACATCAAGAATCCACTGAACTTTATCTTTTCTGCCTTCTTTAAGTCCACGGAATAAAGCAGGTCGCCAAGCTGTGAACGCATATTTACGTCATAAATATTAAGGTAATTATCCTTAAGAAATATCTGCACCATTCCCCATTCACCATTGGGCAATGTGACCGCATTGACACACATCGTCAGTTTTCTGTCATCCATATAATCAGCGTGACGCTCAAGCCAAGCATTCATTTGCTTTTTTGTAAAAATCACCTTGTCGTTGTTCTGTTCCATGATAATATTCCTTTACAAAAGCTTACGTCTCAGCTCGTCGGCGCTCTCGCGGCAGATATATGCCGGAGGGACGTCGAGGACGGTCTTGCAGCCGGTCTGTCCCTCTGCTGCCATTCTGTATGCCGCTCTTGCGTATGCGACGATAACGGAAGCGGTGAACTCGGGATTGGAGTCGAGCTTCAAGCTGTACTCGATCACGTGGCTGTTCTCAAGATCAAAGCCGGTCTTGCCCGAGCGGATAACAAAGCCGCCGTGGGGGATTCCGCTGTGATCTCTCGCGAGCTCCTCCTCGGTGATAAAATGCACCGTGGTATCGTAATCGGCGAAGTAGTTGGGCATCTCTTTTATCTCACGCTCGATACGGCAAAGATCTGCACCCTCCTCAGCTACTACAAAGCACTCGCGTGTGTGCTTCTCTCTTGTGGTAAGTGCAGGCGCATCTCCGCGTCTCACAGCTTCAAGAGCACTATCCACGGGAATGGTGTACTGCTTTGCGTTGCGTACGCCCTCGATGCGTCTGATCGCATCAGAGTGTCCCTGGCTGACTCCGCGTCCCCAGAAGGTATAATCCTCACCGTCGGGCAGGATAGCACCGCCGTAAAGTCTGTTAAGGGAGAACATTCCGGGGTCCCAGCCTACGGAGATGATACCGACCTTGCCCGACTCCTTTGCAGCAGCATCAACTGCGGCAAAATGCTCGGGAATACGTGCGTGGGTGTCGAAGCTGTCGATGACGTTGAAATGTCGTGCAAGTTCGGGAGTCTGCACAGGCAGATCCGTTGCACTTCCTCCGCAGAGGATCATAACGTCGATCTCGCTTGTCATCTTTTCCACTTCGTCTGCGTGGAGAACGGGGACGCCTTCCGTTTTGATTTTAAGTGTTTCGGGTGCGCGTCTTGTAAACACAGCGGCGAGAGTCATGTCCTCATTCTGACGGATAGCGGACTCGACACCGCGACCAAGATTGCCGTAACCGAAGATACCGATACGAATACTCATATAGAAAAATTTCCTTTGCTAAGTTTGCTGAGATAAATAAGATCAGTTATACTTGGGGAGGTAGTCTCCGTGAGCCTCGATGAGCTCATCTACCATCTTCTTGATGGTGTCGATGTCAAGCTCGCTTCCGGTGTGAGGATCGAGCATTGCCGCCTGATAGATGTGCTCCTTCTTGAGAGTACGGGCTGCCTCAATGGTGAGAAGTTGAACGTTGATGTTGGTCATATTCATAGCCGCGCACTGTACGGGGAGAGCGCCTACGTATGTGGGAGTAACTCCGTTGCCGTTTACAAGGCAGGGTACCTCAACACAAGCCTCTTCGGGGAGGTTTGTGATAAGGTGGTTCTTGTTGAGCACGTTACCGCCGATCTGGTAGGGGGTATTTGTTACGATGGATTCCATGATCCAGGAAGCATACTCATGGCTTCTCTGGTGATCCTTGACGCCGTTCTTGAGGATCTCTTCGTATTCCTTCTTCCAGCCTTCGATCTGTGCGACACAGCGTCTCGGATACTCATCAAGGGGAATATTGTACTTTTCGATAAGCTCGGGATACTTTGACTTGATGTAGAACATATTGTACTCAGCGTTGTGCTCGCTGGACTCAGTGCAGTAGTATCCGAAGTTCTTGATGTACTCAAGGCGAACCTTATCGTAGCAATCGGGATCTGCGATCTTCGCGTCGATTCTTGCCTTGATCTCGGGGTAGAGGTCGTTTCCGTCCTTGTCCTCGATCTTGAGGAGCCACGCCATATGGTTGATACCCGCGATGAAATCACGGCGTCCCTCAAGCTTATCCTCCATACCTACTCTGTTGAGAAGGCTTTCGGAGCAGACCTGAACGCTGTGACAAAGACCTACGGTATTGACTCCGGTGTATCTCTGCATATAGCCTGCGAGGATAGCCATGGGATTTGTGTAGTTAAGGAACCAAGCGTCGGGGCAGACCTCTTCTATATCAGCGGCGAAATCCTTCAGCACGTTGATGGTACGGAGACCGCGCATGATTCCGCCGATGCCGAGAGTGTCGCCGATGGTCTGACGGAGACCGTACTTCTTCGGTACCTCAAAATCAATGATAGTGCAGGGATCGTAGAGACCGACCTGGATCGCGTTTACCACGAAGTCAGCACCGCGGAGAGCTTCCTTTCTGTTCTCAACGCCGAGGTAGCACTCGATCTTACCAAAGCCGCCCTTTGTCTGACGCATTGCTTCAAGGATCGTGCGGCTCTCTTCAAGACGCTGACCATCGATGTCGTAAAGCGCAAATACGCTGTCGCGGAGTGCCTCAGAGCACATACAGTCTCCGATAACGTTTCTTGCGAATACGGTACTACCCGCACCCATAAATGTGATCTTCATTGTGATTTCTCCTTTTTTGTGTCAAAAGTTTTTTGTTTACTTAAGGTCCGAGCTTCTCATCAGAGTGTAGAAGTCGGGCATAATATTCCATCTCTTGAAATCGTCAGCCATTATCATACGGCGTCCGAGATCACGCGTCATATCCCAATAGCCATCAGGATCAATAGTCCGCGCCGGAACAATCTGAAGCCTTGCGGCACGCTCTCCAAGCCTCACCACAGCGATAGCACCGAGATCCCAGATGATCCTGCTTTTGCAGTTAACTGAGCCGTCAGCATTAAAGAGACCGCCTTCTTCCCTCTCAAACAGGCTACAGAGGTAATTACCGATCTGTCCCGCCTGATCCTTAAGGTAGAAATTAAGCTCGGCGTTGGTGGTGTAAAGTCTCTCGGTACCGCCCATAGCGGGAAGCACCACAACGGGAACACCGCACTCGAAGATAACTCTTGCGGCAAGTCTGTCCTGTGCAAGATTGTATTCGTTGCAGTCTCCACCTTCGTAGTCGAAGCTGTTTGCTCCGATGAGAAGCACGACTACCTTATCCTTAATGGACGGGTCGAGAACAAGTGCCGAAGCAACGTTTGTAAAGCATCCGATAACGCCGATATAGACGATACCCTCGGTCTCCTTCACAATACGAACGATATTTTCAGCCGCTTCGCTGATGACGGGCTCTGTCATCTCCTTCATATAGGAAGGAGATCCGTGATAGCAGGGGATGTTCATCTTGCCGTCGGGGTCCACCATATCGCGGACACGGACCATCTCCTCATAGCTTCTGAGGGCACCCTCTTCGGGAGTTGCGGCACGGTCGTCATTGACGAAGGGAGCCGCTGTGATCGCAAGGAGATTTATCTCCTTCGCGAGCATAGCATACGCAATGGCAAACTGGTCGTCGACCTCGTTTGCGGCGTCGGTATCGAGGATGTAGTTTTTTGGAGCAGGATCCTTGAAATCCTCAATGATCTTCCTCATACTGTAGTCGTGGTACATTGTCTGTCCTCCAATTGCTCTTACTGTCTGCCCATTTCCGCAAAGGGAATGTAGGGAAGCTTTGATATCTTGGAGTCTCCTGCATCCTCTCTGATGCGGTAGTCGCCGAGAGCAGGATTAACGAACAGATAATTCACGTCGATACCGAAAACAGGGTTGTTCTCTACAGTGCTGAAGCGTGTAAAGTGTGGCTCGTCAACGGAATGCTCGTTGTTCTTTTTGCCTACAAAGCTATAGTTATCCTTTACCACGTTGTAAGCCGCATTTGCACCGCAGTCCGGGTCTGTCTCTCTGTCTGCCCAGTTGGTATTGATCTTAAGTGCCTCAGGCCACTTTTCTTCCCAAAGCTTATACTTTTCGCTTCCCTGCTCGGGTCTTTCGTTCAGAGTATTCACAAGCTCAGGAAGAGTTCCCGTGGGATTTCCGTTCTCGTCGAACATCTCGGAATATTTTGCACCAAGTGAGAGCAGCACACCGTCGTCGCGGTCACGCTTAATAAATACGTTCTCATAGATATCGTTATTTCTTCCGCCGTTGACGCGGATCCCCTGGGACATACCGCCGAAGAACAGGTTGCCGTATACCTCCTGGTTTGACAGACCGTCATCAAGATAGATGAACATTCCCGCACAGTTGTCCGTGCTGTAGAAAAGATTATATCTGATAACTCCGCCGACCTGTACCCATGACCTTCCGTTGTATATAAAACCCTTGTCAGAGCCTTCAAGACAGCAATCGTGCATTACGTTGTACTCGATCGTGATAGGACAGTCGGCATAATAGATCGCGGAATCCGTCATATCGTATATCTCGTTATGGGATACCTCGGTAACACCTGCAGCATAGATTCCAACGTCTCCGTGGCATACGAGATTGTTCTTTACCGTAAGGTTGCTGCCGTAGCAGTAAATGCCCTCACCTGTGAACATATCAACGGTACAGTTCTCAACTGAGCATCCGTCTCCGTTGAGGTGGATGCCTCTTCCGTTTACGGCATAGATATCAAGATTTTTAAGACTTACGTTTTTTGATACGTGAGAGGTACGGATAGCCGTCTCGGCACAATACTTAAAATCAAATCCGTCGAAGCTTATGTGGCTTACACCGTCCGTGTAGCCGTCACCGATTGAGATAAACTGACCGCCGGTAGTGATGCTGTAAACATCTGCGGGGGCGTCTCCGTAAACGTAGAGACACATATTGTCCTCGTTCAGGAAGTACTCATATCTGTCGTCGAGCTCCTCGGATACATTGCAGAACTGGTGAGGCTTCATTGCCCAGTATGCGGCATCGTCTGCAGGGAACACCTTTCCGCCCATATCAAAGGTCATAACCACATTTTCGCTGTCATAGGAGATAACGGGAAACACATTGAACTCGTAGTCGATAATGATATTACCCTCGATGGTGACCCCCTCAAGGGTGTGCCACGAATCGAATCTCTTCTTGAGAACGGGAAGATACTTTAACGCATCATCAGCATATTTCTGACCCATTGTTGTGTCAATGTCACCGTTAGGATATCTTGCTGTCTGACAAAGTGTGTCGCCAACCATAACGAGTGCATTTTTGAGTATCTCAGGAGTCATAATATCAGCCACGTTTAGCTTGAAGATCTTTGCTCTCATACCTTCGGGGAAGAGGTAGTAATCACTCTCGTCGATAGGAGCAAAATCAGAACCGTAAAGCTCGATTCCGTTCATAAACACAACGTCTCCGTCGCCGTATGCGCAGTAAGTGATGGGGCACTCGGCTGTGCCGCTGTCGTTCTTGGCGAAGCTTATATCAAGACTTCCGTAATTACCTGCCTTGAATGCAACCTTGATGCCGTCTCTGCCCGTCTTGTCCATCTCACGCACCATATCGCGTGCGCGCTCGAAGGTAGCGATAGGCTTGTCAAGTGTACCGGGGTTGTTGTCGTCACCGTCTACTGCAACATAGATGTCCGCATCGGTCACAAGCTCATACTCGGGAGTTTTATAGTTCTGACCGTAAACGGGAGTGTTGTAAACGAGCTCGTAGTCAAACTCGGCTGTGTCAAATCTGTGGAGGATAGCCGCAAACTGCTCGCGTGTAGCTCCCTCTCTCGGCGCAAGGGTATCCTCAGTCTTACCCGTGATAAGTCCCTCGGCATTCGCCCAAGCCATAGCCTCACGTGCGTAATCGTGGATGCGCTTGTAGTCCGCATAGCCTGTGATGTCTACAGTTTTTTCGGTTTTGATATAGGCAAACTGAGCGTAGCGCATAATGATGGTGGCAAGCTGCTCGCGTGTTACGTTTGCCATAGGCTCATACTTTGCGTCACCCGTTCCGTTTACGATACCGTTGTTTGAAGCCCAGATAACAGCATCGGTGAACCACTTGTTCGCCTTTACGTCGGTAAAGGTTGCGGCGTACTCAACTGCAGGAGAGCCTGCAAGTCTGTAGAACACCGTAACGACCATTGCACGTGTCATGGTCTCTGCAGGAGCGAAGATACCCTCGGACTTGCCGTTCATAAGTCCCTTTTCACTTACGTACATAATATCCTTGTAGCTCCAGCGCTTTGACTTGACGTCCGTGTAAAGAGTCTCCTCTGCCGAGACCGCAACAAGGCACGCACTCACAAGCATGAGAAGCGCAAGGATAAACGAAAGAATACTCTTGGATTTCATAAGTTCCCTCATATAAGTATAGTTTTTTCATATATACCACATATTTATGAACTCAGTATGAATAACAGAATATTCCTTAATAATAATTCCATATAAATATATAAAGCCTGCTTGCGGCAGGCTTTATATATTGTTTTAACAGATTACTGTCTTCCGACAGCGTTGAAGTCGAACTTGTAGGTGAAGTCTGTCTCGCCTACGATGGTGTAGTCACCGTGAGTGGGATCTGCGAAGTAGGGGTTATCATCAAGAGTATAAAGATTGTTGTCCGCCATGTCAAGGTTTGCGTCACTGTAGCTTCCGGTATAAAGGTCAGCACCGAATACGTCGTTATTCTTCAGCTCGTTAATGGTGGTAAAGATACAATCTGATTTTCCGAGATCTGCAGGATCGTAGCTATAGCTGTAGAGGTAAGGCCAACGTGTGCTCCACTTCTCGTAGCCGGGCTCTCCTTCCTTGGGAAGCTCTCCCATAGCGCCGATATTATGGTCAAACTCATGGAGCCAATTGTCGGGATCCTTGAGATCTTCTTCGGAGTATCTATACAATCTGTCGATTCCGAGTATAAAGCTTCTTTCGGTATCAGCCGCAATATAGATATTGTCGTTAGCGGCGTGATCGCGTCCGGTGTTAAAGAGAATGTCGCCTGTGTTGTAGAACAGGTTTCCGTATACCTTCTGACCTGAAGCTCCGTCGAAGTAGATGCTGTGTCTCATCTCATCCCTTACCATATTGAGGAACAGATTGTATCTGATCTCATTACCGTGACAGTGCTCCTGCCTGAAGGTATATACAGAGCCGAAGTCCTGAGAGGAGCTCATCATGTTGTCAAATACGTTGTACTCAATGACAAGGTCGATACAAGCGTCATATCTTACGCCGCCGTGAACCGCATTCACAAACTCGTTGTGCGCAATTTTGACTCCTACGGAATTAGCAACGCTGACTCCGTCGGCACCGTCAAAGTACTGAGGAAGTCCGAAATCGTGGAAATAGTTGTTTTCAACTAATATATTCGCAGGCTGAAGCTCGTCAAATCTCTTGTCATTCCAGTAGTAGGACGTGATGTTGAGTCCGCCGCAAACGAAGTTGTAGAACTCGCAGTTCTTAACCGTAAGGTCCGTAACACTCGTGAAGTAGATAGCAGTAGCACCTGCAACATTACCGATCTTGCATCCGTCAAAGGTGACAAACTCGTTAGCACCCCATGAGGTTATGGCATCATCGTTAGTACCGCTGAACTCAAGTCCAACGAAATTTACGTAGCTTGTACCGTAGCCGAGAGTTATGAAGGTATCGCCTACGGGAATGTTGTAGTCTCCCTTGGGCTCGTATACGTAGAGAGTCTTTGTCTTAACATCAAACCAATACTCGCCGTTGTTGTCAAGGAACTCGGCAAGGTTCTGGAAGTAGACAGTGTCGTCCATTCTGTCCTCATATGCGAGAGGATAGTCTTCAAGGGAATATACGCTGTCAAAGTCGTAATTTTCGAAATCAAGGGAGAGGATATTGGTTTCGGGATCAAAGCTCTTTACGGGGAAGGTGTCCTGGAACCAGCCCGAACGGAGGTGACCGGTGATCTTGAGTCCCTCGTAGGTGGAGAAGCCCTTGACCTGATTTACAAGGAAGAACTGAATGAGAAGCTTGTCATACTCGCTCTCAGCCTTACCTTCCTCTTCAACGCGTGAGGTACAGTCCTTGTATTCGGGCATCTTTGCATCGCTGTTGGGCCATCTTGCTTCAATGCAGGGACCGTTTCCGCCGAAGAGGACCGTGTCCATTCCGAGCTTGTCGATCTTTCCGTTAAGGTTGACCTTGTAGATGTGGGAAGCAGCTTCCTCGGAGAACATTTTTGCTTCTTCATCGGTAATGGCTTCAAAATCGGCTTCGGGAATGTCCACACCGTTAGAGAAGATGACTCTTCCGTCGCCGTATGCACAATATGTGATGGGGCACTCGGCTGTGCCGCTGTCCTTAAGGTCAATGAGCACATTGTCAAGCGCGCCGTACTCGCCTGCCTTGAATGCAACCTTTATGCCGCCGGATTTCTTGGTCTTTTTGAGCTCAGTTGCCATGTCGCGGGCCTTTTCGAAGGTCTTAACAGGCTTTTCAAGTGTGCCGGGGTTGTTGTCGTCGCCGTCTACTGCAACATAGATGTCAGCATCGGTCACAAGCTCATACTCGGGAGTTGTGTAGTTCTGACCGTACACGGGAGTGTTGTAAACGAGCTCGTAGTCAAACTCGGCTGTGTCAAATCTGTGGAGGATAGCCGCGAACTGCTCACGTGTTGCGCCCTCTCTCGGTGCAAGGGTATCCTCGGTCTTACCCGTGATAAGTCCCTCGGCGTTCGCCCAAGCCATAGCCTCACGTGCGTAATCGTGGATACGCTTGTAGTCCGCATAGCCTGTGATGTCAACGGTCTTTTCGGTTTTGATGTAGTCAAACTGAGCATAGCGCATGATGATGGTGGCAAGCTGCTCACGTGTCACGTTTGCCATAGGCTCATACTTTGCGTCACCCGTACCGTTTACGATACCGTTGTTTGAAGCCCAGATAACAGCATCTGTGAACCACTTGTTCGCCTTTACGTCCGTAAAGGTAGGCGCGTACTCAACTGCAGGAGAGCCTGCAAGTCTGTAGAAAACGGTTACGACCATAGCACGTGTCATGGTCTCTGCAGGAGCGAAGATGCCCTCGGACTTGCCGTTCATAAGTCCCTTTTCACTTACGTACATAATATCCTTGTAGCTCCAGCGCTTTACCTTTACGTCCTTGTAAAGTGACTCCTCAGCGGAGACCGTAACAAGGCACGCACTCATAAGCATGAGAAGCGCAAGGATAACTGATATGATTCGTTTTGCTTTCATGATAAGCTCCTTATGTGAATTTACATTAATTTTACCACATTTTTATGAACGCAGTATTAACATATGTCCTTCGTGAATAACAATTTTTATGAACGCAGTATTAACATATGTCCTTCGTGAATAACAAAGAAGCTCCGTTTTGCGGAGCTTCTTTGCAGCTGCTATATTACTGTCTTCCTACTGCTTCAAAGTCGAATACGTATTTGAAATCACTTTCGCCGCTTACGATAGTGTAATCACCATTTGCAGGATTCTTGAAGTAGGGATTGTCATTTGCAGTAAAGCTCTTATTGTTTTCGATAACGAGAGCTCCGTCAAGATGCTTTCCGGCGAGAAGCTCTGTAGCAATGCAGGAGTTGTTCTTTATCTCATTGTACATGGTGTAGAAGCAGTCCTTGTCGCCGTAGTTTGCATAATCATAATTGTATGAATACAGAACAGGCCACTTTTCCTTCCAAATGCCGTAGTTACTGTCTTCCTCCTTCGGAACAAGGTTCATAATAGGCTCAGTATCGTAACCGTACTTTTCGTTAAGCAGTGCACCATCCACAGTTACGTCACCAAGCAGAAGGAGACGGTCCTTGTTGACTATCATAGTTCTGTTTGTTCCGGAGGTAATGCTGATATTGTCGTGCACGCTGTGATCGCGTCCCTCGTTAAAGAATACGTCGCCTGCATTGTAGAACAGATTTCCGTATACCTCTCCGCCGTATGCTCCGTCGAAATAGATACTGTGAACAGCCTCGTAGTTTCGCATATTCATAAAGAGATTGTAGCGGATCTCGTTTCCGCGGCAGGGAGAAGCGCGATAGGTGTAGATGGCTCCGTAGTCCTGAGTATTCTTCATCATAGTGTCGAATACATTGTGTTCGATTACGGTGTCAAGGCACCAGCTGTAGTTGATAGCACCGTGGGCACCGCGCACGAATTCGTTGTGTGCGATATATGCGCCGACTGTACCGTCAATATTGATGGCAACAGCATACTCAAAATACTGGGGAAGTCCGAAATCGTGGAAATAGTTGTTTGTGATCGTAAGTCCCTGAGGAACAACGGCATAATACAGATCCTGCTCGTTTCCGTCATATCCGCTGTTGGCGATACCGCAGCATACGAATCCGAAAAACTCACAGTTCGTTACGGTAAGATCCAGCGCATTACCTGTCTCAAGGCAGAAGATGCCTCCCACGTTTCCGATGGTGCAGCCGTCAAACACAGTATGATCAGCCTTTGCCGTAACAGCGGAGTCGGTGGTTGCATTAAATTCAAGTCCAATGAAACGGAGATATTCTGCAGACTCGTCAACGGTCATAAACTTACCGCCCGTGGGGAGCGCATAGTTGCCGACCGGTGAATATACGTAGAGCACCTTTGCATCCTCGTTAAACCAGTACTCTCCGTCTGTATCGAGGAACTGAGGAATGTTCTGGAAGTAGATCATATCATCCATTCTGTCCTCGTATGCGAGAGTATATTCTTCAAGGGTATATACACCGTTAAAGTCGTAATTTTCAAAATCAAAGGTAATGATCTTAGAGCTTGCGTCGTAGCTCTTTACGGGGAAGGTGTCCTGGAACCAGCCTGTACGGAGATAGCCTGTGATGTACATTCCCTCGAAGGTCTTGAAATTGCTCATTTCCTTAGGAAGGGGACCTGAGACCATAATGCTGTCATATTCCTGCTCAGTCTTACCTTCTTCCTCAACACGGGTAGTGAAATCCTTATAATACTTGTCGCTTCCGTCAGAGTTTCTGTTAGGGTAGCGAGCAACGTCGCAGGGACCGATTCCTCCAAAGAGAACGTTGCTGATGTCGATCTCATCTATCTTGCCTGAAAGGTCGACCTTATAAATATTAGGTGCTGCCTCCTCGGGGAACATCTTTGCTTCTTCGTCGGTGATCGCCTCAAAGGAGGAACCGGGGATCTGTACACCATTTGTAAATAGGACTCTGCCGTCGCCGTAAGCGCAATATGTGATGGGGCACTCGGCAGTACCTGCATCCTCTGCGGTAAAGGTAATGTTGTCGAGGTTTCCATAGTCGCCTGCTTTAAAGGCAACCTTGATACCGCTTCTGCCGGTTTTGTCCATCGCACGTACCATGTCGCGTGCCTTTTCAAAGGTCTTAATGGGCTTGTCGAGAGTACCGGGATTGTTGTCGTCACCGTCTACAGCCACGTAGATGTCAGCATCGGTCACAAGCTCATACTCGGGAGCTGTGTAGTTCTGACCGTACACGGGAGTGTTGTAAACGAGCTCGTAGTCAAACTCGGCTGTGTCAAATCTGTGAAGGATAGCCGCAAACTGCTCACGTGTAGCTCCCTCTCTCGGTGCGAGGGTATCCTCGGTCTTACCTGTGATAAGTCCCTCGGCATTCGCCCAAGCCATAGCCTCGCGTGCGTAATCGTGGATGCGCTTGTAGTCCGCATAGCCTGTGATGTCTACAGTTTTTTCGGTTTTGATATAAGCAAACTGAGCGTAGCGCATAATGATGGTGGCAAGCTGCTCACGGGTTACGTTTGCCATGGGCTCATACTTAGCATCACCCGTACCGTTGACGATACCGTTGTTTGAAGCCCAGATAACAGCATCGGTGAACCACTTGTTCGCCTTTACGTCGGTAAAGGTTGCGGCGTACTCTACCGCAGGAGAGCCTGCAAGTCTGTAGAAAACGGTAACGACCATTGCTCGGGTCATAGTCTCTGCAGGAGCGAAAATGCCCTCGGACTTGCCGTTCATAAGTCCCTTTTCACTTACGTACATAATATCCTTGTAGCTCCAACGCTTTACCTTAACATCCTTGTAAAGCGACTCCTCAGCGGAGACCGTAACAAGAAGTGCGCCTGCAAGCATAACAAGCGCAAGGATAACTGATATGATTCGTTTTGCCATTTTTACCTCCAAAAATGTATTGAAAAGTATTTACTATATATAATATACCTCACAAACGGCGCGCTTTCCTCCACTATTGTCTCATTTGATATTAAAATCTCTGCTTAATAGTGCGAAAATTACAAAAAAACAATGCATTGACGGAGGATCAATGCACTGTTTTCATAAATCATCAATATAGGAGAAATAATAAGCTATGTTTAAAGCGGATCAATGGCAGTGTCCGTTATGGCCCGAGCAGTTTCCGCCGCACTTTTTAGCATGGGGGCAACCGATGCAAGTTGCTCCGCGCTTTTTGGCTCTGTACAAATACCAAATGATCGAACCTGCTATGGCTGCGAGAATTACTACGAGAATAAGATTTACCATTGTCCGAGTCCTTTCTGAATTGGATTATTTTTTGAGTGCGTACTCTGCCTTCAGCTTCTTATCAGTGTTCCTGATTAAAGCTATTATAATGCCTGCCATTACGATGACAGCCGCAAGACCTGCGATAGCGGCAGCGATGTTAAGAGAAGCGGGGTTTGCGATGAGAGTACCGATGGTGTATACAAGGTATGCTACGGTGTAACCTACAGCAAGCTGGAGACCGATGCCGCCCCAGAGCCACTTTGCGCTCTTCATCTCGGCGTTCATAGCACCGATAGCGGCGAAGCAGGGCGGTGTAAAGAGGTTGAACATGAGATAAGCGAGAGCGGCGATCTTTGTGATTGCAAGGATACCCGCAACCTCAGCGCCTGCACCTTCCATAAGTGCAAGCTCCTCGGTGTCGATAAGATTCTCAAGACCTACAAATCATACTGCAAGAGTTCCGACAACGTTTTCCTTGGCGATGAAGCCTGTAACAGCCGCCGCTGCGAGCTGCCATGAAAGAACGCCGACGATGGGGACGAGAAGGTAAGCAAAGGGAGATGCGATGGATGCGAGGATGGAAGCATCAGCAGTTTCAGCAACGGTGAAACGCCATGTGAAGGTCTGCATGATCTGAACTGCCATGTTGCAAAGGAGGATGATGGTCGCAGCCTTGACTATGTACGCCCAACCGCGGCTGCACATGGACTTAAATGCACCCCAAAGCGAGGGAGCCTTGTACTCGGGAAGCTCAATGATAAAGAAGGACTTTCTTGCCTTATAGCCTGCAATTCTGTTTACGAGAAGCGCGCCGAGGAAGATAAGAACGATACCGGAAAGGTACATAACGGTGCTTACCCAGCCTGCGTCATCGAAGAACGCGCCTGCAAAGAGAGCGATAACGGGGATCTTAGCTCCGCAGGGCATAAAGGGAGCTAACATTGCGGTAGCTCTTCTCTCACGCTCGTTGCGGATGGTACGGCTTGCCATGATGCCGGGAACTGCACATCCGATGGTGATTACGAAGGGGATAACGGACTTACCGGAAAGGCCGACCTTTTTGAAGATGGGGTCAAGCACAACTGCAACTCTGGACATATATCCGCAGTCCTCAAGGAGGGCAATGAGGAAGTACATGACCATAACGAGAGGAAGGAATCCCACAACGGCAACAACACCGCCGATAACGCCGTCAACAAGAATAGCGGAAAGGAGGGGATTTGCGTCTGCAAGAAGCTCGCCCACCCAGCCCTGGAAGGTCTCAAGGTATCCGACGAGAAGATCGGCAATGGGAGTACCTACCCAGACCTGAGAGATCTGGAACACGAGGAACATCACTACAGCGAAGATCGGGATGCCGAGCCACTTGTTTGTGAGGACCGCGTCGATCTTGTCACCGATGTTCTTATCCTTGGTGAGCACCTTTCTGGTCTCAACCTCGGAAACGATGGAGTTTACAAATTCGAATCTCTTTCTGTCAGCGGCAACAACCGAAGCCTTGTCGGTAAGATCAACATCTCCCTGTACGTAAGGTGCCTTCTGCGCTTTACCGACACGGGAAGCGGCTGCTGCAACGACCTCGCGAAGTCCGTCAGCAGAGGTGGATACTGTATTGATAACGGGGCAACCGAGCTTCGCGGAAAGCTTTTCAGCGTCGATTTTCGTGCCTTTTTTGGAGTTTACGTCACTCTTATTGAGAGCTATAACCATAGGTATGCCGAGCTCAAGGAGCTGAGTTGTGAAGAAAAGGCTGCGGCTCAAATTTGCGGCATCCACGATGTTGATGATTGCATCGGGAGCTTCTCCTTTAACGTAGGTACTGGTAACGCTTTCCTCACTTGTGAAGGGAGACATGGAGTACGCACCGGGAAGGTCAACGGCGATGATCTGCTCACTGCCTGCGTACACCTTTTTTATGGGGTGTTCTTTCTTGTCTACGGTAACACCTGCCCAGTTTCCGACCTTCTCGTTACGTCCGGTCAGGGCATTGTACATGGTGGTCTTACCGGAGTTTGGGTTACCTGTCAAGGCGATTCTCATGGAAGTTCCTCCCGAAATAAGTTCTATATTGATCCTCTCGGATAATTTACAGTGTTATGCAGCTTTTTAGTTAGCGGAAGCTAACTACTGCGCAAAAAAACAATCAAAGATCGTTTTTTCAAATTTCGACGGCTTCGGCAAGCTGATTGTCGATGTTGTATCTTGCGTCCTTGATGGAAACGACGCAACCGCTTCTTCTGCGAGTCACTACCGTGATCGCTTCTCCGCTGTAACAGCCGAGAGAGAACAGAAAAGCGTCAAGCTCCTCGTCGTCGGTGTTGATCTTCTTAATGATGTATTCTTTTCCTTCAATTGCATCTTTTAAGGTCATAACAATACTCACCGTGTTCTGAATAATAATTAGAAGACATTTGATTAGCGCAGGCTAACCTGCCGCTCGAATCAAAGTTAGCCTTCGCTAACCTTGGTAATTATACTACCGTTTAAAGCCTTTGTCAATAGGTATGCGAAAATAATTCGGAATATTTTTGATTTTTTGTCGAACGATTCCTAAGAGCACATATTTTTTATTCCCGTTCCTCAGCTTTTCTGTAAAGTATCCCCTTGCAGTCTCCTTACCTTACGAAACCAAAAATCTCCGAACACTTCGGAGATCAGAGTGCTGACAAAAACGATTCTCAATCGTTTTGTGCTCGCTCAGCTACCAACCGAGCTTTAGCTCAGTCTTGAGGGCAGGCGGATGTAAACCGAGATGCGGCTATTTGAAACAAGCAGGGGGAGAAAAAGAAAGAGACATCCGATTGGATGTCTCTTCTTTTTCTCCCCCTGTTGGGCTCGAACCAACGACGCGTCCGGCTTGCACTTAGCGGAAAACTCTTCGGTGTCATGGAAGCCACCTCGACTTTTCCGAGTGCTGCGCGAATCTCACTTCGCTTCATCCGCCACCGGCGGCGCTCAGATCGATTCCAGTTAACAGCCGCAACCAGCAAAGGCCTCACAGTTCTTGAGAACAAACGGCTGTTGATCGAAGGGGCGGTTTGAGTTCGACGGGAAGGAGAAAAAGAAAGAGACATCCGATTGGATGTCTCTTGTCAAACAAAAGAGAAACACAGCCGCGTTTACTTCCTGAAACATAGTCGAATTCTGTCGCCTCGAT